>JANPCO010000029.1:0-38959 GCA_031430995.1 Sphingomonadales bacterium | reverse complement strand
GGCGGCACCAAATACCGGGCCGATGGCACACTTATGCTGCGCGGCGTTTCCAAATCAGTGCCGCTGTCATTCACGCTTGATGTCAAAGGCAAGGATGCGCGCGTCAGCGGCACCGCATCGCTCAGCCGCACCAGCTACGGCGTGGGCCAGGGGGATTATGCCAAAACCGACGAAATTCCGGATGCTGTGCAAATCAGCTTTAATTTCCGGGCAAAGCGGGGATAGGCCAACGTTAATTGAACTTGAGTCGTCATTGCGAGGAGCAAAGCGACGCGGCAATCCAGACTGTGCGGCGTTGACCTCTGGATTGCCGCGTCGCTTTGCTCCTCGCAATGACGGTGCCCACCGTCACACCGTCACAGTGAAAAGCCGCGTCGGCACGGTGAAGGCGGGGGAATTGGTATCGCCAACATAGACTGCGCTTGCGGTGCCGCCACCAATCTGAAGTGCTGTTGCAAAGGCGTCTGAAACAGTCAGCACGCCTGTGACGCTAGCGGCGATAATCTCATCGACAAGGCTAAGCGCAGGGCCGCGCAGCACGCTGCCATGGTCATGGATCAGGCCGTAATGCCCTGCGATCCGAATCGTGAGTTTTGTGTCCAGCGCAAGCAGGCCGCGCGCGTATGATGCGGCTGTTGCGGGGTTTGCAAAGGCCAGGATGCGGCCGTTGGTGATCGGCTGGATGATGGCTGGCTGATCAGGCAAAGTCGCAGCCGCAGCTTCAAATGGCACAATCTCACTGTCGAGCAGGCTTGCATAGTCTGCGTCGGACAGGCTTTCCAGCCCGCCACAATCAACCCGGATCAGCGCCATCAGCCGCCGGTCAGGACGGCCTTCGCGCGCGCGTGATGATGATGGCACCAATGCAGATCGCGGCGCTGTGATCAGATGCTGGGCCTGTCCGGTTTGCGCCCAAGTGGCCCCGTCCCGTGCAGTCAGTGCCCCGCCGCCGTAAGCGCCGCCCGCTTCATCAATCACCAGCAATTGCACAGCGCGACCTTCGATCTGCCGTGCATTGAGCATGGCACTTCCCATTGCCAGCTCTGCGGCAAAGGCTGTTGCCAGCGGTTCAAATTGATCAGCGCCAACGTCAGTTGCAATGCGCACTGATGCTGCTGCTAAAAGGCACATTTCAAACCGCGCGGTCCAATCCGCGCCGTAGGGCGTAACGGATATGGCCCGAAAATCAGGCACAGTCGCAGGCAACACAACATGTAGTTCAGCGCCGCGCGCAATCAGGCTTTCTGCAATGATCATGTCGGCCCCAGCCGCAAGGGCACCGAAGCCAAAGCCGACCTGTTCGATAGCAAGAACGGCGTCGACACCTTCCCTCAATCGCGGTGAATAGTCTGGTTCCACCCCCAGATGCCCGGCAAAGTGCAGGCTTGCGGGCGGGCGGTGCTTATCAAGCCAAGTGGCATCGCCGCCCGCCGCAGCAATTAACCGCCCCAACTGACGTAATGTTGCGGCACGGTCATCATATTCCGCAGGGTTAATGGCGACTGCGGCCCCTAACTGTTCGTCGGCCTCGCCCACATTGCCGCAGATCAGCTGCGCCTCTGCACGAGTTGCGGCGCGCCAATAGGGCGTTTCATTGACGCGTGAACCCGGGTCTAGCCGCGCCAGAACCACCAGTGCCTCTGCTTTCGCCAAAGCCAGATTGCCAGCCAGTGCATGGCAGGCCGCTGCATTGATTAGCAGATAAGGCTCCGGCGTCAGCGTGTCCGCTGCCAGATAAGCGCACGCTGCATCCACCATAAGGGCCGCCATGTCTGCGGCTGGCGCATGGTAGGCGAGGTCTTTGAGCAATCGCCCTTTCACGGCAAGGGCTGCTGGATTGTCAATGGCTTTGCTGTACCCAGCTGCCTCAAATAAGGCCCATGCGGCCTCAATTGCCCCCGCGCGGGCCATGGCAGTGATTTGGGGTAGGGGGATCATGTTTGCATCACGGCCGCCCCCGCGGTCCCATGTTTGCGCCACCGGGATCAATGATCAGCGTAAGTTTGCGGGGGGGGCTTGACCGTGGCCTTGTTACGACGGGTACCCTGAAAAACATGCTATATTTGAACGGATCGGGGTGTGGGCCAAGATCATTGGCTTGTTTGTCTTTCATGTGATTGATGAAAACATAGGCCGGTTGCCCGCCAATTTTCGCGTGACAGCCATCAAAAAAGGAATGGGTATTGATCTCAAATACGACAGCGGCTTCTCCACTGCCGTCACTTCCGCGAAACGCCCACGCGTCATTGGTGGCGATGAAGCCAACGTAGGAGAGATTGGTCCAGACCAACGCGTCAAAATCGTCGAGTTTGTCTGGCTTTAACGCGCCCGCACGAATATCTGCCATCATCACATTCATGACCGTCGCCGCTTGTTTGAGGGAAATAGGCTGGCGCACAGGCTGTTCGGAACCATCCCAAAAGGCCTTTGAATATTGTGTCAATTTCAGATCGCCTTTTCCTGTCAGGCCGATCATGTGCAAAATGACAAAGGCTGGTTCTTCAGTAAAGCCCTTGATGCCTGCACCAAGGCGCGCTTGACCGACGATGTCGACCGGGCCTTCGCAATCGCTCCGCTGTTCGGCGTTTGTCATTTCACGTCCCCTTGCAATGATCAAAATGGAACTCCGCGCAGCGCATCCGATATTTCTGCTGATCGCGGCGAGTTTACCTTTTTTGCGGCGGTCTCAAATTGTCGAGCGGACAGGAATGAGGATTTTGCTGCGCCCCGCTTTCCTTGATCAAGCAAAATTCGTGACTGATAAGCCGACGCTAGCGCCAGCTGTTCAAGCCATTCTGTGTTACCGGGATCAGCCCTGTGCAAATCATTGAGCAATACCAGCGCAATGTCCATGTCTGCCTGCGCTGCTGACGCTGATCCAAGGCGGTTCAGGATGCGGGCAATGGCATAGTGTGAGTTGGCAAGTGTGAAGATAGACGATCGGTTAAGCGGATCACTTTTTGAAATCCGACGCTTCAGCGCATTTTCTTCGCGGCGAAACGCAAGAGCTCGATTGAAATCTTTCAGATAAAAATAACCATCCGAAAGCCATGCCTTTGTATTGGCGAGTTCAAAACGTACCTTTTGGTCCGCAGGTCGCTTGGCCAGCACAAGAGCGAACGTGCCTGCCGCATTTTCAAACAAGGCATTTGAAGCTACAATCCGTTCTGCATAGCCTGGCGCTTCACTCCCGATTTTTGCGGCTTGGCTTTGAATAACAATGCCTTCGTTCAGGTGGCCCCAGCCGTCTTCCATCATATAGTCGGGGTTGGCAGGATCAAGTTGACGCAGCCTGTGCCCCGCTGCTGCATAATGGCGGTAATAGGTGGATGCTCGTTCAAGATTGCCTGATTGTTCAGCATTTTGGCCAACCCAATACTGGCTTTGGGCATGGGCAAAAATGACCGCAGGATTTCTGGGTTCGCTCTGCGCCAAAGAGGTCGTGAGAGTGAGTGCCACCAAAAAGCGCTTTTCAGCGCCTGCAACATCCCCGCGCTTTTGATCATCCTCACCTAAGGCATGCAATGTGCGCGCTTTGAGGAGCTGGCCTTTGACCGAATCACCCCCGTAATAGCGCATCGCCCGTTCATTGACCGCAGTCATAACATCAAGGCGCCCGACGCCTTTCAGTTTGTCCCGCAAATCAGTGAGCATATATTCCACCAGGCCTTCGGATTGCGCGCGCTGGCGTTCAGCATCATTTTGAGCACGAACGGCAAACGCGGCCAGCGTTGTCATGGCTACCACCAGGATCATCGCACTGACCGTGACGGTCATCACACGCCGCAATTGACGCTGGGCGTCGCGCTGGACAAGCGCATCAAGCGGGACTGCCGTCATTCCCGATATGATTTTTAGCAACCCCAGCCGCCAGCCGTCTTCGCCGTCGCGCAGGTTTGCAGCGATGGGTTCATTTCCCCACCGGGTGAGTGGATCTGGGAAAGCGTCTTGGGGACCGCCTTCAAGGATCGCCGCCAGGATCGGCCTGTTCGGGTGAAGCTGGCGAAACGTTTCTATCTCTTTGGTTACCCAGACACTCGCCTTTGCATTGGGTGAACAGAGAATGATCAGCGCGCGGGAACTAGCCAATGCCTCCTGCACCTGAACTGACAAGTCAGCCCCAGCGCTTAAATCCTCACGGTCGCGGAAAATGGGGTAAAGCTTGGACGGCACGTCACCGGCGGGCATTGGCAAGCCCACTAATTTGGCAGGCACGCGGTAGCTTTCCAATCGGCGGTGCAGCTTTGTTGCCGCCCGCCGGTCTTTATGACTGTAACTCAGAAATCCCCAATACGCGACACGGGGCGACGTGCCCTCAACCAAGATATTTTCCTCTAAACTTGACCGAAAAGATGCTGACAAGCCCGTGCCCAGTTGGCAAGCGTCTATAAGAGTTTGAGGCGCTTTCCTACCTTTTTGCCCAGTTCAGCCCTGTCCTCAACTGGCAAGGCAAAGCGCATTGAGGCCCAAAGCGTAGCGGCCAGCATGGGAACCAGAATCGATAATGCCATCAAATGCGGGAAAATAGCATCAAGCGAAGGCATCTGCCTCACCGCGATGAATTCTATGAGGCCAAAAGCGAGCAAGCCCAAGGCAAGTTTCCAAGACAATCGCCACGCCGCGAGAACAATCAGCCCCAGACAAATCCGCTGTCCCGTCAAAGGCAATGTCTGCACCGCCAGCGCCAAAACCGCCCCTGCCACTGCAATCCCAAGCGCGCGTGCCATCACTGTGCCGAAAGGCGCTGCAAAAGGATGAAGTTTATCAATGATATGCAATTGGAACAAAGGTAAAAGAGCGGCAATCACCAAGCCAATCGCAACGGCAACGGCCATGGCATTAAGACCGTAATCCGGGATGAGCTGCCATGCGACCAGCGCAGCAATGCCAACGCCAACGATACTGCCCAACTGCTGATCGAGATGCGCAGATGTGACTTGCTGGATTGGAGTCGCGGCCCCGAACACGGCCTCTGCCACGCGCGCAAGGGTGAGCAGCACAAGGGCAAACAGCGCCGCATCTGCCCCGGGGCCAAACAGCGGCAGTAGCGTTGGGCCAGACGCCGCCAGCATGGCACCCAGAGGAAGCGCAAGTGCCAGCGAAAGCCGAGTCGCAAAGCCGTAAATCCGGGCGACATGGCCTTTGCCAGCGTTTGATGCTGATGCTGCCAAAGGCGCAAGAACATAAGCGAAAGCCGTGCGCACCAATTGCACGACACTCGATACTTTACGCGCAATGATGAACAGTCCGCCCGCAATGGCTCCAGCTGAACCTGGCAGAATCGCGTTCAGGGCAATCGCAGGCCCATCACCGAACAGGCGCGTCACGATGTTGACTGGTAAAACTGCGAGACCGGCTTTGAGCGACTCAGTAAACATCCGGTCACGCACCGGACCAATAAGCATCAGCCGCAATTCAAAATGTTTGTTGAGCAAGCGGACACAGAGAAGGCAAATGATGCTCAGGGACAGAAGATGCCCGTAAATGAGTGACATGACGCCAGCGCCACTCGCGTAAAAGATCAACACAAATCCGAACCGCACCAATTGCTCCCACAGCAATCGCAGTCGGATTTCGGCACCAAACAGCCGTTTGGACCGCAGCGCAGACGTTGCGATTTCGATGAAGCACCACAGCGGCAGCGCCCACACGAAATATCGCACGGCATCTACGACCCGCGCTGCATCGCCTTCGGATGCATTGAAGAATGTTGCGACTGCCACGGCCAAAAATGAAATAATCGCGGCAACAACAGTGCAGGGGATCAGCGCCAGAATAAAGGATGCGCGCAAGGCGGACGCTTCACCAGCCGCGCTGCCTGCCCGAGGTACTACTCGCTGCATCGCTGATGTCATCCCCAGATCAGCTATATTTTCAACCAGATTGATCGATGCCCACAGCGCACCGTAAAAGCCGTAACTTGCCAGCCCGAACAGCCAGACATAGAGCGGCTGAGTGAGCAGATCGAGCACACCACCGAGCCGCGCGAGCAGCGTTGTGCCCGCACCTTTGGCAACATCCCTGTTGCTGACGCCTCCCCCATCCGGCCCGTCATCTGGCTGAGTTTCTACGTACATCCCTAAACTTGTTATGGCGACCCTGAGATGCCATAAACTGACGCGCAGCAATTGCCCAACACTATATGCTATTTGACAGGTTGAGCGGTTCGCCTCGTCGCGCTAAGACTTATGCTATCAAAGACAAAAGGACGTGACATGGCTGAATTCATGCTGCCCAAAAATAGCACCATCAAAAAAGGCACGGTCCATAAGGCTGATGTCGGCACCAACCATGTCAAAGCGTTCAAAGTGTATCGCTATGATCCTGACAGCGGCGAAAATCCGCATTATGACACATTCGAAGTCGATCTCGATAAATGTGGCCCCATGGTGCTCGATGCGCTGATCAAGATCAAAGGCGAACAGGATAGTTCGCTCACGTTCCGCCGGTCTTGCCGTGAAGGGATTTGCGGGTCTTGCTCGATGAACATTGACGGTAAAAACGGCCTGGCCTGCACCACAGCGATTGAAGATTGCAAAGGCGATGTGAAAATTACGCCGCTGCCACACATGGATGTCATCAAGGACCTGGTTCCTGATTTCACCCATTTCTACGCGCAATATGCGTCGATCAAGCCATGGCTCCAGACAGTGACGCCGCCGCCGTCCGGCAAGGAACGGCTGCAATCGCCCGAAGACCGGTCAAAGATTGACGGGCTTTATGAATGTATCTTGTGCGCCTGCTGTTCAACCAGTTGCCCAAGTTATTGGTGGAATAGTGACAAGTTTCTCGGGCCAGCGATCCTTCTTCAGGCTTACCGCTGGTTGGCCGACAGTCGTGATGAAATGACGGGCGAGCGCCTGGACGAACTGGAAGATCCGTTCCGTCTTTATCGCTGCCACACCATCATGAACTGCTCCAACGTCTGCCCCAAGGGCCTGTCACCGGGCAAGGCCATTGCCGAAGTGAAGAAGATGGTGGTTGAACGGCATATCTAACTTCGGTTGGATTGCCTGTATCAATGGAAGCTCTCCCCTCCTTCATCAGCGCGCCTGACCCGGACAATCCGGGTTGGGACAGCTGGGAATTGCGCGATACCACGCGGTATAACGCCTTCCTCGGCAAGATGCTGGTGCGGGGCCAAGATGATGGGCGCGCGCGGACGCGAATGTTTCCCACGCTGGTGCACAGCAATTTGTCCGATGCCCTTCACGGCGGCACGGCGATGGGATTTCTGGATATATCATTGTTCGCGGCGGCCCGGGTGTTCGGGCTGCTTGATCCGGGGCCTGCCGTCACGCTTGACCTGTCAGTGCAGTTCATTGGCGGCGGCAAGATCAATCAGCCGCTTGATTGCGAAGTGGAGCTTTTGAGCGAAACGGGGCGTTTGCTGTTCCTGCGCGGTAAGCTGTTGCAGGACAATGACACTCATCTGGTCTGCGCCTTTTCGGGCACGATCCGCAAACCGACCAAACCCAGAATATGACCAGCGTTGCCAATCGCTATGCGCGGCTGGTGAATGCAGGGGAGTTGCGGCCAGACGCTGAACAAGCCGCTGCTGCGGCTCGGCTCAGTCAATTGCAGGCTGAACTTGAAACAGCGCCCAAGCGCGGCAGCTTGCTGTGGCGACTCGCTGGCAAAAAGCCAGAGGCTCCGCGCGGGCTGTACCTGTGGGGCGGCGTCGGGCGCGGCAAATCAATGTTGATGGACATCTTCCATGACTGTTTGCAGGTTGAGGCGAAACGCCGCGTCCACTTCCATGAATTCATGATCGAAATCCATGCGCGCATCCGCACCGAGCGCGCCAAGGAAATGGGCGATCCCATTGCCCCGGTCGCAGCCGCCATTGCAGCGGAAGTCAAAGTCCTGAATTTTGATGAAATGGTGGTGAATAACAGCGCTGATGCGATGATCATGTCACGCCTGTTTACAGCGCTGATCGAAGGCGGCGTGGTGATTGTCACCACATCCAACCGCGCGCCGACTGATCTGTATAAAGACGGGCTAAACCGTGAACATTTTCTGCCCTTCATTGCGCTCATTGGTCAGCGGCTGGATGTGCTGCCCTTGAATGGCCCCAATGATTACCGGATGGAACGGCTGGCGGGCGTGAAAACATGGCACACACCAGTGGGCGATGCAGCCACGGCCGCTGTTCGTGAGGCTTTCTTCAAAATGACGGATTATCCGCCAGAAGATAGCGCTAACGTGCCTGTCGCGTCGCTTGAACTGGGCGGGGGGCGGCTGTTGCATGTGCCCAAGAGCCTGAAGGGCGTGGCGGTGTTTTCTTTCAAACGGCTATGTGCTGAAGCGCGCGGCGCATCTGATTATCTGGCCATCGCGCGGCGATACCACACGGTCTTCATCGTCGGCATTCCGCAACTTGGCCCTGATAATCGCAATGAAGCGGCGCGTTTTGTGACGCTGATCGATGCGCTCTATGAACATAAGGTCAAACTGATCGCCACGGCCAATGCCGATCCGCCAGAGCTTTATGCAGCCGGTGACGGTCGCTTTGAATTTGACCGCACGATCAGCCGCCTGATGGAAATGCAAAGTCAGGAGTATCTGGCGCAGGGCCACGGGGTCAGTTAGTGTTGGCCCACATCAGGGAGACTCGCTGTGAAACTTCAAACCATCCTCGCCCTTTCCTGCACCGCCCTAGCATCGCCGTCTTTCGCGCAGGATGCCACCAACCCGTGGCATGTGAGTGGCCGCGCGATCTTTGCAGATTTGATTGCCATCCCCTCTGTCAGCACCCGCCCCGCCGAAGTGAAGCGCGTCGTTGCTTATTTGAAAGACAAGTTTGAAAAGGGCGGGATCAGCGACGTGGTCGTGAAGGATCATGACGGGACGCAATCCATGATCATCCGCTGGAAGGCAGTTGGAAAGCCCGCGAAAAAGCCCATTCTGTTGCTCGGTCATCTTGATGTGGTGGAGGCACTGCCGGCGGACTGGTCACGCGATCCGTTCAAGCTGATTGAGGAAGATGGCTATCTTTACGGGCGCGGCTCCATCGACATGAAAAACGGCGTGGCAGCAATCACCAACGCTGTCCTGCAATTGAAGGCGGAAGGGTTTAAGCCCAAGCGCGACATTGTCATTCTTTTCACCGGCGACGAAGAAACAGACGGCAACGGCGCTCTGCGCGCATCGACGGAATGGCTTAGCCTGATTGACGCGGAATTTGCGCTGAACGCTGATGCAGGCGGCGGCGCGCAGTTGAAAGGTGGGCCGATGATTGGGTACGGCCTGCAAACGTCAGAAAAAATGTTCCAGAGCTTCACCTTTACGGCGCGTAACCCCGGCGGGCACAGTTCGCGCCCTCGGCCTGATAATGCAATCTATGATTTGAGTGGCGCGCTTACGAAGCTGTCCCAATACCGGTTTGAACCGATGCTCAATGATACCACGCGGGCCTATTTTCAATTCCGGCAAAAGGCCGAAAAAGGCGCGCTGGGCGATGCCATGCGCAAATGGCTGGCCAATCCCAAAGACGGCGCTGCGGCTGACCTGATCGAAGCGGATCTGACTGAAGTCGGTGGCACGCGGACTCGTTGCGTGGCGACGCGACTGGAAGGCGGCCATGCCGACAACGCGCTGCCGCAAATGGCAAGTGCCACTGTCAATTGCCGCATCTTCCCCGGCGTTGAGGCGAAGACGGTCCTTGCTGAGTTGCAATCGGTGGCGGGTAAGGGCGTGACCGTTGCGTATAAAGGACCATCCACGGCGTCCCCAGCATCGCCTCTGCGTGCCGACGTGGTGAAAGCGTACACAGCGGAAGTTCAAAAGCGGTTTCCTGGCCTTGAAATTGTGCCGCAAATGTCAGCGGGGGCAACCGACGGACTGTTCATCCGCAGCGTCGGCATCCCCACTTACGGCGTTGATGGCAGCTGGATTGTAACACCCGATGATGAACGCGCGCACGGCCGCGATGAACGCACGCCGGTCAAGAGCTTTTACGGTAACCTGGATCATTGGCATGGGCTGATAAAGGCGTTGGCCGGGGGGTAGGGTGTTGCCGTTAAATGTCGGCCGTCATTGCGAGCGCAGCGCGGCAATCCAGAGGCCAACGCCGCACAGTCTGGATTGCCGCGCTGCCACTTGGTGGCAGTTTATCCTGAGCGCCTGCAAGGCAGTCGAAGGGCTCGCAATGACACTTGAGCCACAATTTACTCATATGTGCTAATTCCAGCTCCCGCGTTCCAGCCAGCCCCGCACTTTGCTTTTCAAGCTGCGTTGCACTGCGACAATTGTTCCGGTCCAAAGGGCAATCAGCGCGACAAGCCAGAATAGCCAATCGCCGCCTACTGCCATGGCCGTGAAAAACACCAGAAGCGCCCAGACAAACAGAATGGAGCGGATATTGAGCGAAAAGCGCAGCCAGCCAAAGCGCGGGCCAAAGGGGATGACATTGCCATTCTCTTCCACCTCAACCACCGGTTCCCCGTCACGAACGCGTTCTACGCTGCCACTGTCGACAATCGTGAAGGCGTCAAATTTTCCAACTCGGGGATAGCCCTCTCCGCGTTCAAATGCGAAGCGTGACGGGGCGCCAGGATGAACGATGTAATGCGTGGCAAAGCCGCTGCGAATGCGATCAAACCGGATATCATCCAGCGCTGGTTCGCGCACGCTATAGCTGAGGGTGCCGCGCGCCAAATCCCCTAAATTGATCGCCATCGCTTAACGCCGCTTCCCTTTGTGCCGGATATTTGCTGGCCGCCCGCGTCTGCCCATTGGGCCGCTGGCTTCGCGCCGCCCGCGCACTGGCAAATGATTGACAGCATCAGGCAATTCGAACCGCAACGCCCCACTGATCGGATTGGCCTCTACCAGACGGAGCGGCAACGTCTGGCCAACATGATAAATGTCCCCGCTGTCAGCGCCTTTCAAGGTTTTGAGCGTTTCGTCGAACGTGAAATATTCCGCCCCCAGGGTTGATACCGGCACAAGCCCGTCGCCGCCCAGTCCTTCAACAGTGGCAAAAAAGCCAAAGTTAGCCACGCCGGATATGCGCGTTTCGATGACTTCGCCGACGCGCATGGCCAGGAAGGCCGCGACATAGCGATCCACCGTTTCGCGTTCCGCCTCCATCGCGCGGCGTTCGGCCTGGGAAATGGCCTTGCCGATAATGTCCATCCGTTCAAAGTCATCTTTGCTGATGGCGGTTTCTGCGCGCGCTGGTTCCAGCTCATAAGCCGCCACCAGAGAGCGGTGAACAAGCAAATCGGCATAGCGGCGAATGGGCGATGTGAAATGACCATAGCTGCCCAGTGACAGCCCGAAATGCCCCGCGTTCACGGGCGAATAATAAGCCTGGGTCTGCGAACGGAGAATTTGTTCCATCACCACTTGGCGGTGATCAGCAGTTCCCAGCAGATTGATAATCCGGTTGAACGTCGCAGGCTTGATCACTTGGCCAAGCGCAAAAGCGATGTCGAACGTCGCGAGATAGTCTTTGAGTGCAATCAGCTTTTCACGCGCGGGCGGTTCGTGAACGCGGTACATGCAGGGGGCTTTCTTGGCCTCCAGCGCTTTGGCAGCGGCGACATTGGCGGCGATCATGAAATCCTCAATTAGCCGGTGCGCATCCAACCGCTCACGCGCAGCAACCGACATGATCCGCCCGGCCTCATCAAGCACCACTCGGCGTTCGGGCAAATCAAGATCGAGTGGCTCCCGCTTGGCGCGCGCCTTGGCCAGCAAGCGCCAGCAGGCCCACAGCGGGCGCAGGGCCGTCTCGGTCAAGGGGTGGGGAGACACATCGTCAATCGCGGCCTGCGCATCCTCATAAGGGATGTTGGCTGCCACACGGATTATGCTCCGTGAAAAGCGCCACGATTTCACTTGGCCGCCTGTATCAATGACCAGATGGCAAGCGAGCGCCGCCCGGTCTTCGCCGGCACGCAGCGAACAGACATCAGCAGAAAGTTGCTCTGGCAGCATCGGCACGACACGGTCTGGGAAGTAAACGCTGTTGCCGCGTTTTCGGGCTTGCGCGTCAAGGTCAGATCCGGGGCGCACGTAAAAGCTGACGTCTGCAATGGCGATAATGGCATCAAAGCCGCCGCCTTCGCGTGGGGTGGCCCAGACGGCATCGTCAAAATCGCGCGCGTCGACGGGGTCAATGGCGACGATGGGCAAATGCCGAAGGTCTTCGCGGTCACCCAGCGGCAAAGCGGCCATGCGCCCGGCTTCATCCTCCAGCTCTTTGGAAAAAACATTGGGGATGCCGTATTTGTGGATCGCAATCAGGCTGAAGGATCGCGGCGCGAAAGGGTCTCCCAGTATCTCCGTCACACGCGCCGTGATGCGCGGCGGGCGTCCGGCTTTTTCGGCGAGCACAAGATCGCCTGCCTTGGCCTCCCCCAGATCAGAGATTAAAGTCTCACGCCGGTCCTTTTTGTCGACGGGCTTTAATACGAAGCGGTCGCCCTCTTTTTCCACAACGCCTAGGATCAAATCCTCCCCACGCGCGAGCTTCTTCATGGGATGGGCGACATAGCCTGCGCCGCGTTCTTCGGTGCGCGCAAGAATGCGGTCGCCGATGCCCAGCGCAGATTGCTTACCCTTTTCAATCACGCGAATGCGCGGCGGCGGCTTGCCCTCGGCTTCCCAGTTTTCCGGGACAGCGATAACATTTTCCCCATCGATGTCAGCAATCCGCAGCACTGTAACTTTGGGCACGCCGCCCATTTTATGAAAGGCCCGGCCCGGCGCTGAGTCGATCAAGCCTTCATCAGCCATGTCTTTGAGCAGCGATTTCAAAGCAATCTTTTCATTCCCCTGCAATCCGAACGCGCGGGCAATTTCACGCTTTCCTGCTGAGGCATCCGAAGTGGTGATGAAATCAAGAATTTGCTGGCGAGAGGGCAGGCCGGGCGTGATGATTTTGGACATGATCGGAGCGTTAGGAGTTTATGGGCACCGCGTCACCCCTGCCTATGTTCCTACGCTTGTGGCTGAGCGGTTCTTTGCCTATCGCGCCTGTTATGCATGACATTCTCATTATCGGCGGCGGGATCAACGGAACAGCGATAGCGCGCGATGCGGCTATGAATGGATTGTCCGTTCTTCTCGTGGAAAAAGATGACCTTGCCAGCCACACGTCCTCAGCCTCAACCAAGCTGATCCACGGCGGGCTGCGTTATCTGGAATATTATGAGTTCAAGCTGGTGCGAGAAGCGCTGAAAGAGCGGGAACGGCTGCTGCGCACGGCTCCCCACCTCATTTATCCCATGCTGTTTGTCCTTCCGCATCAGAACGCTGTGCGCCCGTGGTGGCTGGTTCGTTTGGGGCTGTGGCTATATGATACGATTGGCGGACGGATCAGTCTGCCTCGGTCGCGCGGGCTTCGTCGCGGCGATGATCTGTTCCGTGCGCCGCTGAAAGAAGCCAGCAAGGGCTTTGTCTATTCCGATGCGTGGGTGGATGATGCGCGGCTAGTGGTGTTGAACGCCGTTGACGCAGCCAAGCACGGTGCAGAGGTTCGCACGCGGACAGGTCTGGTGTCGGCGCGGCGCGTAAAAGGCCGTTGGGAGGCCGAGTTGACGGACGGATCGACTGTGGAGGCACGGGCGATTGTGAATGCAGCGGGGCCGTGGGTGGCGGAACTCCTCGCCAAGGCCGGGATCAACGCCGCATCAAAAGTGCGCCTGATCAAGGGCAGCCATATCGTTGTCGATCAACTGTTTGCGGGGAGCCACGCCTACATGCTCCAGCAGCCAGACAAGCGCATTGTGTTTGCCATTGCCTATGAAGACGGGCTGACCCTGATCGGGACGACAGACGAACAAGTAGAAAAGCCAGAGGATGCTGTGATTAGCGCAGCCGAGATTGATTATCTTTGTGCGGCCACTAACCTTTATTTCAAACGGCAAATTGGCCCAACTGACGTGCGCGCCACCTATTCCGGGGTGCGCCCGCTTTATGACGACGGCGCAAGCGAAGCAAAGGCCGTGACGCGCGACTATGTGCTGGAACTTGATGCCAATGGCCCGCCGCTGCTCTCGGTTTTTGGCGGTAAAATCACCACGTCCCGGCATTTGGCGGAAGAGGCCATAAAGAAACTTGCACCGGCCCTTGGTCGCGAAGTTGCGCCTGTTACTGGGAACGCGCCGCTGCCTGGCGGCAATTTGCCTTGCGTATTTCCCGAATTTCTGGCCCGCGTTCGCGCCACATATCCGTTCCTTGGGCAGGAGCGCTCCGAACGCATGGCGCGCGCTTACGGCACGCTCCTTGCGCTCATGCTCGAAGGTGTGACGAGCGAAGCGGAGATGGGCAAAGCGTTTGGCGGTGGCCTGACCAAAGTCGAGCTAGACTGGCTCATCGCCCACGAATGGGCAACAACAGCTGAGGATGTGCTGATGCGCCGCACCAAAATTGGGCTCGCCGTGGGGCCGGAGGTGGCGAAGTCTGTGGCGGTCTATCTTGAAGCGGGCTCAGCGATACCGCTCCAGCCATAAAGTGCGATTGATGGCCTGATTGGTCATGCAGGTGTGAAAGACGAGCGGTGCCATTGACCCGCCGTCATAAGTCATCCGCTCCGCTTCACATTTGACGTCGCGCTGCCTGATCCACGCGCGCTGCAATCCGCGCAACTTGGCCTTACCAGCCACGGCCTGCCGCCGCATCACCATCACATAGGCCTGATTAAGCCGCGCGTCTTGCCGGGTATATTCATCATAAGCGCAAGTGTTCATGGCAGACTGTATGCCATTTGCCGCGTCGTCGCTTTCCAGGCAGATCGCGTAATCCCGCGTGTAGCGCTTCTCAACAGCTGGCGCGGCGGCGGCGGCAGGGGCGATATAGGAACAGGTGAGCGCCAGAATGGCTCCGGCTAAACGCAAATTGTGACCGACGGCGGGTGTCATGAAATAGGCTCCAACAAGTTCGTTATTGTTGCTTGGCATTTAGCGCCCGGGTTGGGGCCCAATGTTTAGTGATGCCGCGGTATTGCGTCGCGACATTCCCAGCATGATTTGCATGGCAAGTTCAATCTGATCCATATCTTGCCGCGCCAACATGCCGATCACTTGGCCAATCATCTCGCGCCGCACCGGGAACAGCTTGTCCGTCATTGGACAGGAGGGCTCATCCAATCCGTTGGAACCGTCGGGCTCGATAACGGGCCGCACAACTGATGCTGTGGCCAATCCTGACGTGAAGGGAATTGCAAGTATCGTCACTGGCCCCTCAAACACATCATCCTGCACTATGACGGCAGGTCTGGGTTTGGCGCCAAGGACGCCGCCAAATACCGCGATGACGGTATTTCCGCGCTTTACCATTCATAGTCGGGTTCGGCCTGAACGTCGCCAGTCGTCATCCACTCGATCCAGTCCATTGCGGCTTCCTCTTCTTCTGGATGCGCCGCGATAACAGCATTTGCTCGCTTAACTTCAGCAAGGAATGCAGGATCATCCGGGTTAGTTGCCCATATCTGTGTCAAACGAAAGCCCCGCGCGCGCATCTCCGCCCGGTGCTTGCGGACACGCTCTGCGCTTGATGGCTTGATGACTTCATGCTTGCCCATGATCGGCCTCCGTTAGTGTTACTGAAACATAGAGTGTTTCAGTAACAGCTGCAACCCAATCACCCACGCACTTATCGCTGTCATCAAGCGAGTGCGGGTGGGTTAGATACGGTCATCCTCACGTGGTGCTTCGCCGCCGGAGCGGCTCATGATTTCAAGCGCCGCGGCTATATTTCCCCGCGCGGCGCGTTCGGCAAAGAAATCCACCGTGCGCAGCGTCGCCATTTTCTCAGCAATTGCGGTGACAATGAACTGGTTGAGGCTCGTCCCGTCATCACGCGCTATCTTCTCAACCTCGCGCTTGAGCGAGGCGGGAATCCGGGGGGCATAGTTGCTGGTTACTGTCATCTCAAAATCTCCAATGCCTGTCTGGGGGATAGAACCGATATGCCAAAGCGGCTGGCGGCCTGCCCGAAATCCTTCCGGTTGAAGGTTATGATCGACGACGCTCCCCCATTGACCGCTGCCTCTAAAACCATTTCGTCATTCGCATCGCGCAACTGGGGCCGCCATTGAAAATGCGATTCAACCGGTTTTGCGATGTGCACCAAAGTATCAATCACGCTCATCACATCATCGGCGGAGAGACTGCTCGCCAGCAGATGCTCCGCCCACGTTACCACAGCTTCATACTCAAGCACCAAGGCGACAGACAGGAAAATAGGGGCATCGCCTCTCAACGCAGACCTGACCACTTCTGCGGCACCCCCTGTCCGGCTTGAATACCGCCTCCATCCATTCAATATGTCCGTCCCACCAATATCCGTTCCACTGCCTTATCGCCGGTAAAGAAGCAAAGGCCGTCTGCTGGCGCGCTGTCCAAGGGAGCGTTGCGCATGGTGAGTTTCAGGCCCTTTAGCCGCTCAACGATCTTGTCCAGCGCCGCGCCGGTAGGGCGCGACCATTGAACTTCGGCCCAGCCCACCACCTTGTCTTCGCTGCCTTTGAAATGTTTTGAAAGGTCAGTCACATCGCGGGCAATGTTGGCATCCATGCGCGCCTTGGCTTCGGAATAAAGCGCGGATTGAATTTCCTCAAGAACAGCTGCTGCTTGGGCAACAAACGCGTCGCGCGCCGTGAAGACTGAAGCGAGCTTGCCGTTTTCCTGATACAGCTGGTCGCGGCGGATGACAGCAACATTGCCCTCTGCCAGATCGCGAGGGCCGATTTCAATGATCAGCGGCGCGCCTTTTTTCACCCACGCCCAACGTTTGGTCTGTGCCTTGGTGGCTTTGGTATCGAGCAGCACCCGCAAAGCCTCACCAAAAGCGGATTGTTTGCGCAGGTCAGCGGCAAGCGCGCGACAATAGTCGAGCACTGCCACGTCGCCCTCATCATCGCGCAGCATCGGCACGATCACTATTTGGTGCGGCGCGATCTGGGGTGGGCAACGCAGTCCGTCATCATCGCCGTGGGTCATGATGACGCCGCCGATCAGCCGCGTTGAAACACCCCAGCTGGTCGTATGGGCCAGCGCAATGGTGCCGTCCTTATCCTGATATTTAATGCCAGCGGATTCCGCGAACGTCGTGCCCAGATAGTGGGATGTGCCCGCCTGAAGTGCTTTGCCGTCCTGCATCATGGCTTCGATGCTGAATGTGGCGTCTGCGCCTGGAAAGCGCTCATTTTCCGGCTTTTCGCCTGCCACAACTGGCATCGCAAGCGGCCCTTGCGCAAACGCGCGGTACATCTCAAGCGCGCGCAAAGTTTCGGCCATCGCATCGGGCTTATCCGCGTGGGCTGTATGCCCTTCTTGCCACAAAAATTCACTGGTTCGCAAAAACATCCGCGTCCGCATTTCCCAGCGGACGACATTGGCCCATTGATTGACTGTTAGTGGCACATCGCGCCAGCTTTGCACCCAGCGGCTCATCGCGGCACCGATGACCGTTTCTGATGTGGGACGGACGACCAGTGGCTCCTCCAGCTTTGCTGTCGGGTCAGGCACCAGCCTGCCGCGCCCGTCCGCGATCAGGCGGTGGTGAGTGACGACGGCCATTTCCTTGGCAAAACCGTCGACATGATCCGCCTCTTTTTCAAAGTAAGACAGCGGAATGAACAGCGGGAAATAGCAGTTATCCACGCCAGCCAGCTTGATTTCGCGGTCCATCAGCGTCTGGATCCGTTCCCACATGCCGTAGCCCCACGGCTTGATGACCATACAGCCGCGCACGCCGGATTCTTCGGCCAAGTCAGCTTCGGCAATAACCTCCTGATACCAGGCGGAGAAATTCTGGGCGCGCGTCACGGAAAGGGCATGTTTCATGCCAGCGCGATAGCGGGGGAGGGCGGGGGGGGCAAGGATATGGTTCTCCGGCGGAGGCCGGAGCCTAGTCCAAAACGACTGACGGCGCTTCGCGGCTTTGTCTGTGGCTGGATTCCGGCCTTCGCCGGAACGCATAGGACTCTTAGGGCTTTGGTGCCCCGGCAGGCGCTGGCCCGCCCTGACGCGCGCGTAGTTCGGCCATGGATTTGAAATCGACGAGGTCGACGCGAAACACCAGATCGCTATTGGCTGGGATTGGCCCAGTGGCCTTGTCACCGTAACCCAGCACAGCGGGAATGCAGAGCCGGTAAGAAGCGCCGCGCTGCATGAGCTTCAGGCCTTCGGAAAATCCGGGAACGACATTGCCGACGGGAATGGGCACACGGTCTGCCGCATCAAATTGCACCCCAGTGGTCGCGAGATATCCGGCATAGTTCACCAGCGTGACGCTTTCATCGTCAGGCTTTGTGCCTGTGCCCATGGTCAGGACGGAGTAGCCAAGGCCTGATTTGGTTTTGACAGCGCAAACACGGTCCGCCGCGGCCAGTGGCGTTGGGGCGGCTGTGCGCTTGACCGAAATCAACCCGACCTCAAATTCCAGATCGCTGTTGGCGGGGATCGAGCCTGTGGCCTGCGCGCCGTAGCCAAGTGCTGCTGGAATACAAAGCCGCATCCGCCCGCCCGGTTTCATCAACTGCAATCCTTCGGCAAAGCCCGGGATCACGCCGTCGACACCAAATTCTGCACTGTCGGACTGGTCAAACACGGCGCCAGTTGTCGCTAGTGTGCCTTTGTAACTGACTGTGACTTGGTCCTTCGCCGACGGCCTGTCCCCTTTGCCTTCAGTCAGCATGCGTGTGCCAAGGCCAGATGCTGTTTTCACGTCACAGCCGGCCGGGCCCTTGGTGGCAGGCTGCTTGGGCTTGGGCGGCTTCGCACAGCCAGAGGCAGGAACGCAGCACAAGGCCGTCATCATTAGGGCAATTTTGAAATTCACAAAGGGGCGCTTTCTTTAAGAGGCGGTGGCTTGATCCATGCGATCATCCCCCTATGGCTTGCCCTGTGAATGACGCAAGCCCCCTCAAAGCTCAACCAAGGGTGGAACGCCGCCTGTTCGCGCTTGGGTTACGGCTGTTCGCGATATCCTGCCTGTCGATCATGACTGTGTTCATCAAACTGGCCGCTGATCGGGGCATTGCAACGCCGGAAATCATGTTCTGGCGGCAGGCCTTTGCTGTGCCAGTCGTTGTGATGTTCATCGCCATGACGTCTGGCATGGGCTCACTTGCCACCAAAAAGCCCCGCCTTCATCTTTCGCGCAGTGTGTTGGGTCTGATCGCGATGGCTTTCACTTTTTCTAGTTATATTCTGCTGCCACTTGCCGAGGCGACGACGCTGGGTTTCACAGTGCCAATCTTTGCGACGATCCTGTCGGCCATCATCTTGCGCGAAAAAACCGGGTGGCACCGCTGGGGCGCAGTGATCGCAGGGTTCGCAGGTGTGCTGATCGTGATCCAGCCGGGCAGCGGCCATATTCCGGCCCTTGGCGTTGCAGTGGGCATGACATCGGCTTTCATGATCGGCTGCAACAGCTTGCTGATCCGGCAGCTGGGCAAGACTGAGGCAGCGGC
Organism: Sphingomonadales bacterium; assembly: GCA_031430995.1. Classification (GTDB taxonomy): domain Bacteria; phylum Pseudomonadota; class Alphaproteobacteria; order Sphingomonadales; family Sphingomonadaceae; genus Aquisediminimonas. The sequence continues at coordinate 19,524 of JANPCO010000029.1, read as the reverse complement.
CACGACTGTTTTCTATTTCTCCTCCATATCGGTCATTCTCCTTTCGCCGCTGCTGTTTTGGTTTGGGCAAAGCCATGATCTGACCGGCTGGCTCATCCTTGCAGCCACAGGCGTGATTGGCGGTATGGGCCAAATTGCGTTGACGGCTTCGCTGCGTTGGGCCCCGGTATCCGTGGTCGTCGGGATGGATTATGTTGCGTTGCTCTGGTCGACGGTTGCGGGATGGATCGTGTGGGATCATTTGCCCAGCGCCGCGACATGGGCAGGCGCGCCCATCATTGTTGCCAGTGGCCTTTATATTGCGTGGCGCGAACACCAGCTGTCCCTGAATACTGCCAAGGATTTCCCGTTATGATCAAGCCTGTTCTTCACCACTGTGCTGGCGCGCGGTCCCTGCGCTGTCTTTGGGCGGCAGAGGAAGCGGGCTTTGATCTTGACCTGAAAATGTGGCCATTCCCCCCGCGCGTTTTCGCCAAGGCATTTAAGGATATCAATCCGCTTGGCACGATACCAGCGTGGGAAGAGGGCGGGCATTTGCTGACTGAGTCTGCTGCAATTTGTCAGCGGATCGCACTAGGGACGCCGCTGGAAGTGGTGCCGGGGGAACCAGATTATTGGCCTTATCTCAACTGGCTCCACCGCAGCGACGCGACGCTCACTTTTCCGCTGACCATTGTTCTGCGCTATACGCGTCTGGAGCCGGAGGATCGCAAACTTCCTCAGGCAGTGGAGGATTACAAAGGCTTTTTCCTGGGCCGTGCAAAGACAATAGAGACAGCGCTTGCCAGTGGGCGGGAATGGCTTGTCGCCAACCGCTTCACGATTGCCGATGTTACTGTTGGTTACGCGGTGCATTTGTCGAGTGGGTTTGGATTGCTGGATGAACTGGGGCCAAACACACTTGATTGGTATGAGCGACTGAGAGCCCGCGATGGTTTTAAGTCCGCGCTGCTGCGGGAGGGGCTTTAGGAAGGCCGCAACCGGTCAGCGTCTAACCTCTACCCGTCGTTCAGTTTCTGGCGGATTTCCTTACCGGGCTTGAAATAGGGCACGCGTTTTGAATTAACGGTGACGGAAGCACCTGTGCGTGGGTTGCGCCCAGACCGACCTTCGCGCGCGCGCGTTGAAAAGGCTCCGAAGCCGCGCAATTCGATACGTCCGTCACTGGCGAGTTGGTTCACAATCGTATCGAAAAAAAGGTCAACGATATGGTCGACTTCACGCTGACTGAGACCAGCGAAAGTCTTACCCAAATTCTGCACCAACTCGGATCGGATCATATCCACCCTTTCGTGCTGTGATCTACAAAACGATGCCCCCATGACACCGCCTCAATCAGACTATAGGCTTACACAACTATAGCGAAAGATTGGCCACAGCACGATGTCGTTAATTCCCTGAAAACCTTCATTTTGCAAGAAAAAATCGCCGATCTTGCGACCGGCGATTATTTCAACTCAAACTATCAAACCAAGTCAATGACTTGGCAGTCGTTATTTTTTGTCACGAGCCTTCAAAGCTTCGCCAAGAATATCGCCAAGCGATGCACCCGAATCGGATGAGCCATATTGAGCGACTGCTTGCTTCTCTTCAGCCAGCTGAAGCGCCTTGACTGAGAAGTTCGGTTTTTTCGACCGATCAAAGCCAATGACCATTGCGTCAAACTTTTGCCCGACCTGAAATCGGTCAGGGCGCTGTTCGTCGCGGTCACGGCCCAGGTCAATGCGCTTGATAAAGCCAGTGGCTCCGTCATCGCCAGCTTGCACTTCCAGCCCGCCGTCACGGACCTCAAGCACAGTTACAGTCACAGTCGAGTTCTTGTTCAACCCGCCAGCGCCTGTTCCAGCAGACGCCGTGGCACTGCTGCCGCCAATCGCCGGGGCACCCTTTTCAATCTGCTTGATGCCAAGCGAGATGCGTTCCTTGTCCGTATCAATATCCAGCACGATGGCTTTCACCATTTCGCCCTTGTGATGCATGGCCAGGGCTTCTTCGCCGGTTACGCCCCACGCGATGTCAGACATGTGGACCATGCCATCAACGTCGCCGTCCAGCCCAATGAACAGGCCAAATTCAGTTGCGTTCTTGACTTCACCTTCAACGGTCGATCCCACAGGGTTTGCAGCGGCAAAGCCTTCCCATGGGTTGGTGATGGCTTGCTTGAGGCCAAGCGAAATGCGGCGCTTTTCAATATCCACTTCCAGAACGATGACTTCGACTTCCTGGCTGGTCGAAACGATTTTGCCGGGATGCACATTCTTCTTCGTCCAGCTCATTTCGCTGACATGGACCAGGCCTTCAATGCCAGCTTCCAGTTCAACAAACGCGCCATATTCTGTAATGTTGGTCACGCGGCCTTGCAGCTTGCCACCAACCGGATAACGCTCAACGGCGCTATCCCACGGATCGCTTTCCAGCTGCTTCATGCCCAGCGAAATGCGCTGCGTGTCGCGGTTGATGCGCACGATCTGCACCTTCACCGTGTCACCAATGTTCAGCAATTCCGAAGGGTGGCCCACACGCTTGTAGCTGATGTCAGTGACGTGAAGCAGACCGTCTATGCCGCCAAGGTCAACAAACGCACCGTAATCAGTGATGTTCTTGACGACGCCGTCGATGATCTGACCTTCAATCAATGTCGAAATCAGGCCAGTGCGCGCTTCGGCACGGCTTTCTTCCAAAATGGCGCGGCGCGAAACAACAATGTTGCCGCGGCGACGGTCCATCTTCAGGATTTGAAACGGCTGAGGAATATCCATCAGCGGCGTGACATCGCGCACAGGGCGGATGTCGACTTGGCTGCCGGGCAGGAATGCCACAGCGCCGCTCAGGTCAACAGTGAAGCCGCCTTTGACGCGGCCAAAGATGACGCCTTCAACGCGAGTGGATTTGGCAAATTCGGTTTCAAGCGCATCCCAAGCAGCTTCGCGGCGGGCGCGGTCACGGCTAAGAACGGCTTCACCCATCGCGTTTTCGATGCGATCAACATAGACTTCCACAGTGTCGCCAGGCTTCAAATCAGCCTTTTGACCAGGAGCAGCGAATTCACGAAGCGGAACGCGCCCTTCGGATTTCAGCCCGACATCAATGAGAACCAGATCATTTTCGACAGCAGTCACAATACCAGTGACAACGCGTCCTTCAAAACTTGCATCCTTACCGCCGAGTTGCTGGTCAAGGAGAGCCGCGAAATCATCGCGGGATGGAAAAGCCGCTGTGGCCATATATTAAATTCCGTTCGTTACTTTATTCCGGCCAAGTGGTTGGGTCCGCTGGTCTTTGTGGCCGATGCTGCCGTGCGTGCCGGATGCAATGCACAGCATCCGTAGGAGCGTCGGCGCGCGCGGGGACCATAAGGAAAACGATCACGAGTGTCTATAAACTCAACGCCGGATTCGGGCCTCCACAAGCGTAATCGCCCGTTGGATGGCCGCGTCTATAGTCAGATCAGTGGTATCAAGCAAGTCTGCGTCCACAGCTTGCAGCAAAGGTGCGGCGTCTCGCCCTGAATCGCGGGCGTCCCGTTCACGGATGTCGGCAAGGATGGCATCATAGCTGGCCCCGCCAACTTCGGCTGCACGCCGGTTCGCGCGCGCCTGTGCACTGGCTGTCACAAACAGCTTGGCCTCTGCCTCTGGCGCAATGACGGTGCCAATATCGCGTCCGTCAAGAACAGCCCCGCCGGGTTGCTGGGCAAAATCACGTTGCCGCTGGAGAAGCGCTGCCCGCACTGCGGGGTGAGCGGACACTTTAGACGCTGCTTGCCCAACTTGTTCTGAACGCAGGGCCGGATCGTCCAGCACGTCATCCGCGAAGGCGCACGCTGCAAGCGCCTGTGCCTCGTCTTGTGGATCACCTTGCGCACGGATGAGGGAAATCCCAACAGCGCGGTAAAGCAGCCCAGTATCGAGCATTGGCAAGCCAAAATGGGTTGCCAAGGCCTTTGCGATTGTGCCTTTTCCCGAAGCCGCAGGGCCATCAACAGCAATGATCACGGCGCGGTTATTTTCGCGGATGTGGTCAGGGCGCGGATCAATCCAAACAGCGCAATGATGGCCCAGGCGACTTCCAGAACAAAGGCCGCCAAATTGAAATTGACCCACAACGAAATCAGCAGCAGCGCCGCACCAATCAGGTTGACACTGTTAAAAATCACCTTGTTGAGCGCTGGCGTGATGTTGGCATAAAGGAACGCGCCGATGAACAGCGCGCTGCCAACAAGGCCAATGATATCCGCAGTTGACGACGTCATCATGCCGCCCTTTGCAAGCCCGCGATGAGTTCAAAGAAGGTGGGGAAGCTCGTCGCGATGGGCCGCGCGTCATCAAGCGTCACGGGCGCGTTCGACACCAGCCCAGCGACGACAAAGCTCATGGCGATTCGGTGATCAAGATGAGTGGCAATGGTTGCGCCGCCTGCCAGTGGGTCGCCGCCCGTGCCGTCAATGATCAGGCCGTCTTCCAATTCCTCCACCCGCGCCCCAATCGCGCGCAATCCTGTTGCCATCACGCTGATCCGGTCAGATTCTTTCACGCGCAATTCTTCCAGACCGCGAAAGATGCTGCGGCCCTTGGCCATCGCTGCTGCCACAAACAGGATGGGGAATTCATCGACCATGCTTGGCACAATTGCGGGGTCAGGTTCGATGCCCGTGAGCAGCGACGCTGTCACGATCAAGTCCGCGACAGGTTCCCCGCCGACAAGGCGCTGCTGGCCAAATTCGATGTGGCCGCCCATCGCGCGCAGCACCGTGAACAGGCCTGCCCGCGTTTCGTTCAGGCCAACATTGGTGATGACTGTCGACGATCCGGGAACCAGAAGGGATGCGACAACAGGGAAAGCCGCCGATGACGGGTCACCCGGGATGATGATCGATTGCGGCTGCAATTCCGCTTCGCCCCGAATGGAAATGGTGCGGGTTCCGTCTGCGGCTGTTTCCACCGTTAATTCCGCGCCAAAACCAGCGAGCATCCGTTCGCTATGATCGCGGGTTGGGACGGGTTCGATCACGCGCGTGATGCCAGGCGTGTTGAGCCCCGCTAAGAGCACCGCGCTTTTCACTTGCGCAGAAGCAACGGGCAGCCGGTAGGTAATGGGCACGGCAGGGCAGGCCCCGCGCACCATCAGCGGCAATGTGCTGCCGGGACTCGCGGTAAAGCTTGCCCCCATCAGGCCAAGCGGGTCCGTCACGCGCGCCATCGGGCGCTTCGATAGGGACGCATCGCCAATGAATGTCGCAGTGATGGCGTGGCTTGCCACCAGCCCCATCAACAGCCGCGTTGATGTGCCGCTATTGCCCATATCAAGGGCTGTTTCAGGCTGCAGCAGGCCCCCAACGCCGACGCCGTAGACGTGCCAGATACCAGCGTCATCGCGGATAATATCGGCCCCCATCGCCCGCATCGCCGCCGCTGTCGCCAGCACATCTTCGCCCTCCAGCAGGCCCTCGATCCGGCTTTCGCCCACAGCCAGAGCCGACAACATGATCGCGCGGTGAGAGATGGATTTGTCACCGGGGATTGTTGCCGTTCCAGTCAGAGGCCCGCTGCGCGCAAAAGAAAGAGGTGTTGCCATGGTGCAGCGTCTTTGACAGCGGCGTTTCCCTATGGCAAGGCGCGCTCAACTCGCCGGGGCTTCCCCGGCGTTCGCGATTCTATTTGACTGTTTGAAAGGCCTATAACCCATGGCGAAGCCTGAATGGGGCACCAAGCGCACTTGTGTTAAGTGCGGCACCCGCTTTTTCGATCTGACCAAAGAAGACCCGGTAACTTGCATTTCCTGCGGTCACGCGTGGTTGCCTGAGCCAGTGTTGAAATCAAAGCAGCCTATGCCTTTTGAAGAAGCTAAATCTGAAGGCGCGGTTGTGGCCGACGCTGATAGCGATCTGAGCGAAGAGTTGATCGGTGTCGACGAAGACGGTGAAGTCTCCCCCGATGATGAAGTCGATCTGGGCGGCGATGATGATCTGGGCGTTGATACAGGCGAGTCCACGCCAGACGTCTGATCACTTGATTTAGGAAGGCCGCGCGTTTAATGCGGCCTTCATTGGGGCCTTAGCTCAGTTGGTCGAGCGCTTCGCTGGCAGTGAAGAGGTCAGCGGTTCGAACCCGCTAGGCTCCACCATTTTTTCCCTCATCCTCCCTTCCGTCGCAGCGCTTTGTCTGCCACTGTCGTCGAAATGCCAAAAGGCATGCGGCCAAATGGCATGAGGGAGGACTGATGGGCAGCTCTGCATATCGTTATTATGTCTTGGCGCTGTTGATGGTGATTTACGCCTTCAACTTTCTTGACCGCCAAGTTGTCACCATCATCGCGCCTGCGCTTAAGGCTGATATGGGCGTGTCCGATGCGCAAATCGGGCTGCTGTTCGGCACCGCCTTTGCGCTTTTTTATGCCGTGTTTGGCCTGCCGCTTGCCAAACTGGCTGACGGCTGGAGCCGTGTGAAGACCATCACGCTCGGCCTTGGTTTTTGGTCTGCGATGACAGCAGTGTCAGGCTTTGCCGGAAATTACGCGCAACTGGGCCTCGCGCGGATTGGCGTGGGCATTGGGGAGGCCAGCGCGTCGCCTGCGTCTTATTCGCTGCTGCAAGATTATTTCCCCAAACGGATGCGCGCCACTGTCCTCGCGCTTTATGCCAGCGGCATTTATATCGGGGCGGGCGCGGCGCTGTTTTTTGGCGGCAAAGTCATGCACTATTGGGATACAGCTTACCCAGCAGGTGCCGCTCCCCTGGGCCTCAAAGGCTGGCAAGCCACTTATCTCGCCTTTGGTATTCCGGGCATCGTGCTGGCCATCCTGATGATCCTGACGGTGAAAGAGCCTGTGCGCGGCGAAATTGACGGCCTGCCAACGCCGGGCGATCCTCATCCAGTGCGGTCCGTCATGCGCGAATTTGGGGCGATGTTACCACCGTGGAACTGGCGCGGGCTTCGGCTGCTCTCAGGGGGCACTCGCGCAACGACATTGAATATCGCGGTGTTTGTCGGCCTGGTCTTGCTTGCCGCTGCCACGATTGTCTTCACCGACGGGCTGCTGAAACCTGAAAAGCGGGCCGTTGTCGGGTCGCCCTTTGGGTTTAACGTGACGACCAATATGGTGCAATGGGCCGCAATCGCGGTTGGCGTCTACTGCTCAGCCAGCTGGGTGCAGACCATAAAACTGCGCGATCCGCCCAGTTTCGCGCTCATTGCCAACCGCGGCTTCATTGCGCTGACGCTGATCGGGGCCTTCATGTCCTACATCAGTTACGGCCTGTCTCCGTTCATTTTCCTCTATGCCAAGCTTCAGTTTGGCCTGGGGCCAGAGGCAGGCCTGAAACTGGGCGTCATCACGGCGGTTTGCGGTGGGCTTGGCGCGACGGCAGGCGGTGTTCTTGGCGATTGGTGGCGCAGGCGCAATTCAGCCGGGCGGATGTATGTGATGCTGCTCGCCGCAGTCGGCTCAACCATCACCATCATTGCAGGCTATAGCGTGACGGACCCTGACCTGTTTTTCCTGTTTGCTGGCGCAAACCTGTTTATCCACATCATGTGGCTCGGCCCCTGTGCCGCAACCATTCAGGACCTTGTCCTGCCCCGGATGCGCGGCACGGCAACAGCTGTCTTCTTCCTTGGCACCACAATCATCGGGCTGGGTCTTGGCCCCTATATCGTCGGCCTGGTGAGCGATGTGACGGGCGATTTGCGACTGTCGCTGATGGGAACGCTGGTGGTGGTGCCGCTGATCCTGGGGGCGATTTGGGTGGCGATCCGGTCAGTCCCGGCGCTGGAGGCCAGTTTGCTGGACCGGGCACGGAATGCGGGGGAAGCGGTTTAGGGTGTAACATGCGCCGTGTGTGGCCCGTCATTGCCGCGTCGCTACGCTCCTCGCAATGACGGTACATATAAATTTCGCCGCACGGAAAAATTGCCCCCCTCAGGGTCCTTCAAACCGATCTGGCACCTTCGGGGTGCGGATGGGGTGTTTCGACGTCTGGCGGGGTATCTAAAGGCGATTTAGAGCCTATATGGTTCGCAAGCGTCTCAACATTTGGAAATCCTCAGCTGCGCAAGGTGGTGGAGCACACCCACCAGCCCGGCTGCATTCCGGCAATCAGCGCCGCCGCCGCGTCGCGCGAAACAGCGTCATCGAACAAGCCAAAACATGTCGCGCCGGAGCCGGACATGCGTGTGATTTGCGCCCCTGCTGCGGACAAACATTCCAGCACATCGGCGATGACCCGAACCAGCCGAACCGCCGGTTCCTGCAAATCATTGCGCCCGCTGCGCCAGTCCAGCGCAGATAACGCCCCGCGATCAACGCCGTCCCATGCCCCAAACACTGGCCCAGTGGCGCAGGTGACAAGCGGATTGACGAGCAGGATGGGCAGCCCTGCCAACTCTGCACCTTCCACCATGGTTAACTCATCACCGACACCTGAACCAAAACAGGTGCGAGAGAGCAGGCAGGCGGGCACGTCCGCGCCCAGCGACGCTGCAATCGCATGAAGCTGATCCGCGTCCGCCTCAATCCCCCAATGACGGACCAGCAAGCGGATCGCCGCTGCGCCGTCGGCTGATCCGCCGCCAATGCCAGCGGCAACGGGCAAGCGCTTGTCAAGATGAAGTGCGGCCCCGGTATTGATCCCAAAGGCTGATTGCACCGCCGCTGCGGCGCGCATGACCAGATTGTCGGGGCCCGTGGAAAGGCCGTCTGCGAACCGCCCGGCGATGGTCAGTGACAAAGCAGCGGCAGGTGCAACTGTCAGTGCGTCGCCAGCTTCGGCAAAGGCAAACAAAGTTTCAAGCGCGTGATAACCGTCAGCGCGGCGGTGGCGAACGTGGAGGGCCAAGTTGATTTTGGCGTAAGCTGTTTCGCTCACTTCAGCGTGGGCAATGTCACTGTGGGCCAACGTCAATCTTTCCAGCAATCCGCGTGGCGTCATCCCCGTCAGACTGAATGAGTGCAGCGGACCAGGCATAGCGCGCATCGACGCGGCGGCCCGCTGCCCAATAGGCGTCGCCCAGATGTTCGCCAATTTCGGCAACGGCCGGTTCGGTTTGCGCAGCGCGTTCAAGGATTGGGATGGCTTTTTCGACGTTTCCTGCCTTCAACAGCGCGAGGCCAAGCGAGTCAGCAATGGCCGCGTCGCCGGGGCGTAGGCGACTGGCCTTTTCAATCAGCCGTGTCGCCTCAATGAGCGACTCGCCGTTCACCAGCATCGAATATCCCAAATGGTTGAGCGCACTGGGTTCATCTGGCCCCAGTTCCACAGCCCGCATCAGCGCCGGTTTGGCCTGCGCCCAATCCTTGGCCAGATCATGTTCACGGCCAAGCAGCAACCAAAGGTTCCACGGCACGGGCTGGTCTTTGCCCGGGCCAGCCATCAGGTCAATGGCGCGGGCATAGGCATTTGCAGCCTGCGATGGCTGGTTCATCTTTGCCAATATCTCGCCCACGCGCGCTGTATCATAGGCTGTTGCCCCCGGTGCCGCCGCGCGCGCCTTTGCCATGGCCAGCGCCGCTTCAAACCGTTCGCCAGTGATCATCAGATCAAATCGCAGTTCCTGGGCCAATGCAGCGGTAACGGCATTGGGTTTGGTCAGGGCAAGGGCCGCAAGTGCGCCGTCAGCGTCACTCACTCCGCCCAGCGCACGCGCCAGCACAAGCGACGCTGGCACAAATGTCGGATCGGCAAAAGTCGCCAGACGCGCCAATGTTACTGATACAGGCGACGCATTGTCGCGGATCAGATCATTGGACACGCGGGCCAGCAGCATGGCCATGCCCGTTGCGGGGCGTGTGACACTGTTGGCGATGGGTTTGCCTGCCGCTACTTGATCGCGCGCCAGGCTCATTAGCCGGTCTTCGCCGTTCAGCATTTTCAGGGCAGCCGAACGGTCACCCAGTTCGACCAGGCGCTGTGCCGCACTCAAGCGCAATTGCAGCGTGCGGTTGTCGCCTAGCCCCGCCGCGCGGACGGCACCAATGGCAGTAACGCCGCCTTCGATTTGCTTGGTCGCCAGCAGCAAGATGCCCCGGTGTTCCTGCGCATATGTGGCCGATAGGCCGTCGCCGCTCCTTACGCTCAGTGGCCCCAGCGGATCGCCGCGTCCAGCACCCAGCGTCAGCCAAGCGCGCAGCACAGGCGTCAGGAACGCAAAAGTCCCAGCCTCTTCCATCCGGTCAATCTGCAACTCAGCGCCGGTCCAGTCAGCTTTGGCAAAGCTTTCACTGATCAGCAGCAACAAGCCGTCCGGCGGCAGTGCCTTTTGCGCATCAAGGGCGCGGGCCGCGCGCAAAGCCAGCGCTTTGTTGCCGCCTTCAACGGCCTGGCGATAAGCGCGGATCGCAACGGGCAGACTGGCGGGGTCAGCAGTTAACGCAGCTTCATAAGCTGAGACAGCTTGCGCCTCTTGCCCCGAAGCATCGGCCATTCGCCCCTGCACATAAGCGCTGAGTGCCGACGGCGCGTCGCGTTTGGCGAGCGCTGCAACTGGACTGCATGCAAGTGCAATTCCGACCGCGCTACATATTCGGATAATTGGGTCCACCGCCGCCCTCCGGAGTGACCCAGTTGATATTCTGGGTCGGGTCTTTGATGTCGCATGTCTTGCAGTGGACGCAGTTCTGCGCGTTGATCTGCAATTTCGGCACACCCACGTCCCGGCCGACAATTTCATACACGCCCGCGGGGCAATAGCGGGTTTCCGGCGAATCGTAGAGTTCCAGATTGACGGTAATGGGCACGGATTCATCTTTGAGCGTCAGATGGCAGGGCTGATCTTCGGCGTGGTTGGTGTTGGACATGAACACAGACGACAACCGGTCAAAACTGATCACACCGTCCGGCTTGGGATAGGTGATGGGCGGATACAGGTCTTTGCGCTGGATCATGCTGTGGTCGGCGTGATGCTTCATTGTGATGGGCAAGCCGATTTTCAGCGTGCGCATCCACATATCAATGCCCGCCAGCGCTGTGCCGAAATCACCGCCATATTTGGCAATGGCAGGCTGCGCATTCTGAACCTTTTTGAGCTCGACCGCTATCCAGCTGTCATTGAGTGTTTCCTGATAGGCAGAGAGTTCATCATGTTCGCGGCCAGCAGCAAGTGCGGCAACGATCGTGTCTGCTGCAATCATGCCTGACTTCATGGCATTATGGCTGCCCTTGATGCGGGGCACATTCACAAAGCCTGCCGAACATCCGATCAGCGCGCCACCGGGGAAGGCCAGCTTTGGCACCGACTGCCAGCCGCCTTCGTTGATGGCCCGCGCACCGTAAGAAACGCGCTTGCCGCCTTCCAAAATGGCGCGGATTTCAGGATGCTGTTTCCACCGCTGAAATTCCTCAAACGGATACAGATGCGGGTTGCGGTAATCGAGGGAGACGACAAAGCCGAGTGCCACTTGATTATTCGCCTGATGATACAGAAATCCACCGCCCCATTCCTCAGTCTCGCTCATGGGCCAGCCCTGGGTATGGATCACGCGGCCCTGCACATGATTTTCAGGCTTGATATCCCAAAGCTCTTTCATGCCAAGGCCGTAAACCTGGGGCTGGCAATCGCGTTCCAGATCAAATTTCGCCTTGAGCTGCTTGGTCAGATGGCCGCGCGCGCCTTCGGCAAACAGCGTATATTTGGCGTGAAGTTCAAGGCCGGGTTGATAGTCGGACTTGTGACTCCCGTCCTTTGCCACGCCCATATCGCCCGTGGCGACGCCTTTGACTGAGCCATCATCACTGTAGAGGATTTCAGCGGCGGCAAATCCAGGGAAAATCTCCACGCCCAAGTTCTCGGCCTGACCCGCCAGCCAGCGGCACATATTGCCAAGCGAGCCTGTATAGCAGCCGTCGTTGCTCATCAACGGCGGCATGAAAATATGGGGCAGCGGATATTTTTTCGCCGCTGAAAGCACCCAGTGCAGATTGTCTGTCACAGGGGTTTCGGCCATTGGGCAGCCATCATCGCGCCACGTCGGCACCAGCTCATCCAGTGCCTTGGGATCAACAACCGCACCGGACAAGATATGCGCTCCAACTTCAGACCCTTTTTCAAGGATGCAGACGGATATTTCGGGATTGGCCTGTTTCAGCCGGATCGCACTGGCCAGGCCCGCTGGACCTCCGCCGACGATCACAACGTCATAAGGCATCGATTCCCGCTCACTCATCGTCAAACCCTTCTCTTCGACATATCTATGACAAATGCCTCCGCCTATCCCGCGTCGACCACTGCCTAACACATAGGGCAAATAAAGCAGTTGACCAACCGGCCTTTCGGATAGCCTAGCCGGTGCCATGCTTGACCTTCGCCATCCTGTCCAGAGTGATTTGATCGCCAGCGCGCTGGATTGGTGGGCCGATGCAGGCGTCGATACACTGGTTGAGGAAGTGCCGAGGGAATGGCTGGCCGTGCCTTTGAAAGCCGCGCCCATCGCAGAGGGTGAAAGGGCGAGGCCGCAAGCCGCGTCCGATCTTCCCGCCCAAACGCCTCTTCCAGATACACTGCTTGCGTTCACGGATTGGCTGATGTCTAGCCCGGATGTTCCCGAAGCAGGGCCACCGGCTCAGCGCGTGCGCCCGTCGGGGGATTTTAGTGCAGGCCTTATGATCCTGCTGGATATGCCTGACAGCGAAGACGCAGCCAAGGGTCAATTGTTGAGCGGCGAGGTGAACATATTATTCGAAAAGATGCTCACCGCGATTGGGCGAACGCGTGAAACAGTCTATCTTGCCACGCTGTCGCCGGGGCGAACGCCGAGCGGTCAAATCTCTGGCGAAGCGACCGCTGAACTGACCAGAATTGCGCTGCATCATATTGCGCTGGTGAAGCCCGATAAGCTCTGGTTGATGGGGCAAGCGGTCAGCCGTGCCATCCTTGGGGCAGATGCCACGCCTGGCCATGGTCGTTTACGAAGTTTTAACCAAGAAGGCAGAAGTGTGGACGCCGTAGCAAGCTTTGCGCCCCGGTTCCTTTTGCAACAGCCAAAATGGAAAGCAGGGGCGTGGACTGATATGCAAGCGCTCATCAAGGGGACCGACGCGTGACAGTGAAATTAGCGATGATGGCAGCATTGATGGTGATGAGTGCCGCTGCCCCCGCACTTGCAGCTTCGGATGATAGCGCCGCAAGCGCCAAATGGACATCGCAACTCGGCCCCAATGCCAAAGCGCGATATCAGGAAGTTTTCGCCGCGATCAAGGCCAGCAAATGGGCCGACGCGCAGGCCAAATTGGCTGCCATGCCGGATGGTCCGCTCCACGCTGTGGCTTATGCGGAACTTTATCTTGCCAAAGGATCCCCCCTTGTTGACGGCGCGACGCTAGCAGCTCTGGCTCAAAAATCCCCTGAACTTCCCCACGCGCGCAAACTTGCCGCACTGGCCACTGCGCGTGGCACGGCAGCAGCGTTGTCCTTGCCATCACAACAAGAACTCTATTGGCTGGGCACAGCGCCGCGTCGCGGCAAAGTGGCGGGTTCGGATATGAAAGGGTTGCCGCTGGCAGGCCGGATTGCGCCGCTGATCAAAAGCGATCAGCCCAACGAAGCCGAAGCGCTGCTGGAAGCCAACGCCGCTGGCTTGTCTGAAGACACGCTGACTGAATGGCGCCACCGGATTGCCTGGACTTATTATCTGACTGGGGACGATCCTGCCGCGCGCCGTCTGGCGGCCACGGCTGCCAAAGGTGCTGGCGATTTTGCGGCTCAGGCAGATTGGGTCGCAGGCCTCGCCGCCTGGCGTGAGCGCGACTATGCGTCGGCATCAGCCAGTTTTGACAGCGCATCGCGCCGGATGGGCGATGCTGAAATGGTGGCTGCTGCTCAGTTTTGGGGCGCACGGGCTGATATGGCCGCTGGCAAGCCAGAACGCGTCGATGCGAAATTGAAAGCAGCGGCGCGCAATCCTGAAACTTTTTACGGTCTGCTATCGCTCAACCGTCTGGGTATGAAAGCCAAGGCCGCCGAATATCCCAATGTGGCGACAGTGGAGAAACTGCCCAATGTGCGCGCCGCATTGGCCCTCGCGGAAATCGGCGAAATGGATTTGGCTGATGAAGTGATCCGTTATCAGGCCCGTATTGGCCGCGCGCAGGATCATGCGACGCTCGCCAATATCGCTGGGCGGATGGATTTGCCGGGCACGCAATTGTGGCTATCACAAAATGGCCCATCCGGCGCGCAGGCCTCAGTCAGCGCCCGCTATCCCGCACCGCAAAACTGGACGCCAACGGGCGGCTGGCGGGTCGACAGGTCGCTCGTTTACGCCCACGCGCTGCAAGAATCGCGCTTTCGCGTGAATGCGACAAGTCCGGTTGGCGCGCGCGGCCTGCTGCAAGTGCGGCCCGGCACGGCCAATGACATTGCCCGTGCGCGCGGTGAAGCTGGGGCTGGTCCGCTTGGCAATCCAACGGTTAATCTGGAATACGGCCAAAGCTATATCGAATCGATCCGTGATCGCAGTGAAACTGGCGGCATGCTGCCCAAGGTGATTGCGGCCTATAACGCGGGCCCGCGCCCCGTAGGCGAATGGAACGCGCAGACCCGCGATTCAGGCGATCCGCTGCTGTACATCGAATCCATCCCCTATTGGGAAACGCGCGCCTATGTGGCCACAGTGATGCGCAATTACTGGATGTATCAACTGCAAGCCGGTGAGAAAACAAACAGTCTTGCCGCGCTAAGCCAAGGCATGTGGCCACGGTTCCCCGGCCTTCCCGGCGCAACAGCTGTCCGGCTGGACCGGGTGAGTGGAGTGCAAAGCGCGGACTAGGGCGGCCTGCCATTAGATGTTAATCGTCATTGCGAGCGAAGCGCGGCAATCCAGACTGTGAGGCGTTGGCCTCTGGATTGCAGCGTCGCTGTGCTCCTCGCAATGACGATGCAGCTTATAGCCATTTCATTCTAATCACCCTTGCCCTTCATCGTCGCCAGCATTTCGCCCATTTTCTGGTGCAGCATGTTCACAGCTTGCAGGGGGCGGACCATCACTTTGAACCGGATGATTTTGTCATTTTCATCCCACCAGATCATATCGACGCCGTTGATGCTGATCCCGTCGACCATGTCCGTAAATTCCAGGATCGCACTGCGGTCCCCCCGCCATTCGCCGACATAAGTGAAGGCATCGCTGCCCAGCACGCCTGCCGCCGCTGACAGATAGGCTTTGGTGATCGCTTTGCCTTTTTGCGGGGTGAACACGACGGGAGATTCGAAAACCGCATCATCGGCCAGCATGGCGTCAAGACCGTTTACGTCATGCGACTTCATGTAAGCATACCAATGTTCAATGGGGTGGGGGTCGATGGGATTGCCTGTCATCGTAAATCTCCGGTGTGCGTCGATTGGCAGGCATAACAACGCCCCACCAAATTGACCAGCTTGCGAAACCCGTCACTTTCCGGTTATTCTTCGCCAACAAAAAACATGCCGGAGAGGGAAGCCCATGTCAGCAGATGATCTTATGACCTTTGATCACTTTATCACGCACTGGGCACAGGATCGTCCAGGCCAGATGGCCCTGCGCGAAGAAGACCGTGTGTGGACCTATGCTGATCTGGAAGACCGCACGGCGCGCGTGGCGACGATGCTGCTGGCAGCGGGCCTTTCCAAAGGAGACCGGATCGCCTGGATCGGCAAGAATAGTGACCTTTATTTCACGCTATTTTACGGGGCCGCGCGTGCCGGGATTGTGATGGCGCCGATTGGCTGGCGGTTGGCGCAGCCGGAATGGGCCTTCATTGTGAACGATACCCAGTCAAAGCTGGTGTTTACCGGGCCGGGCTTTGATGCTGTTGCGGCGGCTTTGGCTCCGATCTGCCCGGGGGTTGAGCAGTTCGTGAATGCCGATGCCGCGCGTGCAATGATCGACGCCACGGCCCGCGCGCCGTTTGCGCCTTCGACCGATCATGAAGCTGTGCTGCAGCTCTATACATCAGGCACCACTGGCAATCCCAAAGGCGTCGCGCTGTCCAATAAAAATCTGTTCGCGCTGCGCAAAAACACCAACGAGGCAGGCCTCGCCTATACCAAATGGGATGATGATGAAGTCGTGCTGGTCGCCATGCCCTGCGCGCATATTGGCGGCACGGGGCTGGGGATCATGGCGCTGGCATCTGGCCTGCCTGGCTATGTGCTGGCCGAATTCACGCCGGACGGGCTTTTCGATGCTGTCGAAACAGGCGGCGTCACGCGCTTTTTCATTGTACCTGCCGCGCTTGGCATTCTCCTTCAGCATCCGCGCTGCAGCACGGTTGATTACAGCCGCCTGAAATATATCATCTACGGCGCAGCACCGATCCCGCTGGAACTGCTGCGCCAGTGCATAGCGATGTTCGGCGCACAGTTCATTCAAGCCTACGGAATGACGGAGACGACAGGCACTATTGTGATGCTGCCACCAGAGGATCACGACCCGGCGGGCAATGCGCGGATGCGGTCAGCGGGCAAGGCGCTGCCTGGCGTGGAACTGAAGATCATCGGCGCAGAAGGGCAAGAGCTTGCCACTGGCGAAGTCGGTGAGCTGATCACGCGGTCTTCCAACAATATGATTGGTTACTGGAACCTGGCCGACGCGACCGCCAAAACCATGACGGATGATGGCTGGGTTTATACAGGCGACGCGGGCTATATTGACGAGGACGGCTATCTGTTCATCCATGACCGGGTGAAGGATATGATCATTTCGGGCGGCGAAAATGTCTACCCTGCCGAAGTGGAAAGTGCAGTCTACGGCCATCCTGACGTGCTCGAAGTCGCCGTCATTGGTGTGCCTGATGCGAAATGGGGTGAAGCGGTAAAGGCGGTCTGTGCGCCAAAGCTGGGCCACACGATTGACCCGGACAGCATCATCACCTGGACGCGGGAACGGATTGCCGGGTTCAAAGTGCCCAAATCAGTCGACATTATTGACGCACTACCCCGCAACGCATCCGGCAAAATCCTGCGAAAGGACCTCCGCGCGCCCTATTGGGTGGGCTATGATCGCCAAGTCAACTGACGCGTGAATTGACGACATGGTGCAAAAGCGGGGCTGCCTGAGGGCATTATGTCGTTTTGGGTCTGTCCCCGTTCGGCCAACCGCGTAAACTGTTCACATCAGGGGGATCACTTCTGCAACGCGTAACTGTTGCAATACCTGATGGAGTTAAAAAATGAGGATCCAATCCACGATCCGGCACTTGATGCTGGCCTCTGCGATGACATTGTTGCCTGCGTTGGCATTTGCGCAGGAAAAGCCCGTTGAACCGACGCCGCCTGTTGCGCCAACAGATGTGATGGCACCGGCTCCTGCACCTCCAGTCGCACCTGGCGTTCCTGCGCCGCCAGAAATGGCACCGCCTGCACCGCCCACGCCTGCCATGCCGGACGCGCCGCCCGCAGCTCCGCCCGCCATGCCAGAGCCACCTGCACCGCCCGCCGCCCCTGCACCAATGACAACGATGGCCCCACTTGCCGCGTCGCCTGCTCCTGCAGCTCAGGCCGTTTATCCGCCCTGCACCCGCACGCTGAAAGACCAGTGCACAAACACCCGCCGAGGCACTGATCGGCCACGTCGAAGGTAAAAGGCGCATGTAACTGGCGGAGATCAGTTGCTTGGCGTGCCGAACGGGTATAGCTTTCCCGGAGTTTAGGAGACTCGATATGCCCGTTCAATCCGCATCCCTTCGCCTCACTCTCGCGGCCCTGCTGGCCTGCTCCGCTGCCCCGGCTTTTGCAGCGGGCGGCGGCGGGGGAGGGGGCGGGGGCTCAATGCCCAGCCAAAGCGCGCCGCAATATGACCCAGCAGTGGAATATCGCAAAGGCATCACGGCGTTGGAGGCGAAGGATTATAAAGCTGCAAAGATGGCGTTTGACCATGTGATTGCTGTCGCGCCAAGCGATGCGAACAGCCAGTATCTCGCCGGTATGGCGCGCGCTGGCCTGAAAGACTGGAAAGGCGCGCGGCGCTTTTTTGAAAAGTCAGTCAAACTGGGGCCAAATTTTGTGCCCGCGCGCAGCCAATTGGGCGTTGCCTATGCGATGGTCAAAGATAAGGCGAAAGCTGAAGCCGTATTGGCAGACTTAAAAGTGATGGCCGGAAAATGCGCCAGCGAATGCAGCGACGCGGCCAATTTGAAGTCAGGCACGGACGCGATCAGCGCTGCACTTTCATCTGCGCCGCAAGCCAGCACGGCAACATCAATGCTGTTTGCCAATGCAGCAGCAGGCGACGGGGCTTATCTTGAAGCGGTTGGCCTGATCAACGAAGGCCGTTATGATGCCGCCATCACGTCGCTGCGCACCGCGCAAATCAGCTTTGGCCCGCACCCTGATATCCTCACCTATATCGGTTTTGCCAACCGCAAGATGAAGCGGTTCGATGTCGCCGAAACCTATTACCGCCAGGCCCTTGCAGTGGCGCCGCATCACCGGGGCGCGACGGAATATTTCGGGGAATTGATGGTGGAACGGGGCGATCTGGCAGGCGCAAAGGTCATGCTTGCCAAACTGGATAGCCAGTGCAGCTTTGGCTGTGCAGAAGCAGAGGAGTTGCGCCGGTGGATCACCGCTGGAAAATCCCCGCACTCCTGATTTTTTGCGCAAGCATCGCTGCCACTGCAGTTAGTGATAGTCCGATCCGTGAGGCGAAGTGGATTGCGCCTGACGCGCGGCTCATCGCACTCACCACGCAACCGGCGGCTTGTGCTACTTTGCCAGATACTGCCGCTGAGCGAGTGTCTTACAATGTCGGCGCAATTGCGTTTCGCACGCCGTTGCTGCTTGGTGGTCAGGCAGCGCGTGCTGGGCTCAGCTGTGCTAGCTGCCACGCGAACGGACGCGTGACTGCGGGCTTTCATTTTCCCGGGCTTTCCGGGGCACCTGGCACAGCTGACGTGACGTCATCAATCATGAGCCACTCTCGCGGAGACGCGACAGTGAACCCGAAGGCGATTCCAGACTTGGCCGTTGATCTGCCAAAAATATCGCGCGATCCTGCGTCCCCAGCCCTGCGCGCTTTCATTCATGGCTTGATCGTAGAGGAATTTGACGGGCCAGACCCTGCGCCAGCGGTGCTTCACGGCCTTGTCACTTATGTGCGTGCGCAAGGGAGCGTGAATTGTGACGCGAAAGGCCGCACTCCGATCAGTTTTAGGCGTGATGTTGATGATTTGCACGTCGCTCTTGATGCCGCGCAGGCGCTGGGTGTGAAGGGAGACGCGCATGCTGCATGGCTGATGATAGCAGGCAGCCGCGCCATCCTCGGCGATCTCAACAGCCGCTTTGCCGGCGCAGCACTGGCGAAGGACCGCGCAGAAATTGTCGCGGCAGACCGGATGTTGCAAAGTCTGCAAATGGACACGACGGCTGGCCGTTCCCCGGATTACGGCCGCGCATTGCGCCACATCGAAACCGTGACTGCTGGCCTATCCGACGCGGCGGGCCGCTCGCTTTACAATCCCCGGCGGCTGGCAGCGGCGCTTAAGCGTTAGGGCAAATGCTCGTGATCAACATCGTCATTGCGAGGAGCGGGGGGGCGCGGGCAAACGAAAAACAAACC
>JANPCO010000028.1:0-5451 GCA_031430995.1 Sphingomonadales bacterium | reverse complement strand
TGCTGCGTCGCCCGGTGATTGAGGCAGGCGGTAACTGTCAAACCGGGCATCCGGGAAAGCCTTCAGTGCCGCATCAATTTGCTGTGATGGTGCCACTGTTGCCGCAACTGGCTGGCCGCGAAACGGTGCTTCCTCCCACGCCTCAATTTGCGGTTTGAACAGATAAATGGCCCCGGTGACAGACAGGATCAGAATGAACGGAATGACGAACAGCCCGGCATAAAAATGCCACCGCCACAGCGTGCGATAGAGTGCGCTTGTCTGGTCCATCAGAGTTTCCATCCCGCTTCAACCAGAAACGTGCGCTGCGGGTAAGGATGGAACACCCAGGCCCGGTTGTTGGTCAGATTATCAACGCCTGCCGATACGCGAAATCCGGCGGGCAAGTCCCAATTTACCCGGGCGTCCAGCGCGAACAGTTCAGATGTATAGCCAAATGTGTCGCCGCGCTGCGTGCCTTCAAGATTTGTGTTGGGGCGGCTGGCATAGCGCACGCCAACTGCAACTTGCACAGCGTCGTTCACGCCGTAGCGGATGTTGCCGTTGATCCGCCAATGCGGGATCCGCGGGAAGGAGACCCCTTCAGATATGGGGAGCGCTGCGTTGCGGACTGTCTTGCTGTTGATATAAGCGGCATTGGCGTCAATGTTCATGCCCTTGATCGGCCAATCCCGCGTTTCTGCGATCAACTCAATTCCGTATTGGCGAGTGCGGTCGATATTCTTGAAACTGGATGTAATGACGCCGTTCTGGTTAAAGCCTGTCACAGAGAAAATCGTATCATCGACTCGCTGCCAGAAAAAGGACCCTGTGAGCTTAGCTGGCCCAAAATCATGGGCAATGATCAGGTTCAGATCATGGCTGCGTTCGGGTTTCAGATTGGGATCAAAACTGTTCGCGTTAAAACTGCCATCCCCGTTCAGGCTGCCCTGAAACAATTCACCAACAGTGGGAAAGCGCGTCGCCATTGCCAGGCTCAATTGTGCGATTGTATTCCGTCCCAGTTTGGCTTCTGCTGATAAAGTCGGGCTGAGCGCTGTATCACTGCGGGCATCATATTGATTGAACACCGGCTGACCGCCAGCGCCAACGCGGCCCAATCCGCCGCTGAACGCTTTCCAGCTGTCCACTCTGACGCCTGCTGTAAGGGTCAATGCGTCTGATAGCTTGAAGCGGTTTTCCACCCATGCCCCCAGCAAACGGGTCTTTCCAAATGTCTGCGTCACGAACACTGGTGTGGCCGCTGTTCGCCAGTTGCTGACGTTAAACCGTGATTGATCGGTTTGATAGAGATTGGCAGTCGCACCGACGGCGAATTCGTTGCTGTCAGTTTTATGTTCCAGCACCAAATCCCCAGTATACCACGCGGTAGGCCCCTGTTTGGCCAGCACGCCAGCGCCGTTGTTTATCCCGGCGACATAGCCATTGGACGTCAGGCCCACTGAGGACGCAATCTGGTAAGTCGACAGATTGAGGCGCGCTGCGAACGGCTCCACTGGATTTTCCAGTTTCAATCCGGCCAGTATTTCCTTGCGCGATGTGCGCGACAAATTGGCCCCAGCGGCAATCCAGGTCCGCCCGAGCGTCGTCACGCGGCCTTCGTAAACGGGTGCACCTGCACTGTCCCTCAGATAAGCCTCGGGCTTGTTTTGCTGGTCAAGATTATACCAATAGATCAGCAGCGCCTGTGCCTTGAACGTGCCATTGTCATAGCCCAGTTTCAGCTTGGTCTGGCTCTGTGTGATGTCCGCCGGGGATTGAGCCGCAAAAATCGGGGCTGGGTCACCCGCCAATACTGTTCCGCTCGGGCGCGTCGTCGTGGTGGCAATGCCGGAAATCGTTGGAACTCGAGTCAAAGTGTCGGGGTCAATTACGGCCCCGGTAACCACCAATCCCGGCGCTAATCCAGCGGCGGGCGTTAGTGAATACCAGCTCATCGGTTGGCCTTCATTGCGAAAAAGGCGTGTTGAAAGCCGGGCGGATAACGGGCCGTCTTTCTGCTTCCAGCCAACGCCTGCTTCCCCGGAATATCCCGCATAGCTTTTGTCTGTGGCATATTGTTTATACGGCTGAACGAAGGCTTGCGTGGTCACAAAGGCTTCTGTCCCTTGTGGATCGCGAGTTGATATATTGATGATCCCGCCCATTGAATTGCCGGTGTAGCGCGATGAATAGGGGCCGTAGACAATGTCAAACTGCTGCACTTCGCCGGGGCCAACGGCCCCCCATTTAGGGGCAAAACCAAATGAATTGCCTAAGAAGTTGGAAACAACAAACCCGTCGACCATCACCAGCGCCCGTGCGCTTTGGGTGCTGTGCGTGCCGCGAAAACCGGGAACGCCGTTGCTATCCCCACTATAGCGTTTGCGCACGAAGAAATTGGGCGCATATTTCATAAGGTCTTCGACATTGAAGGCGTTGACCGCGGCGAATTGTTCTTCGCCAAGCGAGACGGCCAGGCCGCGCGGTTCGATTTCAATGGGCGCACTGCGTTGACCGACGACTAGGATCGTATCGCCTTCGACGGCTGCATCATCGGCAAAGGCGGGGGTGGAAAGGATGGCAAGCAGGCACGCCGATGCGCGCAAAGGGGCTGTAAGTTTCATCGTGGATATCCTGAATTCAAACCAAAATGCGCCTGCAATTCAGCAAGCGAGCGGAGGTCAAGTCAGGAGTGGCGGGCCCGTTTGGGGTGGGGGCGGTGCGGCAAGGCCCTGGCCGATGGCGGCAGTCTGAAGACGCTGCCCTTGAACCACTGGCGTTGCAGCGGCATAATTCACTGGCGGCATAACGGGCACGTCAATCGCTGGTGCAACAGACGCAAAGGCGCAGGGGCTGTCTTTATGATCGTTGCCCGACGGATCAGACTTATGCGTCTTGCCGGCCTTATCAAGCCACATGACCGTGCGGCCTTCACCTGAGCAGACCGAAATCTGGATCGTTCCACCGGCAAAGGTCGGCATCCACCCGGCTGGCAACGCCGCCCGCGCCAGCAGCGCCAGCGCGATCAACGAAAGCAATAACGGAGCGCGGACGCTCAACAGGCGGCGAATTGACTGCACCCTCATAACTTGCCCCCGCGCGCAGCATGGGTCAATAGAACGAAATGACTAGACCCCTTGATGGAACTCGCGTCCTTGATCTTTCCCGCGTCCTTGCTGGCCCGTGGTGCACCCAAATGCTGGGCGATCTGGGGGCGGAAGTCATCAAGATTGAACAGCCTGGCACAGGCGATGATACGCGCGGCTGGGGCCCGCCGTGGGACGGGGAAGGGACGGAGCGCCTGTCGGCCTATTTCCTGTCCGCCAATCGCGGCAAGAAAAGCGTGACGATTGATATTGCCAAGCCGGAAGGACAGGCGCTGATCTGCCGCCTTGCACAAGAATGCGATGTGCTGGTTGAGAATTTCAAAGTTGGCGGCCTAGCCAGATACGGGCTTGATTATGCCAGCCTGAAATCGGCCAACCCCCGCCTGATCTATTGTTCGATCACAGGTTTCGGGCAGGATGGACCCCGCGCGCTGCAACCGGGATATGATTTCATGATCCAGGGGCTGGCTGGCATGATGAGCGTGACGGGCGATCCGTCCAACGAACCTCAGAAATCAGGCGTTGCCTATGCTGATGTGATGACGGGCCTGCACAGCGTCATTGCGATCCTTGCCGCAATCACGCAGCGTCACGTGACGGGGCGCGGCCAGCATATCGACATGGCGCTTTTTGATGTGGGCGTTTCCACGCTGGCCAATCAGGCGCTTAATTATCTTGTGTCTGGCACACCGCCTAAGCAATCGGGCAATGCGCATATGAATGTTGTGCCTTATCAATTATTTGCGACGGTTGACGGCCATATCATCCTGGCAGTGGGCAATGATGCGCAGTTTGCGCGTTTCGCGGCGCTTGTCGGCCACGGCGACTGGGCAGACGATCCGCGCTTTGTAACCAATGCAGGCCGCAACGAAAACCGCGCGGTGCTGATCCCCCAAATTGCCGCGATCATGGCAGGGCGAACAAGCGCAGAGTGGGAGGCCCTGTTAGAGGCGCAGGGCATACCGCAAGGCCCAGTGAACCGGATTGATCAGGCGCTTGCTGACCCGCAAGCCGAGTTTCGCCGGCTCGTTACAAATGCAGGCGGACGGCCTGCCATTGCCAGTCCGTTACGCTTCTCTGGATCAAGCACTGTGCCCAGTTCCGCGCCGCCGCTGCTTGGCGAACATAGCGAAATGGTGCTGACAGACGTGCTGGGGATGAGCCGCGACGACGTGGCAGCATTGCGAAAGGCTCACATCATCTAGGCTTGGCGTGTGGAGGACGTTTGATTCTATCCCTTGCCCTTGCTGGCAGACTTGCCCATGGTGCAACACACATTATAGGGACTTTCGGGGGACCGGAGCCGCCACAAAATTAGGGAGTTACCATGAAGGCTGTGATCGAACGCGCGACGCTTTTGAAGAGCCTTGGCCACGTGCAATCCGTTGTGGAACGGCGCAATACCATTCCCATCCTGTCCAACGTACTGATTGAAGCGAGTGCCGATAACTCGATCCGCCTGATGGCGACTGACCTTGATTTGCAGATCAATGAAACGGTTGAGGCGCAAGTGGAAACGCCTGGTGCCGTAACCGTCGCGGCGCATACCTTATTTGATATCGCCCGCAAGCTTCAGGAAGGCGCGCAAGTTTCCCTCGCCGCATCAGACGGCAAGATGCAGGTTGTGGCGGCCCGGTCTCGGTTCAATCTCTCCACATTACCGCGTGATGATTTCCCGATCATTGCCGAAGGTGATTTGCCTACTCAATTTGAACTGCCTGCCAAAACCCTGCGCGACATCATCGATAAAACTCGCTTTGCCATTTCGACGGAGGAAACGCGCTATTATCTGAACGGCATTTTCTTTCACGTTACCGAAGAAGGCGGCGAACCCGTGATGAAGGCTGCGGCCACCGACGGCCACCGGTTGGCGCGGATGACAGTGCCTCGGCCTGACGGCGCAGAGGCGATGCCTGATATCATCATCCCGCGTAAATGCGTGGCTGAACTGCGCAAGCTGCTGGATGAGGTGGACGGCAGCGTTGCGATTTCCCTGTCATCAACTAAAATTCGCTTTGATCTTGGCACGGCGGTGCTGACGTCCAAATTGATTGACGGCACTTTCCCTGATTACAGCCGCGTTATCCCAACCGGCAATGACAAGATGCTGCGGATTGATGCCAAAAGCCTGATGCAAGGCGTGGACCGCGTTGCCACCATCGCCAGTGAAAAGACGCGGGCCGTGAAAATGGCACTGGAAAAAGACAAGATCACACTCTCTGTTACATCCCCAGAAAATGGCACGGCAGCAGAAGAAGTGCCGGGCGAATATGGGTCTGACGGGTTTGAGATTGGCTTTAACGCCCGCTATTTGATGGACATATTGGCCCAGATCGAAGGCGATACCGTTGAAGTGCATTTG
>JANPCO010000027.1:0-6208 GCA_031430995.1 Sphingomonadales bacterium | reverse complement strand
AACATTGGTTTGAAACCAAGCTGGCTCAACCGCCAATCAGCGATGTAGCGAACATATTTCTTGATGTCCTTAGCCGTCATGCCCGACACGGGGCCGTCAGCAAACGCCAGATCAATAAACGCATCTTCCAGCCGCAATTCGCTCGCCAGCTTTGCTAATCTGCTTTCTTGTATATCGTGGCGAAGCGAAGTTGGCCATTTACTCCGCCGCAATCCCCGCCTGCTCAAACATATCCGCTTCCGCCTCCACAACAACCGCAGACCCAGCGTCATTCGCGGCTTGTGCGCCTTTGCGGCTGTCGAAGCTGTCCCAGACGTCGTTCCAGTTGCCGCGCGTTGCTGCCTTCGAATATTCCGTCGCGCGGGTTTCGAAGAAGTTGGCGTGTTCCACACCGTTCAAGAGCGGCGCGAGCCAGGGGAGGGGGTGTTCGTCAATCATGAACATCGGCTTGAACCCCAGCTGGCTCAGCCGCCAATCGGCGATGTAGCGGACATATTTCTTGATGTCCTTTGCCGTCATGCCCGACACGGGGCCGTCGGCGAACGCAAGATCAATGAACGCATCTTCCAAGCGCACGGTCGTTTGGCAGCAATCGAGAATATCGTCTTTCACTGATTTGGTCAGGCAATCGCGTTCCTTGGTAAAGGCGTGGAACAGCTTGGTGATGCCTTCGCAGTGCAGGCTTTCATCGCGAACGGACCACGACACAATTTGCCCCATGCCCTTCATCTTGTTGAAGCGCGGGAAGTTCATCAGCATCGCGAAGGAAGCAAACAATTGCAGCCCTTCGGTAAAGCCGCCGAACATCGCAAGCGTCTTGGCGATATCTTCATCGCTTCCCACGCCGAACGTGTGGAGATAATCATGCTTGGCCTTCATTTCCTCATATTGGAGGAACATCCCGTATTCGCTTTCGGGCATGCCGATGGTGTCGAGCAAATGCGAATAGGCCGCGATGTGGACCGTTTCCATGTTCGAAAACGCCGCGAGCATCATTTTGATTTCAGTTGGCTTGAAGATGCGGCCATAATGTTCGTGGTAGCAATTCTGCACCTCAACATCGGCCTGCGTGAAAAAGCGGAAAATCTGCGTGAGCAGGTTGCGCTCATGATCGGTCAGCTTCTGCGCCCAATCGCGGCAATCCTCGCCCAAAGGCACTTCCTCTGGCATCCAGTGGATCTGTTGCTGACGTTTCCAGAAATCATAGGCCCAGGGATATTCAAAGGGCTTATACTGGGTGCGGGCTTCGGTAAGGGACATGGTGGTTACTCCGTAGGCAAGTAATGAATGAGGATGGCCGCGATGACGCTCTGGGCAGCTCCGGCGGTAAGACTGGTTAGAATAAGACTGAAGTTAGTATGGTTGATCTTTCGATCAATTCCGATGAATTGCCAAGTTGACTTTCTGAACGCAGCTACCCGCTCGGCGGCAAACAAATGAAACAGTCCACTTGCGGCCACCAATATGATTCCTGTTATAATCACAGCGGCGCTCATCGCGGCAGCCTTGGCGTTAACGGCGGCAAGACGATCCCGCCCGCGATCTGTAGCACAGTTTCCAACCGCACCATGCGCCTATCGAGATCAATCAGGCGGTCCTCAGCCGTATCTGCCCGTTTCTTCAAATCCTGCACGTCTTCATCAAGCCGTAAGATGCGACGAACGCCTGTCACTGTGTCGCTGAGCGTTGTCATGCCGCTACCTGCCGGTCGCCGCCGAAGAATTTGCGGGCGCGGTCCCAATCAATGTTGGGATCAGCAAGAATTTGCTGCCTTACAACTTCACGATACTCATCAGATGCAAAATACGCGCGCTCAGCTTCCCGTTCCGCATCAATGCGAGGCCATTCGGCCTTTTCGGCTTCAAGCCGCTCAGCCATAACCTTCAACTCGGGCAGCAATGTTTCAAGCTCGGCAATCGCGGCAACGTCTTCAGGATCAAAAATCTCGACTGCCCGACGCACGAATTCGCTCGCGCTCACGTTCATAGTTGCCGCGCGTTCGCTGATGAGGGCCTTTTCCTCCGGCGTTACCAGCAACACCATGCGTTCGGTTTTCATGACTCAACTCCAGCAAAACATGAACATGTGTATGTCAATGTCTACTGACAAGCAAGGCATTCATCATAGTCCTTCACCTCAACCTCGATCTCGCGGAGGTCGATGGTGTTGTCCGCTTCCACGCCGCCTGCAAAACCGGCGCGCTGGATGGACTTGCTGCGCAGATAATAAAGCGACTTCACACCCAATTCCCACGCCCGGAAATGAAGCATCAGCAAATCCCACTTTTCCACATCCGCCGGGATGAAGAGATTGAGTGATGTTGCCTGATCCACATAAGGCGTGCGGTCTGCCGCGAGTTCAATCAACCAGCGCTGATCAATTTCAAAGCTGGTCTTAAACACATCTTTTTCCTCAAACGAGAGGAAATCGAGATGCTGGACGCTGCCGCCCTGTTCCAGAATGCTGTTCCACACTGCATCGCTGTTTTTCGATTTTTCAATCAGCAGCTTTTCCAGATGGGGATTGCGGATCGAAAAGCTGCCAGACAGGGTTTTGTGAGTGTAGATATTGGCCGGGATCGGTTCAATACAGGCGCTGGTGCCGCCGCAAATGATCGAGATCGACGCGGTAGGCGCTATCGCGGTTTTGCAAGAGAAGCGCTCCATCACGCCGCGTTCTTCCGCGTCCGGGCAGGCGCCGCGTTCAGTGGCGAGCAACATGGAGGCTTCGTTGACGCTCTGGCTGATGTGCTTGAAAATCCGCATGTTCCAGCTTTTGGCCATTGCGCCTTCAAACGGAATGTTGCGCGCTTGCAAAAAGCTATGGAAGCCCATCACACCCAGACCAACCGAGCGTTCGCGGCTGGCGCTATATTTCGCCCGCGCCATTTCAGGCGGCGCGCGGTCAATATAATCGGTCAGCACATTGTCGAGGAAGCGCATGATATCCTCAACAAACATCTTGTCGTCTTTCCAGTCATCCCATGTTTCCATGTTGAGGGAGGATAGGCAACAAACCGCTGTACGGTCATTGCCCAGATGGTCGCGACCCGTGGGCAAAGTGATTTCAGAGCAGAGGTTTGAGGTCGTAACCTTCAACCCCAGTTCGCGGTGGTGGCGCGGCATCGCCTTGTTCACATGATCAATGAAGATGATGTACGGCTCGCCCGTCGCAAGCCGCGTTTCGACAAGCTTTTGAAACAAGCTGCGCGCATCAACGGTGGCGCGCACGCTGCCATCTTTGGGGGATTTCAGGTTCCATTCGGCCCCTGCGCGAACAGCCTCCATGAACGCATCGGTCAGCAGCACACCGTGGTGTAGATTGAGCGCCTTGCGGTTGAAATCGCCTGATGGCTTGCGGATTTCGAGGAATTCTTCGATTTCAGGGTGATCAATATCCAAATAGCAAGCGGCGGACCCGCGGCGCAGGCTGCCCTGACTGATCGCAAGAGTAAGGCTGTCCATCACGCGCACGAACGGAATAATCCCGCTCGTTTTGCCGTTGAGGCCAACAGGTTCCCCAATGCCGCGCACGCTGCCCCAATAGGTGCCAATGCCGCCGCCTTTGCTGGCCAGCCAGACATTTTCGTTCCACGTGTTGACGATGCCTTCCAGGCTATCATCGACGCTGTTCAAATAGCAGCTGATTGGCAGTCCGCGCCCGGTGCCGCCGTTAGACAGCACGGGCGTCGCGGGCATGAACCAAAGCCGAGAGATATAATCATAAACCCGCTGCGCATGGGCCGCATCATCCGCATAGGCAGACGATACGCGCGCAAACAGATCCTGATAGCTCTCGCCTGGCAGCAGGTAGCGGTCCTTCAGCGTGTCTTTGCCGAATTCGGTGAGCAGAGCATCGCGAGTGTGATCAAGCGTCAGCGCAAAGCGGCGCACGGATACAGTGTGCGACGTCATCGGCGCGTCATCGGCGCTCTTCAGATCACTTGCCGCCACGTCACTTGCCATCGCGTCATTACCCATCGCTTGCGAATCTCTGAAATCCATCACTCATCCCTACTCTCTGTTCTTGTTCCGTTCAAGAACGGTACGGGCACTCGTTTAGCAGAGTATCACGGCCCGCGGTGGGCTTACTTTGCTTTTTCCCCGTGTTCCACAGGCCGCAAGGCCCGCTGTGCGCAAATCACGTTGCACGACTGAAACCACAAGATGTCGGGTTGCCCCCCGGCCTTCGCTACTAGCTATAGTGCCTTAACGGGAGCAAGACGCAAGAGGGTAAATGACAGTTTAAGGACTCGGTTCACCGCAAGTTCGACTCGGTTCATGGCACTTAGCGGGCAGCCGCGCCAAACGACGCGCGGACTCGGCGCGCATCTGCAGAACGCAAGGCGGAAAAACCATTTTCAAAGTTTATTTTTACCGGCATGAACCTGCCGCGTGCGAACCCCGCCAAAATATCAAAAGGCCGGCCAAATTGCTTTGGCCGGCCTCAAGACACTCCGGGTAGATGAGTTAAAACTGATTCGATTGATCGCCGCGCCTAATTGATCCTCAGGCGACGGCTGCCAATTCCACGTCGTCGGCTTCGCGTAGCACATAGCCGCGGCCCCAGACGGTTTCGATATAATTGTCACCTCCACAAGCCAGCGCCAGCTTTTTGCGCAACTTGCAGATGAAAACATCAATGATTTTGAGTTCGGGTTCGTCCATGCCGCCATAAAGATGGTTGAGGAACATTTCCTTGGTCAGGGTCGTGCCTTTGCGCAGCGACAGCAGTTCAAGCATTGCATATTCTTTACCGGTCAGGTGAACGCGGCTGCCATCGACTTCGACGGTCTTGGCGTCCAGATTAACCGCAAGTTTGCCCGTGCGGATGACGGATTGGGAATGGCCCTTGGACCGACGCACAACAGCATGAATGCGGGCGACCAGTTCTTCGCGGTGGAACGGCTTGGTCACATAGTCATCAGCACCAATGCCAAAGCTCCGAATTTTGCTATCCATTTCGGAAACGCCCGACAGCACGAGCACTGGCGTCTGCACCTTGGCGACGCGGAGTTTTTTCAACACGTCATAGCCGTGCATGTCAGGCAAGTTCAGATCAAGCAATATGATGTCATAATCATAGAGCTTTCCAAGATCGAGCCCTTCTTCGCCCAAGTCAGTGGTATAGACATTGAACCCTTCGTTAGAGAGCATCAATTCAATGGCCTTGGCTGTGGCCGGTTCATCTTCAATCAACAGTACACGCATTGACTCAAACCCCTTGCTCTCTCCAACCCCTTAGCGGCGACCCTATCACCGGCTCTTTGGGGACACAGAATTTCATTAACCAAATAATCTCTGAACTGGAAAGGTTAATTTCTCGTTAAGGCAGGTTAACCTGCGAGTCGCTTTGCTCGGTATACAAGTGAGGGGCTTCGGCTTGGTCAAACGCTTCGGGCTTGACCCGGTTCTCTAGGCTCGACCCGGAGCTCAGCGGGGATGGTTCTGGATGACGGTGGTGATGCCCTTCGTCATGTCGCTTGCTCGCAATTTGAGCAAGGACTGAGATTTCTTGATCTTGAAGGGAGGAAAGTTTAATGCACTGTCACTGTAACTCAAAACAACTTTTTTACCACCAGTGAGAAGCTGTCCCCATGCGGTAGTTCCGCCCCCGGCAAATAGGTTTTGGATGGCAACCGTATCGACGACGATAAAATCAGTTGCCATCGTTGTAACTCCACTCGTCAAATGTTAATTCGTAAGGAATAAGCTTCGATACTTTGGCCCATCTTTTCAGAAGTCGGAGCACGCTTCCCCGGTCACTGATATCGTAATCCTCATCCTGAAAGTCCCAACCCTTTTGCGTTGGTTCTTTTCGGATCAGTCGCCGGCCGATTTTCCAAAATGTATTTCCCATGCTCATTACATCTAGTTTTAGATTAACATCTGAAATTTTCAAAATATCTGGGTAATTCGGCCAACCATTCGCTACCAAAATTGACCGGCCCATCCACTCAAAAGTGCTATGAGATTCGTCCGCTAATTCAGAACACTGTGATCTATCAAGCAGTTCACCCCGTCCTGCCGCATCCTCGGCATCATAAATAGCCAGATATTCGCGCACTTTGGGGTCATTCACAAATTCCTTGAGCATCTCGTAGTATTCATCAAACGTGAATTTCGGCGGCATTTTGAACTCTTCTTCGCTCACGCCGCCACTCCTTGCACTAAATGGAATGTCGCTTCGCGCCATGCGTTATCGTTTG
>JANPCO010000026.1:0-5802 GCA_031430995.1 Sphingomonadales bacterium | reverse complement strand
CAAGCTGTTCCAAATCTCTGGCCATGTGAACCGCCCCTGCGTTGTTGAGGAGGAAATGAGCATTTCCTTCCGCGATCTGATTGACACCCACTGCGGCGGGATACGCGGCGGCTGGGATAATCTCCTCGCGGTGATCCCCGGCGGTTCCTCGGTGCCATTGGTCCCCGCCGATCAGTGCTTCGACATGCCGATGGACTTCGATGGCTGCAAGGCGGTCGGCTCAGGCCTCGGCACGGCAGCGGTAATCGTGATGGACAAATCCACTGACATCGTCCGCGCCATTTCGCGACTGTCTTACTTCTACAAGCATGAAAGCTGCGGCCAGTGCACCCCCTGCCGCGAAGGCACCGGCTGGATGTGGCGCGTGATGGAACGGATGCGCACAGGCGATGCTGATGTGTCCGAAATCGACACGCTGTACGAAGTGACCAAGCAAGTCGAAGGCCACACCATCTGCGCGCTGGGCGACGCAGCGGCATGGCCAATCCAAGGCCTGATCAAACATTTCCGGCCAGAGATGGAGCGGCGGATTTCGGAACGTGCTGGTGGAGAGATGTTGGAGGCGGCGGAATGAGTGCGTCAACGCAAATCCTCCCGGGAACGGGGAGGTGCCCCACCGGGGCGGAGGGGTCCCAACTCCCCGCCTGCCCTGCGTTATCCTCAGCTTGGGACCCCTCCGACGCTTCGCGCCACGTCCCCGTTCCGGGGAGGATTTCAGATCAGCGCCTTCGCGCCTTCGCGCCTTCGCGTGAACCCCGACTTTTCTTTTTCTCCACGCGATGCCGCGAAGGCGCGAAGGGAGCTGTTGCAACCCCACCCCGTCACCCTGAACTTGTTTCAGGTTCCATGCCTTACGGTGTGAGCGAGTCTGTCAGCAGCATGTTTGGTGCCGCCATCGAGGCATGGATGCTGAAACAAGGTCTGCATGACGGAAGTGACTTGGAGGCGGTGATATGAGCTTGAAGCTGTTTGCGCTTGCCGCCTTTGGAGTCTGGGCAGTTATCGTGTTTTTGAGATTTGTTATGTTTCCTGTTGGTCGCAAAGACGGCCAGCCGGGGCCGCACAACAATTGGCGCAAAAACACGAGTACAAGTAATACGTCCGGCTGGAACGAGTCAGGGGAAGGTTACAATGGCAGTTGTGGTGGCGGCGAAAGTGGCGGAGGTGGCGACTGATGCCTAAACTCACCGTAGACGGCCAAGAAATCGAAGTGCCCGCCGGAGCCACCGTGCTTCAGGCCTGCGAACTTGCGGGTAAGGAAATTCCGCGTTTCTGCTATCATGAGCGGCTGTCGATTGCGGGCAATTGCCGGATGTGTCTGGTTGAGGTTGCCCCCGGGCCGCCGAAGCCTCAGGCATCCTGCGCGCTGCCCGCTGCGGAAGGCCAGATCATCAAGACCAATTCGGCGATGGTGAAGAGAGCGCGTGAAGGCGTGATGGAGTTTTTGCTCATCAACCACCCGCTCGATTGCCCGATTTGCGATCAGGGCGGCGAATGCGATTTGCAGGATCAATCGGTTGCCTACGGGCGAGGCAAAAGCCGTTACCCTGAGAATAAGCGCGCGGTCACCGAGAAATATATGGGGCCGATTGTTAAGACAGTGATGACGCGCTGCATCCAATGCACGCGCTGCATCCGCTTTGCCGAAGAAGTGGCGGGAATCGAGGAAATCGGCGCAATCGGTCGCGGGGAGGGGATGCAGATCACGTCCTACCTTGAACGCGCAGTGACGAGCGAACTGAGCGGCAATGTCGTTGATCTTTGCCCGGTCGGTGCGCTGACGTCGAAGCCCTACGCCTTCGAAGCGCGCCCCTGGGAGCTGAAGAAAACCCCGAGCATTGATGTGATGGATGCTGTCGGCACTAACATCCGCCTCGATGCGCGCGGGCGGCAAGTGCTGCGCGCGCTGCCCCGGATCAACGAAGATGTGAACGAAGAATGGGCGAGCGACAAGACGCGCCACGCGGTTGACGGCCTGATGCACGGGCGGCTGGACAAGCCTTATGTGCGCAAAGATGGCAAGCTGGTCGCGGTCGATTGGAACGAGGCTTTTGCCGCAATCAAGGCGGTCTGGACTGGCGAAGCAGCAGTGATCGCGGGCGATCTGATCGACTGCGAAACCATGTTTGCGGCGCGCGCACTGTGCGGGGCGGACATGCTTGAAGGGCGGCAAACTGGGCTTGCCTATGACACGTCCTCGCTTTCTGCCGTCAATTTCAACAGCACCATCGCGGGGATTGAGACGGCTGACGTCATCTTGCTGATTGGCAGCGACACACGGCGCGAAGCGCCTTTGGTCAATACGCGCATTCAAAAGGCCGTGCGCAAGCGCGGCGCCAAGGTCTTTGCGATCGGGCCAGTGATTGATTTGTCCTACAAGGTCGAATGGCTGGACGATGATCTTTCCGCGCTGACGAAAGTGCCCAAGGCGCTGGCTGATGCGCTGAAATCTGCGGAACGTCCGGCGATTGTCGTTGGCGGCGGGGCGTTGCGCTATGATGGCGTGCACGGCGCGGCATTGGCGTTCGCGAAGAAATACGGATTGGTGAAAGAGGGCTGGAACGGTTTCAATGTCCTTCACTTTGCCGCCGCGCGGATGGGCGGGCTGATGCTGGGTTATGCTTATGATGGTGGGATCCAGGCGCTGGCCGAGAAAAAGCCGAAGCTCGCCTTCTTCGTTGGGGCCGACGAAGTGGATTACTCCCTGTTTGCCGATACGTTCAAAGTCTATGTCGGGCATCACGGCGATAAAGGGGCAGCCTCGGCGGATGTGATCCTGCCCGGGGCCGCCTATAGTGAGAAATCAGGAACTTATGTGAACCTTGAAGGGCGCGTGCAGCGCGGCGAGCGTTCCGTATTCCCGCCGGGCGACGCGCGTGAGGATTGGTCCATTTTCCGCGCACTTTCCGAAGTGTTAGGCGCAAAACTGCCGTTTGATACGCTCGATCAGCTTCGCGCCGCGATGGCGCAGGCGGTTCCTGAATTGGGGGCTGAAGGGCTGGCTACCTATGCATGGGTTGAACCGAAGTTGCCGTCTAAGCCAGTTGGCAAAATTGCAGACTATCCGATCAAGGATTTCTACCTGACCAATGCCATCTGCCGCGCGTCCGCGACCATGCGCCGTTGTTCAGATGAGCTTGTCCACGGCGTCGAATATGCGGAGGCTGCGGAATGAGCCTTGTAACTGTCATAGCGCTTGCTTCAGCAGCAGCCACAGCCGCACCCGTCGGCAAATTCCCTGGCGAGATATTCCCGCCCTTTGATATTGATCAGCGTTGCAGCTTCATGGCTCAATCGGCAAATTCTCGCATCGTTGATATGTCACAGGTCTGCCGTGAGCGTGAAAAAGACTATCGTACTGTTGCAGCGGCAGTGTGGAAAAATGCCTCCGAACGGACCCGTGAGACCTGCGAGATAAAGGCGTCTTTGGCGCTCGGCAGCTATGAAATTCTCAGCGACTGTCTGACGGATGGTATCGCGCTGGAGGCTGCGGAATGACCGAGTGGTTCCAATCCGGGATGTTCGGATATTATGGCGGCTGGTTCGTCTCGACAACGTTGCTCATCCTGCTCATCGCGCTGCCGGTGATGCTGGCGGTGGCGATCCTGATTTATGCGGACCGTAAAATCTGGGCGGCCATGGCGCTGCGGCGGGGGCCAAATGTGGTGGGTCCGCTGGGGATACTCCAGAGCTTTGCCGATGGGTTGAAGGTGTTCCTTCAGGAAACGATCATTCCGTCCGCCGCCAATCGCGGCTTGTTCCTCCTCGCGCCGATCATCACCTTCACAGTCGCGCTCATTGCGTGGGCCGTGATCCCGTTTGGGCCGGGGATGATGCTCTCTGACATCAACGTGGGTTTGCTTTATATCCTCGCGGCGAGTTCGCTGGGCGTTTACGGCGTGATCATTGCAGGCTGGGCGTCCAATTCCAAATATCCCTTCTATTCAGCTCTCCGTGCGGCGGCGCAGATGGTGAGTTATGAAGTCTCGATTGGCTTCATCCTCATTTCTGTCGTGCTGTGGGCTGGCACGTTCAACTTGACGGGCATTGTAGAGGCGCAGCGCGGGCATGTGTTCGGGATTAACGGCTTCGCGGTTAATCCGCTACTCTTCCCGATGGCGGTGATGTTTTTCATCTCGTCCCTCGCAGAAACAGCGCGTGCACCATTTGATTTGACTGAGGCTGAAAGCGAACTCGTCGCGGGTTATCAAACCGAATATAGCAGCATGGCCTTCGCGATGTACTGGCTCGGTGAATATGCCAATGTGATCCTGATGTGCACGCTCAATGCCGTGCTATTCTGGGGCGGATATCTGCCGCCCGTTGATTGGGCGCCGCTTTACGCAGTGCCGGGCATTTTCTGGTTGTTCTTCAAGATCCTGGTGTTTTTCTTCCTGTTCAGCTGGGTAAAGGCCACCGTGCCGCGCTACCGCTATGACCAACTGATGCGGCTGGGCTGGAAAGTGTTCCTGCCGATTTCGCTGTTTTGGGTGTTCCTGGTAAGTGGGTATCTGATGTTGACGAGGTTTGGGGGATGAACGTAACATTCAGTGTTACCCCAGCCACCTTTGTTATCTTGGTGATGACAATGAGTGCGCAGCTCACAGCGGCAACGGCAAAGGTCGATAATAGCGTCACGCTGCTTTGTAACATTCAAACCATCCAACACCTCAACTGTGGAGGCGGTCTGACAGTGCCGGGAGCGCCACTTCCTGATTGCAAGAATTTTGTCTCTGAGACTGTGCTCAGCAAACAGCGCAAGAAAGTTTCAGTTCCAAGCGACCGTTTTCGCTATGATGGAAACCGTATTCAAGTGCATTATGTGTCGACCGATGCAGTGTTATATAGCGATGGACCAAAAATCACTTACGAAACGTCTCCGAATTTATACACAGATGCAGCTGGCTATTCGGTAGATCGGGGTGTTTGCAATATCTCATCCGGGAAAAATCATATCCGTCGTCTTAAGGCTCCCAGAAAATGAACACCATCACCCACCTTATCAAAACCTTCACTCTGTGGGAGTTCGTGAAAGCCCACGCGCTCACTCTGAAATATTTCTTCAAGCCCAAGGCGACGATCAATTACCCCTATGAGAAGAACCCGATTTCACCGCGGTTCCGGGGGGAGCATGCTTTGCGGCGTTATCCCAATGGCGAGGAGCGCTGCATTGCGTGCAAGCTGTGCGAGGCGGTGTGCCCCGCGCAGGCCATCACGATTGAGGCCGAACCGCGCGACGACGGAAGTCGCCGCACCACGCGTTATGACATTGATATGACCAAGTGCATTTACTGCGGTTTCTGCGCAGAGGCGTGCCCGGTGGATGCCATCGTCGAAGGGCCGAATTTCGAATATGCGACCGAAACGCGTGAAGAATTGCTCTATGACAAGAACAAGCTCCTTGCCAATGGTGATAAATGGGAACGCGCCATCGCCGCAAACCTTGCCGCCGATGCTCCCTATCGTTAGGGGGCAAGGCGTGATCATTATAGCAAACCCCAATTCGTTCGTGTCGAGCGAAGCCGAGACATGTTTGAGCGCTCCACTGTCTCTCGACTTGGCTTTCAGCCAAGTTCATCCTGAGCGCCTGCAAGGCAGTCGAAGGGCTCGAGACGAACGGGTGCAGCCGCGCCGATGATCCAAGCCTTTGCCTTTTACCTTTTCGCGTCCATCGTTGTCACATCGGGCGCACTAACGATTTTGTCGCGCAATCCGGTGCATTCGGTGCTGTGGTTGATCCTGGCCTTCTTCAACGCGGCGGGGTTAATGTTGATCCTTGGGGCGGAATTTATCGCGATGCTG
>JANPCO010000025.1:0-7544 GCA_031430995.1 Sphingomonadales bacterium | reverse complement strand
CGATCATCCGGTAACTGGCCAGCACGCCGCGCTCCACGCTGTCGTTCGTCATCACGGCAGACAGGGCCAGAAATGGCATTGATACCACGGCATAAAGCGTGCGGAACAGCATGTGCGTTGCCGCTGCAAAGACAACCAGTGCAGTGCCCTCCAGTGAAACCGGCAGGAACATCAGCGCCCAGCTGAGCGCCAGCGGAATGCCGCCAAACAGCAAATACGGCCGGTAACTGCCCCATCGAGTCCGCGTGCGATTGGCCACATAACCCATCGCCGGATCAAATAGCGCATCCCAGATCAGCGCGATGGCAAACACCCATCCCGCTGTGGACGGCGAAAGGCCAAGCACATCGGTATAGTAGAACAGCAGGTAAAGGCTGGCCGTGGTGAAAAACAGATTAAATCCGAAATCCCCGACGCCGTAGCCCAACCGCATGGCGAGCGGAAGGCGGGTGGGGGGTGGCGGCCCGTTGATGTCTGGCATTGGCCTGTTTTCCTCAACTGAATTTGATTGGCCTATGGCAGGATCAGACTAAGACGCAATGTGGGCGAAAGAGGGGCGCTGGCATCGACTTTAGATTGCGACATATTTTTGAACGAGATTGAAATTGCAGCTAACTGTGCAGCTTGCCAGCAGTTGGATCGACGACTACAATTTCCAAAATTTCGGGGGGAGAGATTTAAATGCACTGTTACCTTAATTTTGTCACCTTAATTTGGTGCCGGGCAGGTTTACGGTGAGGCGGGTGATGACAGTCTCGTCGCGTTCTTAGCCAAGCCAATCTACTGCGGAGAAGCGACAGACGGGGCAGTGCGGGACATAAATTCCTTCAGCGCATGGCCGACTAGGCCATTCCATTTTATGAATGCGGTCAATGATAATGATGACGCGCGATTTGCGCGGGAGGTGGTGTGATGGTTTATGGGTTGACAATTGTCCGTGCAGACGGACCTT
Source organism: Sphingomonadales bacterium (assembly GCA_031430995.1). Lineage (GTDB taxonomy): Bacteria > Pseudomonadota > Alphaproteobacteria > Sphingomonadales > Sphingomonadaceae > Aquisediminimonas. The sequence continues at coordinate 6,592 of JANPCO010000025.1, read as the reverse complement.
CCATTGCCGTAGACATGCTTGATGGCAACACTGCCGCGATCCGGACGATAGACCGTACTCCCGATGGAGGTGTTGGTTTTGAAAGCGTTAGTTCCGGACGGCATTGCAACACCGAGCATTTCCCAACGCGGATGCGCTGGAAAGGCAAAAAAGACCAACCGATCCTCGATTTTGATCGTGCTCATCTTATCAATGTTTCTGAAAAGGCGAAGGCGTTCATCGAGGGATGGGAGCCGGGGGTTCACCAGTTCGTGCCCTACGATTTAATCGACACCAAAGGCGACTTTCTGGAAAAGCGTTACGCTCTGGTGATTGGGAACCGGCTGGACAGTGTGGATCGGGAGCATACCACGTTTGTGCTTCTTTGGGGTAAGCTGTGGCGGCCTGCCAACGATGTTGTAAGCGACTACCCTGAAGAATTGCCGCCGCACATCGATCTGTCGAAGCCCAGCCGGATCGTTTTCAAGAGCTCGCAGATTGGCGGTGCCCATCTTTGGCGTGATAAGCATATCGACATTGGTGGTCCGTTCTTGTCTGATGATTTCGCTGCGGCGCTCCGCAATTCAGATCTGACAGGCTTGGATATCAAGTCTGAAGGTACTGGAATGGAGGAAGTTTGATGACAACCGTCCAATCTATCAAAAAACCCGAAGGAATCGTCGACCTTCTCGACAAAAATTTCAATTTACGGTGACAGTGCATTTAATTGAGTCGCTTGCTGTGAAATTGAGCAACGGCTAGGTATGTTGACGTAAAAAGGCAAAGTTAAATGCACTTTCACCGTAATTCCGGAACTAAACTCCGGATGACGCTGTAACCTATTTTGCTTTTGTGGCGAATATCGAGCAATACGATTTCTGGCGTTACGGTGACAGTGCATTTAATTAAGTCGCTTGCTGTGAAATTGAGCAACGGCAAGGGATATTGACGTAAAAGGGCAAAGTTAAATGCACTGTCACTGTAATTTCAACTGTGGCCGATGTTTGTGACGTTCGGCGATCCCAAGGACCCCAAGACGGTGCGTGCGGTAACGCCGGAGAGCATCGGGGTGAAGCGCATCACGATTGAGATTACTGATGATCCTGTAACGACGGGGATACAGGCGCGCCTAGGCTGGTTGCCAGCTTATTATAACAAAATGCTGGACGGTCAGCGTTTGAATGACGGTAGTAGTTTGGCAAATAATCTAGCCACCGACTCGCTGTGGCAAGGGGAAATTGAAAGATGAATCGAGATTTGTTTCTAGAATTACGGTGACAGTGCATTTAAATATTGACCTGTTTCTGGTCAATCTAGCAGCTGGTGCATAATTTGTGAGCCGGAACCTAGATAGCAGCCTCTTGATGCCTGGGCCTAATGCCACGCTACGGCAGTTGCTGACCCGGCGTTGTTCCATGCCTGCGGATTGACATTTTGATCTCATTATGTTCTTCTCGCATGTCGGTCACTGAGCCACTATCTCTGCCCAAGCGCCAATCTGGCCGTAACGGCAACACGCGCGGTGGGGGCAGTTTACAGCCCTTTGAGGAACGCGATTTCACTGTTACCTTCGGCAGAATTCCGCCACTCTTCAGATATGAGAGCGTCGGGATCAATTGCAGCTGAATTGACGTAAACCGCCGCGCGCCTGATCCAGAACGAACAGATTTTGAATACGATGATAGTGCACTTAACTCATTGGCTTTTGATGCCGAGGATGTGAGTCAGGATCTCAGATCATGCCGGACGCGTCGTTGGCCAGGTGACAGACCACGTTGAAGGGTAGGATGGCAGTAACGCGAACAGTCCAACAACGTCGCCCTAAAGTCCGCCGAGAAGCGCAAGGATAACGCCCGCCGCGACGATGATGAGGCCCGCGACTTCGCTTTGCTTCAGTTGTTCGCCCAGGTAAAATCGCCCGAACAATAGCGTGAATATCACTTCGACTTGGCCGACTGCGCGGACCAGAGCCACAGGTGCTGTCGCGAACCCGGTGAACCAGCAGGCAGAACCAAATGCCGCGAGCACGCCAACTTGGCCCGAAATGCGCCATGTGCGCAAAACAGGGGCAATCTGATCCCGCTCCCGCGCCAGAATGTATCCGCCTTGCAGGATCAGCTGGATGAACAGCACTGCGACCAGCGCCAACAGTGCGCTCAACACTTTGTCAGTGGTCGCGACAGCCAATGTGGCGCGCTTCACAAAAACCGACGTCAATGCAAACAACAGCCCTGCGCCAAGGCCGCAAAGTGCCGCTGGTTGCATAAGGTCCGCCGCCCTTAATCGCTTGCCCGCGGTAGAAAGTGTGATGACGCCAGCGACGCCGACGGCAATGCCAACCCATGTCAGCGGGCTGAGCATTTCACCGAGCAGGATCATGGCGAGGATCGCGCCTTGAACAGCCTCTGTTTTGGCATAGGCCGTGCCAACGACATAGGATCGATAGCCGAACGACAGGATCAGCAGAAGAGTGCCAAGCAACTGGGCCAATCCGCCAAGTGCGGCGAAAGGCAGAAAGTCAGTGCCAACCACGGGAATGCTGACGCCACGCCAGGCCGCGTAGGATGCAAACAGTGCGCAAGCGATTGGAAACCCGTAAAGATAGCGGACGAGCCCTGCGGCGTTTACCGACAAATCGGCGCGCACCCGCTGCTGCACGGCTGTGCGCCACGCCTGAAACAATCCGCCGAGCAAGGCCGCTGGCAGCCAGATCATTGCGCCGAGTTTCTATGGGGTGAGCAGTGCATGGGCACAGGCCCTATCAACAGTGCCGTCCTGAGGGAACCCGCGCACCTGAAAGGGTGTTGCCGCAAAAGGGTATTGCCAATGCCGACACTTCGAAGGAAGAAGCGCGGATGACTTATTCAGCACCACCCGTTCCGGCGCTTCAGGGCCGCACCTTCATTGCTCGCCACGGTGAGACTGTTTTTAATGCCGCTGCACGAATGCAGGGGCAGTTCCATGTGCATACGCCGCTGACGGTGCGGGGTTTTGAACAAGCCGATGAAATGGGGCGGGCGCTGGCGGAATGGCTGGGCACGCATCAGGCATTGTCGCTCTGGTCATCGACGGCGGGGCGGGCTCTGCAAACGCTGGCTGTGGTGTGCGAACATATCGGCGCGGATTGGCATCAGACGCGCAGCGATGACCGGTTGCAGGAAATTGACGTGGGGGATTGGTCTGGCCGCACATATGCAGAAATTGCTGCCGAAAATGGTGATTTCGTCGATATGAACCACGGGTTGTTCACTGTTCGCGCGCCAGGCGGAGAGGATTATGCTGATGTGGCCGCGCGGCTTGCGTCGTGGATTGCCGATGTGTCGTCAGAAGGCGGAGACCGGCTGGTGCTGATGCACGGCATGTCGTCTCGCGTATTGCGCGGGCTGCTGCTGGGGATGGACGTTGACCCTCAGTTTGGCGCGCCCATTGCAGGCAGCCTGCCGCAGGGGACGATGGTGATGATTGGCGGCGGCTTGGAAAAAATCATCCATACTGGCAAAGGCGTGCACCACGCGTGATCTTTTCACCCTGCGCATATATCGCGAACACATCCTCTTCCCTGAGCTTATCGAAGGGCCGCTTTTTCGTTCGTCTGATCGGTGAGACATTAGAAAAACGGCCCTTCGACAAGCTCAGGGAAGGGGTTTTAAGTTTAGCTGCTTCGATGGTCCTGATCGTCCCCGCTGCTGCGCGAGACTCCCTGGGCGTCTATGACAATTGGGGCGCTTTCCGCGATGCCGCACCGCTGAAATGCTATGCGATTGCAGAACCCGAAGGTGGTAGTGGACCCAAATGGCGGGCGTTTGCGAGCGTCAGCTGGTGGCCTGTTGAGGCCGTGCGCGGCCAGCTTCACATTCGTCTTTCCCGGCAAATCCGCGAAGGGGCGGACGTCATGCTGGTTGCGGGCGGTCGGAAATGGCGGTTGAAGGCAGGCAGCTATGACGCCTGGGCACCCAGCGCGCGTCACGATGCCTTCATCCTCGCCAAACTGCGCAGTGCACCGTCGTTCAGCGTGTCTAGCGTTGCGGCAACCGGCGGCGGCTTCGCTGACACTTATGTGCTGAAAGGGGCTGCCAGCGCTTTTGATGCCGCTGCTCTGGGTTGCGCGAAGGTTCAATAACGCTGGATCAGGCGGTCTACGGCGGCATGGCTGGTTGCTGCGATATCGCCAATGGCTTCGGCCTCTGCCTCCAGCGCCGCGCGAATCTGGGCCAGTTGATGATCCGTCATATGTTCAATCCCGATGAAGGCATTGCGTGCATCGGCCGTGGCACGGATCAGTTCGTCCAGTTTGGCTTGAATGGCCGCTGCATCCCGGTTTTGCGAATTCTGGATGAGGAACACCATCAGGAACGTGATGATCGTCGTCGACGTGTTTACCACCAATTGCCACGTATCTGAAAACCCGAACAATGGCCCGGTCATCCCCCAGATGATGATCGTGGAAAGCGCAATGATAAACGCAATTGGCTGCCCCATGAAGGCTGACGTGCTGTTGGCAATGCGCGTGAAGAAGCGGTCCATAATGCGGCGTTCCTTTTTGGTGGCTTGGGGGCGGGTTTGCACTTATAGCCCCGGCCATGCAAATCCCCGGAATGATTGACCCCGTCACGGTGCCCCGCGATGTCCCTGTTCGTGCTGACGGTCGCGTCGATCTCGTTGGGCTCACGCGTCCGCAAATTTGTGCGGCACTTGAAGGCGCTGGGCTTGATCCCAAGGGCGCAAAGCTGCGGGCCAAGCAGATCTGGCACTGGATCTACAATCGCGGCGCGACTGAGTTTGCCGTGATGACTGATATTGCCAAGACGCAGCACCCTTGGCTGGCCGAACGCTTTGTCGTCGGGCGGCCTGAAGTGGTGGAGGCCCAAGTATCAACCGATGGCACACGCAAGTGGCTGCTCCGGTCACCCGACGCGCAGGATTATGAAATGGTCTTCATCCCTGATGCAGACCGGGGCACGCTCTGTGTGTCGAGCCAAGTTGGCTGCACGCTCAATTGCCGTTTTTGCCACACGGGCACGATGCGCCTTGTCCGTAATCTGACGCCGACTGAAATCGTCGGCCAAGTGATGCTGGCGCGCGACTCGCTCGGCGAATGGCCGTCCTCAGTTGAGGGGCGCATGCTCACCAATATCGTGATGATGGGCATGGGAGAACCGCTCTATAATTTTGAGGCCGTGCGCGACGCGCTCAAGATCGTGATGGACGGGGACGGGCTGGCGCTGTCGAAACGGCGGATCACGCTTAGCACCAGTGGCGTCGTGCCGATGATCGCGCGGGCAGGGGCCGAAATCGGGGTCAATCTGGCAGTCTCGCTTCATGCCGTTACGAAGGAAGTGCGCGATGAGATTGTGCCGATCAACCGCAAATACGGGATTGAAGAACTGTTGCAGGCCTGTGCGGATTACCCCCAAGCCAACAACGCGCGGCGGATTACGTTTGAATATGTCATGCTGAAGGATAAGAATGACAGCGACGCCGATGCGCGCGAACTCGTCCGCCTAATCCGCCATTATGATCTGCCCGCAAAAGTGAACTTGATCCCGTTTAATCCTTGGCCGGGCGCGCCTTATGAATGCAGCACGCCGGAACGGATCAGAAGCTTTTCCAGTATCATCTTTGGCGCCGGGATCAGCGCGCCTGTGCGAACGCCGCGCGGGCGCGATATTGATGCAGCGTGCGGGCAGTTGAAGACATCATCGGAGAAAAAGACCCGGGCAGAGCTGGACCGGATGGCCGAAGAAAAGCTGGCGGCGCTCGGGTAATGCGGCGGCTCATTCTTGCCCCACTCGCCGCTGTTTTGGTTGCAGCTGCCCCGGCGCCATCACCTGAGGCTTTGCGCAAAGATGTTGAGGCGCTGGTTGGTTTTGGCACGCGCCATACGCTTTCGTTGGCAACTGACGCAAAGCGCGGCATTGGCGCGGCGCGGCGGTGGGCCGCAGCACGGCTTGAAAAGATCGGCAAGTCATGCGGCGGCTGCATCACAATCGATCTGCCCTCGAAGCGCTTTGAAGGCCCGCGCGGCCCGCAAGGCGTGGACGTGGTCAATGTGCTGGGCATTCAAAAGGGCAGCGACGGGTCTTCCGATGTTGTCATTGTCGCAGGCCATATTGATAGCCGTGTGAGTGATCCTATGAACGCGACCAGCGACGCGCCAGGGGCTAATGACGATGCGTCTGGCGTGGCACTTGTGCTGGAGGCCGCGCGTATCCTGTCGCAAACCAAGCCGCGCGCGACGATCATTTACGCGGTTCTATCGGGCGAGGAACAAGGCTTGTGGGGCGGGCACTTGCTTGCTGAGACCGCGAAAGCACGGGGTTGGACTGTGCTCGCGATGCTCAACAACGACATTGTCGGCAACACCGTCGGACAGGATGGCCGTGTGGTCGCCGATAAAGTCCGCGTCTTTAGCGAAGGCATTCGCTTTGCTGATGATCAAGCAGCGCAGCGGGCACGGCGCGGTAATGGCGGCGAAGATGACGGGCCGTCACGCGCGCTGGCGAAGGCGGTCCGCAAAATCGCAGGGCAAGATCCAGGCGGCCTCACGCCGTTCCTCGTGCGCAGGCCAGACCGGTTCAGCCGCGGCGGCGATCATCTGGCAATGCTGGAGGCA
>JANPCO010000024.1:0-21690 GCA_031430995.1 Sphingomonadales bacterium | reverse complement strand
CGGGTTCACCCCGTTTTCGGATGATCGGTGATGTTCGAGGCCAATGCCACCCATCTTATCCGTCAACGCCAGCAGGAAATCATAATGATCAAACTGCCGCGTGCCAAACAGCTTTACGGCTTGTTCAACCAGGCGTTTGTGCGCATCCAGTTGATCGGGCTTCATCACCAGATATTTGGCCTCATCTGCCACTGTGTTCAGCGTAATGCCCGGGGCCAGCAGGTCAGCGCGGAAATATTTGCCGGCAAACACGGGGCTGTCGACCAGCGTTTCGTAATCCACTGTTCCGTAAGTAACCGTGTCGCCCGCAGTTGACGCGGCGCGAAGGGCAGTTGCGGCCTTCCATCCAGCGGGCCAGGTTACTTTGGCCGAAATCGGGATTTTGCTGGTTGCATAGCCCGCCGGATAAAGGGAGACGGAATGCCACTGAAGGTTCATCATCGCGTCTGTCACCACCACCCGGCCCTGGTCTCCGTCCGTTGCGGAAAGGAACTGGAATGAGATATCCAGCTTGGCCGCACCTTTGGGCACATCAATGTGAAAGGCAAAGACGTTAAACGGATCACGCCTCCATTCCAAAGTCTGGCCGCCCGCTTTGATCACCAGCCCCGCCAGCTTTTCAATCTGACCGCGCGGCGCGTGGTTGCCGGGCAGCCATTCCGGAAACAACAACACCATAGCCCCGGCTTGCGGCACAGGGATGGTTTGTTTCACCTTGAAAATGGCACGGGCAAGGTCAGTTGTGTCTACTTCCAGCATCATCGTGCCCGGAAACGGCTTGTCCTGCGAAACGGGTATCGGCGGCATAGGAGTAGCAGCGGCAATGGTCGAAGTTGTGGCGAGAAGGAAAGCAGCAATCATGCGCATGAAAAGGACCCTGATATTGGTTTGTTCCACTCACAAATGACGAGAAACAGGCGCGGCGTCCAGATGAGAATCACCGCTTCAAAATCAAAGCCCGCGATTATAGCGCACAGCAACGCCTGCATCATTTGGGGCCACAGCGATATTGCCGGGATCGCGCCGCCAATAGAGGTTAGCGCCAATCCTCCCGTCGCCCAGCCGTGCTGACCAGACTGCCTCGACATCAATTTCCCGACCCGTTGGGGCCAAGTTGAAAAACTGGCGGCCCGTAGTTGTGGCGCGCGTCGCATAGTCATAGCCCGTTGGCAGTGTGAGGTTAAACCCACCGCGCGACACACGAAGCGGCTGCGCAATCCTGAAGCCAATGGTATCACCACGCAGAACAATACTGTGGCCAGTCAAATCAACTGACCAGCTGGCCGTGTGCAGTGTATCTGCACCGTCACGTAGGCCGCCAGCGCCGATGCGCGTCCGTCCGTGCCGCCATGCGCCGCTGAGTGACCAGCCCCGCACCAAGCCTTGCCCCAGGGCCAGCGTCGCCCCACCATCAACAAACAGCGTCTGCGCGCCACTGATCCCTGCAAAGCCGCCGAACCGCCCGCCAAGCAGAGTTTCGGACTCGGTGAGGTTCGTGATCCCAGCCGTCAGGGACAGCGGCCCAACACGATGATCTGCGCTGAACCCTGCGGCGCTGTACCGGCTGCGATTCTGATCAGCGTTGCTGCCACCGGTGTGGCTCCGGTCCCATAGCGTCACGCTGCCAGTTTCGCCCATGATGTTCAGCTGTGTGCCTGCAATGGAATGACGAAGCGCAAGGGCAGATTTGGCGCGGGAGGCGAAGCCCCAATCGCGGCCTGCCTGCTGTCCAACAAGGAAGGCCGGGCCACTGTTTCCGTTCAAACTGGATGTAAGGGATGCTCCGCTCTGCATGATGCCAAAGCCAAGCGCCGTATCACGCCCCAGCCGAGTGAACATAGCCCCGGCAAGGGCGCGGGTCTGCTGTTGTTCATGTGCGGACAGCAACAGCCACTCAGCACGCGCGGTGGAGCCGATACTGGCGATGGACAGTGATACGGCGCTTTTAGAGCTGCTGGTCATTCGACTTTGCCCGCCTATACCCAGCCCTTGCGCCAGACGCGGTGTGGCAGCCCCGGCCTTCAAAGTGGCACCCAGATCAAGCGTGTAGGCGCGACCGTAACCGTCAAGGATCACCGCTGCTGTACCGCTTTGCTGCGCGTCACCCATCGGCGCAGCCATTGATCCGCCGTCGATCAGGCTTACCGCAAGCGCAGAGCCCGCAAATGATGCTGATCCCTGCGGCGCGAAGGCGCGGCCAATGTCAAGCGCGCCCCGCCCGAAAATAGCATCAGTTCCCGGCGCGCCCAGATCAGTCGCAGTGCGCAGCAGCAAGTCAACAATCTGAGCCGAACTCAAGTTCGGGAAGGCCTGCGCGAGGAGAGCCACAGCCCCGGACACAATCGGCGCGGAAAAGCTCGTTCCGCTTACTGGAACACTATTGCCCGTTTCATCAATCGCCGCCACGCTGCGGCCCAGCGCGCTGATAAATGTGGCCGAGCCGTTGCCTGCCCGGTTGGAAAATCCGGTAAGCGCCGTGTTACTGCCATCAAGGGCCCCTGCAATCAGGATGAGGCCGCGCGCGATGGGATCAATGGCAATTTGCGCGAAAAGATCGGGATTGGCCCCAGCCACCGGATCAGTGTCAAAATCGTTGCCAGCGGAAAACACGATGATCACGCCTGTGGCTGTCGCCCGGTCAATCGCACTGCGCAAAGTGGCATTGGCAGGCGATCCGCCCAGTGAAATATTGATCACTCGGGCGCGGTTTGTAACGGCCAGATCAACCCCGCGCGCTATTGCATTGTCGCCGTGGCTGCATCCGGCGTCTGGACTGGGATCAATGCAACTGCCCGGGGTGTCCGTGCGCGCCACAAGCAGAGTCGCGCCAAAAGCCACACCGTGACTACCAGCATCATTTTTCGCGCCCGCCAGCACACTGGCCACAGCCGTGCCGTGCCCACCTTCATCAATAAGACCGCGCGTGCCAACCAGATCTGCTGATGCAGGGTGGATGCGCCCTGCAAATTCGACATTAGTGGGGATGATGCCGCTATCAATCACTGCGGCCACGATACCGGCACCCGTTGCCCCTGCTTCATAAGCCGCGACGGCCCCAGCCTGCCGGGGACCGTTTGAACGCTGATATTCCGGCGTGTTGAACCTTGACGTCGCTGCGGGAGGCGGGGGTGGCGGCGGAGGGGGCGGCGGAGGCGTTGGAGGGGGCGGCGTTACAGCAATTGGCGGCGGCGTTGGTGTTGAGGACACGGCACCCCCGCCTCCCCCGCCACAGGCCGAAAGCGCGAGGGCCGCTGGCAGTGCTGCGCCGATCATCCAATAGCTTTTTGCCGTCATCATACCCTCGTCACTCAATCGGTTACTGACATATTGCTGGAAATCAATTTCGCAAAGCTTAACTCATTTGCACGGGCGCACCCTCCTGTCTAAAGGGCGTTCATGCCAATCAGCCGCGACACATGGGTCTTTGACCTCGACAACACATTATACCCCGCCAGCACCAATCTATTTGCCCATATGGACGTCAAAATGGGGGAATATGTCGCGCGGGTGGAAGGGGTAGACGCTGTGACAGCGCGCATCATTCAAAAACGATATTTCTATGATCACGGCACGACGCTGGCTGGCCTGATGGCCAATCACAGCATCGATCCTGATCATTTCCTTGATTATGTTCATGATATTGATTTGTCTGGCGTGATGCCTGACGCCGAACTGATTGCAGCGATTGGCAAATTGCCGGGCCGCAAACTGGTGTTCACCAATGCTGACGCCGTATACGGACAGCGCGTGCTTGACCGTCTTGGCCTGGGCACAGCGTTTGAAGCGATCTTTGATATTCGCGATGCAGGCTATTTGCCCAAGCCCGATCTTGCCGCCTATCACCAGTTTTGCGGGAATCATGATGTCGACCCGACGACAGCCATCATGGTGGAGGATATGGCCCGCAACTTGGTGCCTGCCAAGCAATTGGGCATGGCCACAGTGTGGATCAACAATGGGTCTGAACAGGGCTGGGGCGCTGAACAGGGCGGCACGACGGATTGGTCAACCACTGTCGATCATGAAATTACCGCACTGGCCCCGTGGCTGACGCAGCAACTGCAAGGGGTTTTGGCATGACGAGCACTCTACAACCCACAATTGACGCCGCATGGGAAGACCGCGACGCAATCAGCCCGGCAACGACAGGCGCTGTGCGCGACGCTGTGGCAGAAGCGTTGGCGTTGCTCGACAGTGGCCAATTGAGAGTGGCTGAGAAACTGGCAGGGGCGTGGACAGTCAACCAATGGCTGAAAAAGGCTGTGCTCCTCTCTTTTCGCCTTAACGACAACAGCATCATGCCTGGCCCCGGCGGGTCTAACTGGTGGGACAAAGTGCCAAGCAAATTTGCCGGATGGGATGAGGACCGCTTTCGTAACGCAGGATTCCGTGCCGTCCCCGGCTGCGTGGTGCGCGGCGGCGCGCATATCGGTCGCAACGTCGTGCTGATGCCCAGCTTTGTGAACATTGGGGCTTATGTGGATGACGGGACGATGGTTGACACGTGGGCGACAGTGGGCAGTTGCGCGCAGATTGGCAAGAATGTGCATTTGTCCGGCGGCGTCGGCATTGGCGGTGTGCTGGAACCGCTGCAAGCCAACCCTGTGATTATCGAAGATGATTGCTTCATCGGCGCACGGTCCGAAGTGGTTGAAGGCGTAATTGTGGAACAAGGCGCAGTGCTGGCGATGGGCGTGTTCCTGTCCTCCACCACCAAAATCATTGACCGGGCGAGCGGAGAGATTTTTGTGGGCCGCGTGCCCAGCTACAGCGTCGTCGTGCCTGGCGCGCTTCCCGGAAAAGCCCTGCCCGACGGATCGCCGGGGCCAAGCCTTTCCTGTGCTGTCATCGTCAAGCGAGTTGACGCCCAGACGCGCAGCAAAACAGCGATCAACGAACTGCTGCGGGATTGAAAACGACATGAGCGACAATCATGATCTGGCCGCTTTGGTGCGCACGATACCCGATTATCCTAAGCCGGGCATATTGTTCCGCGATGTGTCCACTCTGTTGCTTGACGGCGCAGGAATTCGTGCGGCGATTGACCGGTTGATCAAGACATTTGACCCAAACGAAATTGATTTGATCGCCGGGATTGAAGCGCGGGGCTTTGTGGTTGCATCCGCGTTGTCTTACGCCCTCACCAAAGGCAATGTCATACTGCGCAAGCCGAGCAAATTGCCTGGGCAAACCGTGGGCATTGATTACGCGCTGGAATACGGGACAGACCGGATCGAAATGCATGTTGGCGCGGTCAGGCCCGGTGCGCGGGTGTTGCTGGTGGATGATCTGATTGCCACAGGAGGCACGGCCCTTGCCGGAATTTCCCTGCTGCGCGGGCAAGGGGCACTGGTCACTCAAGCGCGCTTCCTAATTGATTTACCAGATTTGGGGGGTGCCCAAAAGCTGCGCGACGCCGGTGTTGATCCGCAATCTTTAATGATATTTTCCGGGGATTAGGGACTAATCATGACACCAACAGGGGAGCGTATTCGAACCGGATTCCGGTGGCTGCTGGCGGCGGTTTATGTGCTGGCAGGTGTCGCGCATTTGCGGTCTCCGGCAGGGTTTCTGGCGATTACGCCAGGGTGGGTGCCTTACCCTGCGGCAATCGTCGCCTTCACTGGTCTTGCAGAAATTGCAGGGGCACTTGGCCTGCTGATCCCGGCCACACGCAAGGCAGCGGGCATTGGCCTTGCGCTTTATGCTGTCTGTGTTTTCCCGGCGAATATCAATCATGCCCTGAATAACATTGCTGTTGGTGGCACGGAAATGAGCTGGGCTTATCACGGGCCGCGCCTGTTGTTCCAACCCGTTTTTGTCTGGCTGGCGCTGTGGGTAAGCGGCGTCATCAACTGGCCGTTCGGGCGGCGAAGCGCGGCGCCGCGCAGGCCCTAGTCCGCCGTCCAGCCGCCATCAATGATCATTGAGGTTCCCGTCATCATTGCTGACGCGTCGGATGCGAGGAACAGGATGGCTCCCATCAGATCCTCCACTTGCCCGATCCGGCCCAGCTTGATTTTGCCCACAACATACGCCTTGAATGCCGCATCCTCAAAATACGGCCGGGTCAGCGGCGTTTCGATAAAGGTCGGGGCCACAGTGTTACTGCGGATGCCGTGCACAGCCAGATCAAGGGCAAAGGCCTTGTTCATGCCTTCAAGCGCCCATTTCGATCCGCAGTAGAGCGACCGGTTTGGCCCGCCGACATGGCCCATTTGCGATCCGATATGGATTAACGTGCCTTTGATCCCATCCCCAATCATTTTCTTGGCACAGGCCTGAGCCGCAAAAAAGGCGGATTTGACGTTCAAGTCAAACACCGCGTCAAAATCCTCTTCGCCCACATCCCACATGGGCATCGGGCGATTGGTGCCTGCGTTGTTGACAAGGATGTCATATGCGGGGCGGCCCGCGAAAAAGGCTTTCACAGCCGCAACATCAGACATATCCAGCCGGTGCGCTGTCGCCCCGTGCCCGATAGCAGCAGCCGCTGCTTCCACTTCGGAGAGCGTGCGAGAGACAAGAGTGACAGCTGCCCCTGCCTCTGCCAGCGCTGCCGCCGCCGCCAAACCAATGCCGCGCCCCGCACCCGTGACAATCGCACAGCGACCATCCAGCCGGAACGACGGCGTGACGGGTAGGTTCAAGCCTCCACCTTTCCGCCGTAAGGAACGCTCTTACCGCCATAACGGCGCACGCGGATATTGGCTTGTTCGCCGTGCCCGGCAAAGCCTTCCAACGCGCACAACCGTGAGCAATATTCGCCGATCATCGTGCTGGCTTCATCAGTCAACACACGCTGATAGGTGCAGGTTTTCAGGAACTTACCCACCCACAGCCCGCCCGTGTAGCGCGCAGCTTTTTTGGTGGGCAGCGTATGGTTGGTGCCAATCACTTTATCGCCGTAGCTTACATTGGTGCGGTTGCCCAAAAACAGCGCGCCGTAATTGGTCATATGGCGCAGGAAATAGTCCGGATCGCGCGTCATCACTTGTACATGTTCAGATGCGATTTCATCGGCAATGCGCACCATTTCGGCGTCATCCTTTGCAACGATCACTTCACCGAAGCTTTCCCATGCCCGCCGCGCAATATCGGCCGTGGGCAAAATGGTAAGCAGCCGTTCCACCTCTTGCATTGTCTCCTCCGCCAGCTTGCGGCTGGTGGTCAGCAGGACCGCTGGCGAATCTGGACCATGTTCAGCTTGGCCAAGCAGATCAGTCGCCGCCAGTTCGCCGTCGCAGCCAATTTCATCACAGATGACCAATGTTTCGGTTGGCCCGGCAAACAGATCAATGCCGACCCGCCCGAACAGCTGGCGCTTTGCCTCTGCGACATAGGCATTGCCGGGGCCGACGAGGATGTCGACGGGGGCCATGCTGGCCGTGCCGATGGCCATTGCACCCACGGCCTGAATGCCGCCAAGCGCATAAATCTCATCAGCGCCAGCCATGGCTTGTGCCGCGATAATGGCCGGTGCAAATTTGCCCTGAAACGGCGGCGCGCATGTGGCAACGCGTTTCACCCCCGCCACTTTGGCCGTTATGACCGACATATGCGCAGAGGCGAGCAGTGGATATTTGCCCCCCGGCACGTAACAACCCGCCGCATTCACTGGCACATGCGTGTGGCCAAGGATAACGCCGGGCAGCGTTTCTACTTCGACATCCGTCATCGACGCCCGCTGGACCTGCGCAAAGTTGCGCACTTGGGTCTGCGCGAATTCAATATCTTTCAAATCCTGGCCCGACAGCTGATCTATGCAGGACTGGATTTCGGCAGCGGTCAGCCGGTAATCATCACGGTCCCAGCCATCAAATTTGATTGAAAGTTCCCTGACGGCCACGTCACCGCGCGCTTCGATATCCGCCAATATGCCCTCCACCGTGTCTCGCACTTTGCGGTCATTATCAGCCTTTAGACTGGAGTTTGCAGGGCGTTTTAGCCATTCGGCCATCAGTATTTCCTTTTTATACTATGTCAGGTGGTGCGACGAACTGTTTCCGGCATCCGGAACCAGATGAAGGCTGCTGCCAGAAAGCTGAGTGAGGCCAGGCTCATGACAGGGGCGCGCCCATAGCTTTCAGCCAGCGGCGCTGTGATGAGCGGCGCTGTCATGCTGATCAGACGCCCCCAATTGAAAATTGATGCCGCCGTTGACCGGAGATGGGGTGGATAAAGTTCTGACAGCCACGGCCCCCAGATTGCGCTGCAAGAAAGCATGACGCCGTAAGCAAAGCCTGTCAGTTCAAGCAATCCAATGGGCATTGGCACAAACAGATAGACAGGAATGATCCCGGCTGCTGCCACAAAACCCCAGGCAGCAACCCGCCTGCCGAAACGGTCACTGATAAAACCCCAGATCAGCCCGCCAACGGCAGCGCCGATGAATTGCCAGCCCAGCACATCGCCAACAACTGTATCGGGAATGGCCCGATCTTCCTTCAGGTAAGTCGATGCCCAGCCGGTAAAGGCCTGATACGCGAAAAAGTTCAGGCCCGTCATTGTGGCGAGCAAGATGGTCTGGCGCGCGACTTCGGGCTTGAACAATTCAGCAATGGGCAGCTTGGCCTTGGTGGTCGCTTCATCAGCGGTCTTGCCGTCCATGGGAATGAAATTGCGATCATCGGGAATGACCAGAAAGGCAAAGAGAGCAAGCGTGATGGGCACAGCCCCTGCCCACAGCAGCACTGTCCAGTCATAACCAGCCCGAAACGCAGCGGCAGACAAGAACCCGAGCGCCGCCACTGCCAGATTATAGGTGCCCAGCACAAATCCTGCGATCACGCCGCGAACATCGCGCGCAAACAGCCCAGAATAGATGCCAACCGCGATCGGAAACATTGACCCCATGAAAAACCCAAGTGCGATCCGCTGATAAATAAGGCCAGTGTAATCCCGCACGATCAGCGCCGCGAGAAGACAGGAGCCATAACCAATCATGGATATCACCAGCGCGTTTCGCCGCCCGATCTTGTCAGCCACTTGGCCCATCACGACAGCGCCAAAAATGGCCCCGATGGATTGCAGCGTGTAGGATGATCCCGCTTGCAAGTCGGTAAGGTTCAAACTCGCCTTGATATAGGGCCGCAAGATATCAACAGTATTCCACGACCAGGCATAGAAGAAATAGGCAACCAGCAGGAAGGCCAGCGATGCAAAGCGCCGCCCTTGCGTGAAATCTTGTGCGCGGATCATGGGCCCTTGCTTTCATTTTGCGGGAAGAGGTCAACACCGACTTGGCCCAAAAGATCAACCATATCAATGAACACCCAATTCTCAGTCAGCAAATCACCGTCCCGCCTCCAGAAATCCATGATCCGCTGCGTGATACGTTTGCCAGTAGCGGGAATACCCAGCCACCCGTCTCCGCTGTGCGTGGCATGGATGCTGGGCCAGCCAGTTGACGCGACATAGGTGCCTTCCCCAATGCGGCACTTATGATGGCCGCCGATCCGGTCTGGGAATGCTTTAAGGAACGGCCCTTGATGCGCGCGTTCATAGTCGGCATGGCCCCGCGCACTGCCAATACCGCCGGGGCCATACCAGCCGAACTGAGGCGTCCAGAACTGTTTCATCCCCATGCTTGAGAGAGTCTGCCCATCATAGGTCATCAGGCCAGCAATCATGGCTTCGACCAGTTTCAGGCTTTTTTCTGACTCTGTCGCACTAGCCGCGGCGATCATGATGCCGTCCTGCGGCGCAGGCGCTGGCGACCAGACCTCGCCCCGCTGCGGGCGCAGTGGCCACGCACCCGTTTCAATCATCAGCCGGGCTAGATCAAGCAGCACATAACTTTCCACCACCGTGTCACCAACGATCCGGTCAAACCAGCCGTAGCGGATGAAGTGAGGGCGGCCGCTGGGGCGCAGGCCGTAGAGTGGGTTTTGAAAATGGCCGACGAAATTGCCTGTTGTCGCCACCCAATCCCCGTGCATAAAATGGCCACTCATCAAAATATCCGTCCGCCGCTCCAGATCGGGGAAGGCGTTCACTAGCGGTAGCCAGAACTGGCGGATGATGGCGTCCGCACCAGCGCAACTGTTCACTGGTGCGCCAGCGTTGAAATTGCAGTCTGGCCCGTAAAGCTGCTTCGTTAGGCTGACATGATGTGCTGCCAAATCCCGACCGTCGTTGATGATCTGCCAATAACGGTCTTTGTCCAGCGTCATAGTTATTCCCTTTGACACTTATATTGACTTCGAATGCAATAAACGTAAACCGCTAAATTATGGGAAAATTATTCGACAGGATTTTGCGGATAGCGGCAGGCGATAACACGCCGCACTTCGCCGGGTGGACAACAGCAGCACTTGGTAAACGGCGCGTAGCCTATGCTGCACTCATCCCATGTTACAACGCCTTCATAGATTGCCGCACGCCGGGGTCTGAAGCGAAAGAGAATTTTACCATCATTGGCCCCGGCGTTTCTGAAAACCCGGATCAGCATGTTCATATGGCAGAGCCGCACGGTTATAATATCGGCGGCGCGCGCCAGCCGCCGGGCTGCGTGAATTCTCAGCATAGCCACGACACAGCTGAAGTGTTCGTCGTCCACAGCGGAGAGTGGCGCTTTGATTTGGGCGAACACGGCGACGACGCGCAAATCAGCCTTGACCCCGGTGATGTGATTTCCATCCCGACGCGCGTGTTTCGCGGCTTTACCGCGACGGCACTGGCGAACGACGGCACACCGGGGTTTTTATGGGCTGTATTGGGCCAGGACAATCCCGGGCGTGTGACATGGGCCCCGCAAGTGTTCGATATGGCCAAGGATTACGGCCTTGTCCTGATGGAAAACGGATCGCTGGTGGATACATCTGCGGGGGAGACTGTGCCCGCAGGTGTGGCCGCAATGACGCCGACATCGCGCAGGCAGGCGGATGCCTTGGCCCGCATGACAGGCGCACAAGCGCAAAGCCTGGTCTGGCGGCACAGAGCCGCCAGTGGAACGACTGTGACACCTGTTATCGGACAGGACACTGTGATTAACTGGGATCACGGCTTCAACCTAGAACGGATCGACATTGCAGCCGGTGATGCGATTGATTGGAACGCGGAAGGCGACAAGGAAGTGCTGTTCCTTCACAGCGGCGACATGGGCGTGGAATGCGAAGACGGGCTTCTAACCCTAGCACCCGGCGACACGCTGAGCCTGCCCGCTGGCTTTCCGCGCAGCCTGATGTCCTTGGGTGGGGCCGTTGCTTATCTGGTCACACCGTGAACGCCATGCACCCTGTCATGCCCCCTGATATTCCCCCTGATGTTCCCAATGTGGGCGGGCGTGACATTGCAGATATTCTGACGCCTCAGGGCGGCCCGCGTCATCCCATCCCGGGTTTTGACCCCGAATATAGCGACATTGTCGATTATATCTTGCGCTGCACTCACCGGATCTGGGAACAGAAAGACGTCGGGTTGATCGCCACTCATTATGCGCCTGATATTGTCGTTCATATGATGACTGGTCCCGCGCACGGCATGGATGATGTGATTGCGGGCACTGCGCGAACGCTTTCGGCCTTTCCTGATCGCACATTGACCGGCGAAGCTGTAATTTGGTCTGACGAAGGAAGCGGGGCTTATTTGTCCTCCCACCAGATTACATCAACAGCAACCAATTTGGGCACGTCAGAACTGGGCCCGGCGACAGGCAAGCGCATTACCTTTACGACCATTGCCGATTGCTTGTGCAAAGAAAATCTGATCATCGAGGAATGGCTGGTCCGTGATTATAGCGCGATGGCGCTTGGGCTGGGATATAGTCCGCGAGATGTGGCCCGCTCTCATGCCGCTGCGGACAAGGCAAAGGGGCCGCACGCGCTGTGGCGGCAGGCGGCAATGGCGTGCGTTAGGGAAGCGCAAATCACTCCCTTCACAAATCGCGGCTTGCCCAATCCAGAGGAAGATCCGCACGCCTTTGCACACGCGCTGTTTGAGCAGCTGATCACTCACCGGCGTTTTGGCCGCGTGAGAGAGGCTTATTCCCCCGCCGCGCACTGGGCAGGCCCGGGCGGGCGGCGTCTGTTTGGCTGGGGAGAAATTGCGGGCTGGTTTACAGCGCTGATCGGCAGCTTTGGCGATGCGCACATTCAAATCCAGCATATTGCCGCAGTGGACAACATGATCGCGGTCCGCTGGGAAATGACCGGAACACACGATGGCAATGCCCTTTACGGGCCAGCAACGAGTGAGCCGGTCTATATTTTGGCCATCACTCATTGGCGTATTGAGCATTCGGTAATTGTCGACGAGGTGACGATGTTCGATGAAGTCGCGTTGATGCGGCAGATGGAAGGCGGCTTATGAGCCCCCTCGCCACCCTAGAAACTTCATTGCGCCGGGACCGCGCCTATGCTCTGCTTGCCCAGAGCCACGCCCACCGCGCCACGCGCGAAGACAGCCTGGGCATCATCAGAGGCCGCGACGCGATCACTGCGGCTTGGGTCAATGAGGATGCAGCGGACCTGACGATCACCGCCGACCTTGGTGATATGATCGCGTATAAAGTCAAAGGCTGGCACGGGCACCGCTGGGTCTGGCGCGAAGATGGCCGCGTTCTGCGCGAAGTCGTCATCGAAGATCGCGGCGAAGCCAAAGCCGCGCCGCCGGTCCACGCCCCTGTGGGCGAACTGCGCAGTGGCCAAGGGCAATATGCTGCGGGCCATGTTGCCATCCTTCCTGCTGGCTTCCTCGACGACGCGCGTAGCATTGCCAACTGGCTGCACCAGGCGTGGAATGGCCGAGCTTTCAACCTTTACGAGCGCGCGTGGCTACCCGCGCTGATCCGCACCCTCCCTGATGCGACTTTCTATTTTGAACATGCCATTGTTGGTGAACGCCAGACCGCCATTCTGTGGCGCGTGCACGGCCACCATAGTTCTGGCCAGCGCATCCGCCTGATCGGCAGCAGCCTGTTCACCGGCGACGCGGATGAAACTGTCATCGACCATGCTGCGATGGCAGCGCTGTTAGGGCAGGACGTGATTTCATATTAGATGCAGGGGGTTTTTTGAACCCTAACATCGTTACGCCTCTCCAAATGGCCGGTCTTCTCGTCCGTGGAAAATTCTGAGGATCAGGATTTCGTCGCCTGAAATCTCATAGCGCATTTCATATTTGCCGATGATCAATCGCCGCACTTCAGCGTCTTCAAAGGCGTCCAGCCGTTCGCCTAATCTTGGAAAGGGCAAAAGTTTCTCTGGTGCCCTTTGCAGTAGGACAGCAATTCTGGCAGCGGCATCTGGATCGACCACTGCAACAAAGGCATACAGACGCCCCAGATCCACCACTCCCTCTGGCGACCAGACGATGTTCAACGGATTTTACGCGCCTGCGGGATTGGCATGGGCTTATCACTGGCCAAACTATCGGCCCAGGCAGCGACTTCATTGTGCGGCACGGCAATGCCCGCATGGACACTTTCCATTGCCTCTAGTGTTAGCTGATGACGTTGCTCTTCAACAGCCACCCATTCGGCCAAGGCCTGCTTTACCGCCCATCCCCGCGGACGGTCTTGCTTGGCGGCGATGGCATCCACTCTGGCGACTAATTCCTTCGGGATGTGCGCGGTGACCGTTTGCGTGCTCATGGTGATTGATTCCTTCTGACTTGAAATTAGTCATTTTAAATCAAGGCGTCAATTCCTGCCATTGTTGCTGATCTTGCCTCGTTCTAACCAGTCGACTGACGGTCCTGCAAAAGGGCCTCAATATCCGTCAGGCTGATCGGCGTCAGATCAGGCAATATCAACGCTGCTCCACTAAAATCCTGATCCTTGGTCATTGCGCCTGGGGTGGCGATTACTGAAATACCCGCAGCGATGGCCGATGCTATGCTCACTGGCGCATCCTCGATCGCGATCACATCTCTCGCGGTCAAACCAAGCGCACCCAGACAATGAAGATAAGCGTCAGGCGCTGGCTTCACATTGGCAATCTGATCGATTGTGACGATGGTGGCAAAGGCTGAAAAGTCTAGTTTTGCGCCAAGGCCAGTCGCAATCGCATCAACATTTCCACGCGACGTCGATGTGCACAGGGCAGTGGGGATGCCAGCGTGCTGACAAGCCGCCATCAATTCGACAACACCTGCGCGCGGCGACAAGCTGCCGCTGGTAATGATATCCGCGTAAAGATCAGTTTTGCGCTGGTGGAGGGAAACAATGACGGCGTCCGTTACAGAGCCGCCGTCCGCCACAGTCTTACGGTAGGCACGCAGGCGCGCCTGACCACCGTTGATGGCCAACAGCGCGCGGTAAGTATCGCGGTCCCATGACCAGCCCAGCCCAGCTTCTACAAAAGCTGCGTTAAAGGCTTGCCGCTGGAGATCAGAGGTTTCGGCAACAACGCCAATCGCGCCGAAAAGCACGGCTTTTAAGTGGGACATGAAAACGGGTATCCTTTGGCGATTATAACATCGGTCACTAACGCTGCTAGCACAGCTTTGTTGCATTTGTTAGCGCCGCACTGCCTCTGCCAATCGTGCAGCCCCCTGCAACAGGAAATCATGATCGGACCCTAGAATGAACAGACTCGCGCCCTTTTCGCGCCACATTGGCACATCGCTGACACGGCCAAGGAACATGCCCGTTGTCCGCCCTGCTGCCTTACCCGCTGCGACGATACGCTCCACAGCTGCGACCACGATTGCATCATCAGGCGTCTCGGCGCCGTAAGCGATGGTCAGATCAGCGCGGCCAATGAACAGCGCATCAATGCCTTCAACAGCGGCGATGGCGTCGATATTCTCAACGCCTTCAACATCTTCGATCTGGGCTATGATGACAACCTGCCTTGCATCGGCGCGGTGCCTGGCCATGCCTTTCGTCGTATAGCCTGCCGCGCGACTGCTGCCCGCATAGCCGCGCCCGCCGCTCACATAGTGGCAGGCCTTGACTGCGGCTTCAGCCTCAACAGCGTTGCAAATATGGGGAAGGATGACACCGTCTGCCCCGCAATCAAGCGCGTTGAGAATATGTTCATGAGCAGCCGTGGGCGGACGAACGAGAACGGGTTTCCCCCCTACCCGCGCCGCCATGACGCACAAGTCCAAGCTGCGCCGATCAAACGGCGCATGTTCTGCGTCAAGCACCAGACAGTCAAGACTGGTCAAGCTGAGCACTTCAACCACATGGGGATGCGGCGTTTTCACCCATGTTCCCGCAAGAAGTTCGCCTGCGCGAAGACGGTCTTTGAGCGTTACCACAGGGTCTTGCTCGCCAATTCCGCGCCTTCTGCCAATGTCTTGAGCTTGGCCCAGACAATGTCCGGATCAACCACACCGTAGCCCGCAAAGGTTGAAAAGCCGCAGTCCGTGCCTGCAATCACCCGTTCCCGCCCGATGATGTTTGCGTATCGTTCGATCCGTTCTGCCACTACGCGGGGATGTTCGATAAAGTTGGTTGTGCTGTCAATCACGCCGGGGATCAGGATTTTGTCCTCTGGGATGATATCCGCCATTTCAACGAAGTAATTCCAGTCATGCTGATGCCGCGGGTTGCTCGTTTCAAACAGCAAGGCTGCAGGTTTTGCGGCCATTAAAGTGGGCAGGATCACCCCCATCTCAACGTCGCAGCAATGCGGCCCTTCATAATTGCCCCAGCACACATGCATCCTCACGCGGTCGGCCGAAACATTCCTCAGCGCATGATTGAGCGCTTCAACATGGCCGCCAATCAGCATCAGATAATCCGCGTCCGTCCGGTCCTTATACATCATATGCCGCCCAAGGCCGAGGTCTGGACTATCCAGTTGCAGATAGAGGCCAGCCGCCACAATCGCCTCATATTCAGGGCGCATCGCCTCTGCCAGCGCCTCCAGATACGCGTCCTGGCTCGGATAATGCTCATTGGGCTGGAACAGCGCAATCACCCCGGCGGAGGCTGAGTTCATGAAGCCCCCCGTCGGCTGATGCAATGCCATCGCCGATGCCATATGGGCCAGATCATCCTCCAGCGGTGCCAGCGTTTTCAGCGCGATGGGGCCGACGCATTTCGGGCGGCGATACGTCGGTGTTCCTCCGCCCTTTGACTGGCGCTCAAGAAAGCTTGGGAACATTTCCAAATCCTTGGGCGCACTGCGCGGGCTATCGCCGTCAAACCCCGTGATCCGGTCCTTGATATAAGTTGCATAGCTGATTTTTGACATTTCGCCGTCAGAAACCAGATCAATGCCGCTTGCGACTTGACGTTTCACTGCGTCATCCACTGCCGCGCCGATCACGTGATTAAATGTGTCGGCGTTGACAGCTTCTCCCCGCTCCTGCGCAAAGACCAGATCAGTTACAGCCGCAGAGCGCGGCAAAGAACCAACGTGCGTGGTCAGGATACGGTTCGTCATATGTAGTTTTTCCTTTGTGATTATCCAAGGCGCGCAGAACTGCCTGGTAGTAATTCCCCGGCAAACAGCCGTTGTTCAGGCGATAATTCTGGGCGTTCAATCCGTTCGATCAACATAGCCACGGCAGCTTCGGTCATGCGCCGCACCGGTTGGCGGATCGTGGTCACTTGATAGGCAAGCCAAGTGGCCGGGCCAACACCGTCAAATCCGACCACAGAAAGATCGCGCGGCACTTCAATTCCGAAATTGATCCGCGCACTGTCTATGGCTCCAATGGCCATCAGGTCATTGGCGCAGATGAGCGCATCAAGCGTGCGGTCCGTCATCCGCATCAAGTCCTTAAGACCCGCATCCCCACTGGCATAATCAAAATTGCCGCGCACGATGATCGCACCATGCCCCAATTGCTGCAGGCGTTGCCGCGCGGCCTCCACTCGTTCTTCGCCGACGTAGCTATCGGCTGGGCCTGCAATGATACCGAACACTCTATGCTCGCCTTCAACTAGCCCTTCCACAAGCGCATATTCACCACTGGTGGAATCGCAGCAGACACTGGCCACAGGGATGGTGTCGCCAATGCGGTTGTAAAGGATGACAGGCACACCGCGGTCGGCAAAAGCGGCAAGCTGTTCGGGCCGCAACCGCGCAGCCACAATCGCCCCGTCCACGCGGTATCGCCAGACTTGATCCAGCACTTCATCAACATCGGATTCCGCAGCCAGTGAAAACAGCAAAACGCGAATGCCCTCCGCTGACAAGCGCTGCGTTAATTCTGCCAGCACTTCGGGATAATAAAGGTTGGTGAGGTTCGAAATGATGATCGCCACCAAGTTCGATCGTCGTGTGATCAGCCCCTGTGCAATGGCGTTAGGATAATAGTGAAGCTCTCGGGCCGCAGCCATGATCTTTTCACGCGTGCGCGGCGCAACGGATGCCCCTTGTTTGAAACAGCGCGACACAGCGGACTGAGATACGCCCGCCCGGCTCGCCACATCATAGGATGTCGCGCGCCCGCCCCGCATTTCAAGCTGATTGTTGACGGCCACGGCGCGCTCCTTTCGATATCGTCGGCGTTAGATAATATGATCTTGCGCCTAACGGAAATGACTTCCGATGCAAAGCGGCGCAGGCCGTGACGAGATGACAGCACTATAGCCCTCTGGTTTACAAGCCAATTCGCTGCCATCTTTCTCTTACAGCAACGATTAAACGATCATTGCATTCGCAGTCACAATTGCCTTGCATTCGAAGTCGTTTTGCAGTCCAACAGGCGTATTGAGTCTGTTAAATGACCGCATTCAGGGAGACGTCACGTGAAAATCTTATCAAAATTCCACCTGCTGGCCAGTGTGGCACCATTGGCTGCGGCTCTCATCGCAGTTCCGGCGTTCGCCCAAGAGGCCCCTGCCGAAGACAATGGCGGTATTGCCGAAATCATCGTGACGGCCCAGCGCCGCGATGAAAACCTCCAAAGTGTGCCGCTTTCCGTATCGGCGTTCAATGCAGAGCAATTGAAAGAACAAGGCACCAGCGATATTTCGCGGTTGGAAGGTATCGTTCCCGGATTTACATTTGGCCGGTCTGGCACCGATGCACGCCCTGCCATGCGCGGCGTTCGCACTGAAAATGCGGGAGTGAACGGCGATACGACAATTGGCCTGTTCATTGACGGCGTTTACATGTCGCGCGCGTCGCAAGGCACGCTTGGCTTTGTCGATATTGACCGAGTGGAAGTGTTGCGCGGCCCCCAAGGCACACTTTACGGTCGCAACACGTTTGGCGGTAACATTTCGATCACATCGGCGTTGCCCACGTTTGACGAATACAAAGGCGGCGTTGACCTAACCGTAGGCCAGAACGGCCGGTTTCGTGGCGAAGGCTTCGTCAACGCGCCACTCAGCGACACCACCGCGATCCGCATTGCAGGCGCATTTGAAGAATCGAACGGCTATGTGAAAAATGACGGCCTTGGCAGCAACTTGTTTGATGACAAGAGCCGCTACATCCGTGGCACATTGCTTTACAAGCCAACAGATCGGTTCTCAGCTGCCCTGAAATTCGACTATTCACGCCAAGGCGGCGCTGGGGGGTCAGCGTTCGGGTATAAGTTGCGGGGGAGTTATTTTTATGTGCCAACCGCTGGTCAAAGTTACACGATCTCTGGCGGCCAACCGAGTACGCAGTTGTATAACGGCACACCGATTGTGCTTAGCACCCGCGTTCAACCGCTAAACCGTGACGGCATTATCGATTCTCCGCTCACTGTTGATAATGGTGTTCCCATTTACCGGCCTAACGATCCTTACCGCATCAACACAGACGAACCGACAGTGCTTAACCTGCGTAACTACGGCTTATCCGCAAACCTCGCTTATGATCTGGGCGGCGTTACCCTTAAGTCAATCACTGGCTACACTGATTTTGCTGCAACGCGGACAGCAGATTCCGACTTCGGTCAAAATACTATTTCTGTCGATTCGCAACTAACAGAGGCGAAAACTTTTAGCCAAGAGTTGCAACTCCTCTCCAGCGGTGATGGACCATTCACTTATGTGGTCGGCGGCTATTATTTCAAAGATAAACTGCGGGGGATTACAATCACAGAGCAAAGACCCGCGACCATTCGCGACATCACGCCAAATACAATCACAAGCACGTTTCGCAATGGCTTCTACGATGAGCAGCGCGCGCGAACCAAGTCGCTCGCGGCCTACGCTCAAGCAAGCTACGCCTTCACTGATGCGTTGAAGATCACCGCAGGCGTTCGCCATACCGTTGACACTAAAAATTTCGCCTTTGCCAATGAGCGATCTGTTGTTCCGTTAATTGGTGCTGCACCAACAGCGACAACGGACGCCACTTTCATCCGTCTTGGTATTCCGAGCATCCCTGATTCGGCTTTTGGATCAGTTGGATCAGTCACTAATTGCACTTTTGCCACGCCTACGCCGCGCCCTGGTCTTCAGTGCTTGGCCGCAAACACGACGCTGCTGACCGGTGCTACCTATGATACCAAAAAGTTCAAAAAAACCACTTGGCGGGTTGGCCTGGACTATCAGGTATCGGATGACAATCTTGTTTACGCGTCCGTCTCGACTGGCTTCAGGTCGGGAGGCTTTAATTCGGGCAGCTTCAACACAGCTGTCACAGTGCTCCAGCCAACCTTTGCTCCTGAAACGGTCACTGCATTTGAAATTGGATCAAAAAACCGGTTTGCGGACAACAGAATTCAATTGAACATTGCTGCTTTCTACAATCGCTATTCTGGATTGCAGGAACAGCGACAAGTTCCAGCGGGCACATCGACCCTTTCCATCATCGAAAACAGCGGCAAAGCACGGTCCTATGGTGCTGAGGTAGAAGGCATCTGGAAGCCGACGCCAGCTATGACACTTGGCACAAGTTTTTCTTACCTCAACGCAGAATATACCAAATATACCAACGTTCCGGCACCATTTGCCACGTCGGTTCTTGTGAACGATCCGACAGCCCTTGCGGCTACGCTCGTCAATGGCGTGCAAATTGCGGGCATCGGCCAGCGCCGGATTTTCGCGCCTGGATATGATTGCGGCCTTGTCTCCGGCACTGGCGGCGCAGGGCAACCATCTGCTGCGTTCGGCTGTGACCTTAGCGGCAATAAAATCCCGCATTCGCCGGAATTTTCAGGCTCTGTTTATGCGTCGTATACGATTGACATTGGCAGTGCGGGAACGCTGACGCCGTTCGCAATTCTCACTTATTCAGGCGCGTTCTTTGGTCAGCCGTTCAACTCCATTCTGGAAAAGCAGAACAGCTTCACCAAAATCGATCTCCGCCTGACATGGGCGCTGAGTGATAAGATTGAAGTGCAGGGCTTCGTCACGAACCTCACCGATAAGGCGACGGCCACGCGCTTCGTCTGGGGCGGCGGCGGCGCGCTGCAAGCCAGCTACGCACCACCACGGCTGTGGGGTGCACGGGCAAGCTTTAAGTTCTAAGCATAGTCCTTATACAGGACAGCGATGATGGGCGGGGGCTTCGGCTCCCGCCCTTTTTCGTTTGGCTCAGTTGCGTTACGGATGCACAGGGACTGATAGGAGAAGCAGATGGCCGGGCTCTATTTTGAACAGTTTAGCGTGGGGCAAAGCTTTGCTCACGAAATCCGCCGCACTGTGACGGATATGGATAATATGCTGTTTTGTTCGCTCACCTATAATCCAGCGGCCGTCCACATCGACCATGATTATGCGAGCCGCACGGAATTTGGCAAACCGCTGATCAACTCGATTTTTACGTTAGGTCTGGTCATTGGCCTTTCGGTTCAGGATACAACCCTGGGCACCACAATTGCCAATCTGGGGATGACGGACACGACTTTTCCCAAGCCGGTTTTTGCAGGTGACACCATCCGCACGACGACTACTGTGCTGGCGCTGCGCGATAGCCAATCGCGCCCGACACAGGGCATTGTGACCTTTGAACATCACGGCCTGAACCAGCGCGATGAAATTGTGTGCTGCACTGTGCGCGGCGCTCTGATGATGCGAGTTCCCACGTGAAACTGCGTTCAATGCTGTTCGTGCCGGGTGACAGCGACCGGAAATTTGCCAAAGCGTCCGGCATCGGCGCTGATGCGCTGATCCTTGATCTGGAAGACTCAGTCGCGCCCACAATGAAGGCCGAAGCGCGAGGCAAAGTCGCTAGGTTGCTTGATGACCGTGCGCTACGGAACTGGCTATTTTTCGTCCGCGTCAATCCGTTTGATACAGGCCTTACCTTTGACGATATGGCGGCTGTGGTGAAGCCGGGCCTTGACGGGTTGCTGATCCCCAAAGCGGACGGCGCAGCGGATATTATGCGCATTGGTGCAGAGCTTACCCGGCTGGAGGCTGCAGCGGGCATGGCGACTGGCAGCGTAAAAATCGCCGTGGTGGCTACTGAAACTGCGGTAGCCATGTTCAATCTGGGCAGCTACGCCCCTGCCCACCCCCGCCTTGTCGGGCTGACATGGGGAGCAGAGGATCTGGCGGCTGCAGTCGGTGCGACCGCGAACAAGGAAGCGGATGGGGAGTGGACTTTCCCTTATCAGCTTGCCCGCACCATGTGCTTGTTTGCAGCGTCAGCAGCGGGCGTGGCCCCGATTGATACGCTCTACGCAGATTTTCGCGACGCGAACGGCCTTGAGCGGGATTGCATCCGGGCACGGCGAGACGGTTTTACGGGGCGGCTTGCGATCCACCCTGACCAGATTGATATCATCAATCGCTGCTTTTCACCGTCGGCTGAAGATATTGCCCACGCGCAGATGATCGTCGATGCCTTTGCCGCTCAGCCCAATGCAGGCACGCTGGGCATCAACGGCAAAATG
>JANPCO010000023.1:0-2238 GCA_031430995.1 Sphingomonadales bacterium | reverse complement strand
CTTTCCACTTTTCCGCATTATGATAGACGCCCGATACAAAGCCGCGCAGGCCGTCCTCTGTGCCAAAGTTCAGCCGTGCAAAGCCGCGCACTGTGTTTTCCGATCCGTAAGTCAGATTGGCATCAACGCCGAAGCCATCACCTTTGGGATCAAGTGAAAGGAATTCCAGAGTGCCGCCCAGATTATTCGTTGCTTGCGTGCCAATGGATCCAGACCCCTGCGACACCCGCGTTACGCCGATATTTTCCGATGTGATCGCCCGGCTGATGTGGAGGCCATTGTTATTGCCGTAAGTGCCATCGCCAAGCGGAATGCCGTCTAGCGTGAAACCCAACTGGTTCTGGTTAAACCCGCGAATGGAAATTCGCTGTGACCATTCATAGGTGCCAAACGGATCAGCGGACTGGAAATTGACGCTTGGCAGCTTTTCAACAGCCTTTAACGGGCTGGTCCCCGGCGCCAGGATCGCGAGATCCTTGTTATCCAGTTCCTGCACCTGCCGCGTTTCGCCGCGTCCGAATACGACGATTTCGGCGGCGTCGGTCTCGGTGGCATCAGGCGCTGCGTCTTGAGCAAAAGCTGGTGACGTGGCCAAAATTGTTGAGACAAAAAGCGTCGTTGCAAGTGTGCGCATGGGGGTTTCCTCCTGTTGAGATTGGGTCGCTGCGTGCGCTCTAAAAGCGCCCCAAGACTCTTGCGTGACCCTTTGGCGACGGGGCAGTGACACTGGCGTGACGGTTTGATGAAAAGCCGCATTCGCCCCTTGTGTGGCAAAACAGCCACACTACATCGAGTGCAACCAAGGAGTTTGCCGCCCATGAACCTCGAAAAATTCACCGAGCGCGCCAAAGGTTTTTTGCAAGCCGCGCAGACCGTTTCCATCCGCATGAACCATCAGAGAATTTCGCCTGAACATCTTTTGAAGGCCCTTCTGGAGGATAGCGAAGGCATGGGGGCGGGCCTGATCAAAGCCGCAGGCGGTGACGCTGGCGTGGCCGTGCGTGAAACTGATGCTGCGCTGGCCAAAATTCCGGCTGTGTCAGGCGGCGGCGCACAGGCGACGCCGGGGCTGGACAATGATCTCGTCCGCGTGCTCGACAGTGCAGAACAAGTCGCGGACAAGGCAGGGGACAGCTTTGTGACGGTCGAGCGGCTGTTGCTGGCGCTGACGCTGAGCCCCACGACGACTGCTGGCAAGGCGCTCGCAGCCGCGGGCGTCAAGGCCGACAGCTTGAATGCCGCCATCAATGCCCTGCGCAAAGGCAAGACAGCAGACACAGCCTCTGCTGAGGACCGCTATGACGCGCTTAAGAAATTCGCCCGCGATCTGACAGAGGCCGCGCGCGACGGAAAGTTGGACCCCGTGATTGGCCGCGATGAGGAAATCCGCCGGACGATCCAGATATTGGCGCGCCGGACCAAGAACAACCCAGTGCTGATCGGTGAACCTGGCGTTGGCAAAACCGCGATTGCCGAAGGGCTGGCATTGCGCATTGCCAATGGGGATGTGCCAGACAGCCTGAAAGGTCGCCAGTTGATGTCACTTGATATGGGCGCGCTGATTGCCGGAGCGAAATACCGGGGAGAATTTGAAGAGCGGCTGAAAGGCGTGCTTGATGAAGTGCGCGCCGAGGCAGGCCAAGTCATTCTTTTCATTGATGAAATGCACACGCTGATCGGTGCTGGAAAGACCGATGGCGCGATGGATGCGTCAAACCTGATGAAGCCTGCGCTTGCACGCGGGGAACTTCACTGCATCGGCGCGACCACGCTGGATGAATACCGCAAACATGTAGAGAAAGACGCTGCCCTACAACGGCGGTTCCAGCCTGTGTTCGTGGGCGAGCCGACGGTCGAGGATAGTATTTCCATCCTGCGCGGCCTGAAGGAGAAATATGAACTGCACCACGGTGTGCGGATTACCGACGGGGCTATCGTTGCAGCGGCCACATTGTCGCACCGCTATATTGCTGACCGGTTCCTGCCCGACAAAGCCATTGACCTGATGGATGAAGCCGCGAGCCGCATCCGCATGGAAGTGGAATCCAAACCCGAAGCGATTGAAACGCTGGACCGTAAAATCATCCAGATGAAGATTGAAACGATGGCGCTGGCCAAGGAAAGCGACGTGGCTTCGAAGGACCGGCTGGCCACACTCAAGACCGATCTCGCTAATCTGGAGGAGCAATCGGCAAGCCTCACCACCCGTTGGCAGGCCGAAAAGGACAAGATCCATGC
>JANPCO010000022.1:0-4045 GCA_031430995.1 Sphingomonadales bacterium | reverse complement strand
CTGCCATCGCCTTTGGGCGTTAGTGTGAGCCCTGTGACGCGCGCACCGTCCATTCGCGGCGTCATAGCTACTAAATCCTGCAACGGTGACATTGATGTGGAAGGCGCTGCAGTCACCATTCCGGTTCCACGCCCAGCAACGGGTGCTGCAATGGATTGATCGAGAAATATTTTTTCGACGACGCCTGCCCGTTCCAGCGCGACATAATCAAATGCGACTTGCTTTAGGATGACGCCAGGCATGACGGCATCGCCAACGGCATAGCTTGACTGTACGCCGTCCGGGGTCGCGATGATGGCTGAACCGCGTCCACTGGCCATATCAACGCGGACGCCGAATAACTTGACCGGCAGCGATGTGACAACGGCCTGGGCTTCGGCAGGCTGCAACCGGAAAAATGGATCAAACGACGCGAGTTTAGCAACAGGCAATGACCGTCCGCTAAGGGCCGACGGACGCCAGTCGCCAAGCGGCCCGATCGGGGCAACCAGCGTCCATACCAGCCGGGCGCATTGAAAAATGACAAGCAGGGCCAGAATGATTGCAACGCCGCGCAGAAGTAACGCGATGCCAAGTTGTGACTTATTCACCGCAAAGCCTCTATTGGTCATACTGTCTCCACCCCGCGCTAGCACGTGTCGGGTCGTATGGCAGATGCAAAGCTGCTGTTCGACTCAATAATGAGGCTTAAGCCGACAGATGAGATCCATCTGATGGTCGACGCGGCTTCATATCGTTTAGGTTGGGGCTAAGGTTGCGTTGCCAGCAGATATGTCTGCCGCAGAGCATCCACTGGCTTCAAAACACCATCTTCTTCATAATGCCAGAAGGTCCACCCGTTGCAGCTAGGTGCACCTTGCAGCACGGCACCGACTTTGTGGATCGACCCTGAAGCTGCGTCGCAGATGATCGAGCCGTCACTGCGCACAGCGGCGGACCAGCGCCGTTTGATGTCGAACACAGGCGTGCCAGGGCGGAGGTATCCGGTTTCCACCAGCGTGCCAAATGCCACGCGCGGCGCAGCGGTATCGGCTTGCATGGTCTTGAGCATCGTTTCGTCGAGCGGCAGGGCAGCGGCTATTCGCTCGTTTGCGACATCGACATAATCGAGTTCGCGTTCACAACCGATCCAGTGGCGGCCCAGTCGCTTGGCAACGGCCCCAGTGGTTCCCGTGCCAAAGAAGGGATCAAGCACAATGTCACCCGGTTTGGTGCTGGCAAGCAGGATGCGATACAGAAGTGCCTCAGGCTTTTGCGTCGGGTGGGCTTTTACGCCGCCTCGTTTCAGTCGTTCCGCGCCGCCGCAAATCGGGAATGACCAATCGGATCGCATTTGCAGTTCATCATTCAGCGTTTTCATCGCGCGGTAATTGAATGTGTATTTCGCTTTTTCGCCTTTTGAGGCCCAGATCAGCGTTTCATGCGCGTTGGTAAACCGGGTGCCGCGAAAATTGGGCATCGGGTTCACTTTACGCCAGATGATATCGTTCAGGATCCAGAAGCCTTCATCCTGCAGCACAGAGCCGACGCGGAAGATATTGTGATAGCTGCCAATCACCCACAGCGTGCCGTTGGGTTTAAGAATGCGGCGCGCTTCGGTCAGCCAGGCGCGGCTAAACGCATCATAGGTGGCAAGACTTTCAAACTTGTCCCAATCATTGTCTACGGCATCCACACGCCCACCTTCGGGCCGGTAAAGATCACCGCCAAGTTGTAGGTTATACGGCGGATCGGCAAAAACCATATCCACGCATGCATCGGGAAGCGCGCGCATGGCGGCAATGCAATCACCAATGATGATCTGGTTCAGCGGCAGCGCAAGCGCCTCGGCATCACTGGCGCTGACATCACTGATCCTGATCTTCTCCAAAACCCCCATGCAAACGCTCCTTAAATGCACAAGCGACTGTGCTGAGTCATCTGGACTCCGCCGTCAAGTCAGAGGGTTAACGGAAAAGGTTAACAAATTGATGAAGCGCGGCGGAACGAACCGAGTCCCCCACAGGATGATGTGGGTGTGCGGTGTGCGGACTCTCAACCTGTGGGGTGTGGCCTGATTGACTCACTGGCCAAAAAACTTTTCGCGACAGGTGCAAATGATCGGCGGTGGAGCGGGGTCGGGCCCAATTTGGCGAGTGCTGCCAAATGAACTGCTGCGCCGTAGCCTTTGTTTGATGCCCAGCCATAGCCGGGATAATCGGCATCCGCTGCCACCATGATCCGGTCGCGGTGTTCCTTGGCAATGATGCTGGCGGCTGAAATGCAGGGGTGGATCGCGTCTCCGCCGATGACCGCTTCCGCGCTGTATCGCCACTTGGGCAGTCGGTTGCCGTCGACAAGGATGTGGGCGGGAAGGGAATTGAGCGCCTCCACCGCGCGGGTCATGGCCAGCAGAGTGGCTTGGAGGATGTTGATGCTATCAATCTCTTCTGGCGACGCTGTGCCGACGCCGACAATGCAGCGCGCGAAGATTTCAGCCTCCAGCACGGCGCGGCGTTTCGCGGAGAGTTTCTTGCTGTCGTCCAGCCCATCAATGCCGCCTTCACAAAGGATCACGGCGGCTGCGACGACAGGGCCTGCAAGCGGACCTCGACCCGCCTCGTCAACGCCAGCAATGACAGGCCCCACCCCTAACCCTTCCCCTGAAGAGGAGAGGAACCCATTTTGACCGCCTGATGCCCCATTGGCCCGTGACCATTGCCAAGGCCCGGGGCCGCGATAAGGGCCGCGCGGACGAAGGCTCTTGCGCGCTCGATGGCGTCAGACAGGCTCAACCCCTGGCCAAGGCCGCAGGCAATGGCACTGGCCAGTGTGCAACCCGTGCCGTGGGTGCTGGTCGTGTCGATACGGCTCCCTTCCCAGCGGGCCATTTCTGCGCCGCCATTGATCAGGCGGTCGATGATGACATCGCCTTCGCCATGACCACCTTTGATCAGGGTCGGCCCGTCCATCGCGGCTTCCCCGCCGAGGGCCGCGAGCTCGGGCAAGTTGGGCGTGGTGAGGGCGGCGATCTCAATCAGCCGTTCAAACGCGGCAATGGTTTGCGCGTCAGCTAAAACGGAACCGCTGGTCGCGACCATGACGGGGTCAAAGACAATGGGCACTCCTCCGTCATTGCGAGCGGAGCGCGGCAATCCAGACTGTTTGCCGCTTCGTGGATTGCCGCGTCGCTGCGCTCCTCGCAATGACGAGGTCAAATAATCCGCAACGGCGTTCGCGGTGTCGGCGCTTCCGATCATGCCAATTTTGATGGCATCCACGCCAATGTCGCTGACCACCGCGTCGATCTGGGCAATCACCATGTTAGTGGGGATGGGATGGACGCTGCTCACTCCCAGAGTATTTTGGGCCGTGATCGCGGTAACGGCCGTCATGGCATGGCCGCCCAACATCGTAACGGTTTTGATATCCGCCTGTATTCCCGCGCCCCCCCCAGAATCAGAGCCGGCAATAATGAGGATGCGGGCGGTCACTTTACGAACTGATGCAAATAGAACGGCTTCCCTGAGCTTGTCGAAGGGCCGTCCTTCGCCAAGCTCTGAGTAGCAGAATAGGGCGGCCCTTCGACAAGCTCAGGGAAAGGTGTCATGCCACAGCCTCTGTGACAGCCTCACAAATGCTGTCGACCAGCCGCTCCACTTTGCTTGCATCATCGCCTTCCGCCATGACGCGGATCACAGGCTCTGTGCCTGACGGGCGAATGACAAGGCGTCCGTTGCCGACGAGTTCGGCCTCAGCACTGGCAATTGCCTCCTTCACGCGCGCCGCCTCTAACGGTTTTCCCCCGGAGAAGCGCACGTTTTTGAGCAATTGTGGCACAGGATCAAAGATATGCAGCAGTTCACTGGCAGGCTTTTCCTGCCGCACCAGTTCAGCCAGCACTTGCAATGCCGCGACCAGCCCGTCGCCAGTCGTGCCGTAATCAGCGAGGATCATATGGCCCGACTGTTCGCCGCCGACGTTAAACCCGCCAGATCGCATGCGTTCCAGCACATAGCGGTCACCGACCTGAGTGCGTTCCAGCGTCAGGCCTGCGCCGTTCAGG
>JANPCO010000021.1:0-12490 GCA_031430995.1 Sphingomonadales bacterium | reverse complement strand
GAGCCATTCAAAGGCCTTCACACGCGGCTTGTCGCCCTGCGCGATGAACATCATAAGCGGCTGGATGATGTTGCCGCGGCGGCCAAAGCAGCGCCACTGCGCGTGGTGGATACGTTCAAGCTGTTGTTCAACCGCGAAATTAGCGGCCACAACCGCGAACTGGCCACAGGTGAGGCCATGGCCCATCTCCAGCGGTTAGAACTTAGTGGCCGCGTGCGCCGCGAAATGCGTGAAGGCGTGCGCTGGTATCACGCCGCTTGAGCGGTGTCGTGTCAGATGTCGGAACCGTTCGTCATGCTGAACTTGTTTTAGCATCCATGCCTTACTATTTGTGCAAGCCTTGATCGATCCAGCATTGCACTGTCTTTGAGGCATGGATGCTGAAACGAGTTCAGCATGACGGCTGAGCTCCGCTTCGCGCATCAATCCGAAACCGCGAACAATGCTCTGGCCCGTCACATCGCGACACCCCTCAACACCTCCCACGCAAGTTTTCCCGCGTGTTGCCGTATCCCAGTGCAAGGCCCCAAGGCCGCCCCTTCATTCGCGCCGGAGCCTTGCCCCCCATGTTTCAAGCCGTAGGCATCCTTGTTCTCATCCTGATGGTTTTTGGCGGCTTTGCGCTCACAGGCGGCAACCTTGGCCCCGTGATGCATGCGCTGCCGCATGAAATGTTGATCATTGGCGGGGCAGGCATCGGGTCTCTGATCATTGGCAACAGTGTAAAGGAACTCAAGGCGCTCGGCGCGTGTCTGGGCAAAGTGTTCAAGGGCCCCCAGCATAACGCCCAAGATTATCTCGATTGCATTTTCCTGGTCACCAGACTTATGAAAATGATGCGCGTTGATGGCCCAGTGGCGCTTGAACCGCATGTTGAAGACCCTGCGACGTCAAGCATTTTTGGCGATTATCCTCGGCTGCTCAAAGACAAAGTGTTGATCCATCTGATCACGGATACGCTTCGGCTGGTTGTCGTTTCGTCTGGCACGCTTGATCCATACGCCGTTGAAGATGTGATGGATTGCAGCATCAAAAGCCACCATCACCATGCCCTCAAACCCGCCGAAGCATTGCAAGGATTGGGCGATGCTTTACCGGCGCTCGGTATTGTGGCCGCGGTGCTGGGGGTCGTGAAAACGATGGGATCCATTGACAAGCCGCCAGAAGTACTGGGCGGGATGATTGGGTCTGCCCTTGTCGGAACGTTTCTGGGCGTTTTGCTGGCTTACGGTCTTGTTGGCCCGTTTGCGAACCGGGCAAAGCAAGTGATCGAAGGCGACGGCGCGATTTATCATGTCGTCAAACAAATCATCATCGCTTCGCTCCACGGCCACCCGATCCCACTGGTGATCGAAGCGGCGCGTTCAGGCATCGAACATAGCAATCAGCCCAGCTTTGCCGCTGTGTTTGACGGCATGCGGGCGCGCTGACATGGCCAGTAACGCAGTCGTTCGCCCGATCATCGTCAAGAAAATCACTATTGAAGCCCATGCCGGGCACCACGGCGGCGCTTGGAAAGTCGCTTATGCTGACTTTGTAACAGCGATGATGGCGTTTTTCCTCCTCATGTGGCTACTGGGCGCGACGACCGAAAAGCAGCGCAAATCACTCGCCGATTATTTCTCACCCACAATCGTTGATAAAAAACAGGCCTCGGCTGGGTCAGACGGTTTGTTTGGCGGCGATTCCATTGTTTCAAAGGATAATTATCCGCACAAAGCTTCGCAAACCGGCACCCAGTCTATGACCATCCCCAAAGATGCCAAGGGCGGCCCTAGCGAAGGGAGCGGCAGAACCAAAGACGTCGAACGTTTTGGGCAGATGAAACAGGCACTGATCCGCAAAATGCAGAAAGAAGCAGCACTGAAAAAGCTGGCGAACAGCATCCGTCTGGTGCCAACTGCTGAGGGGCTGCGGATTGATCTGGTTGATGATGCGGACTTTTCGATGTTTGTCATGGGCAGTGATATGCTGACGCCCGAAGCGCGCCGCCTGATCCCGGCAGTGGCAGAGGCGCTGAAAATAGTGCCCAATGACATCCGCGTCAGGGGGCATACGGATTCGTCCCCCTTCACCCGCATTAGAACTGGAGGCGGGGCTGGAAACAACTGGCAACTTTCCGGGGCTCGCGCTGAAGCCACACGGCGTGCGCTCGCCATTTCGGGCATTGATGCCAACCGCTTCACCCGTATCGAAGGCGTTGCCGACCGCGAACCCTATGACCCCAACCATCCAAGCGACCCTGCCAACCGGCGAATGTCAATTACGCTGGGCTGGAGCGATCAAAACGGACTTTAGCCCGCCTTATCAAGAGTCAATTTAAGCGCACAGTTGGGACTCGCCACAGGCGTGAGTTGGCGTTACCACAAAGGTAACGAAAGAGGGGATGCACAGATGGAACAACTTAGCGGACAAGACGCAAGTTTCGTTTATTTAGATACTCAGAACACACCAATGCATATTGGCTCAGTTGGCATCTATGATCCATCAACAGCTGCTGGTGGTTTTGTGAGGTTCAAGGATATTCTTCGCCACATCGAAAGCCGTTTGGACGGCGCGCGTAGTTTCCGCCAGAAACTGGTGCGGGTGCCGTTTGACCTTGACCATCCCTATTGGATTGAGGACGATAGTTTCGATCTTGAATATCATGTCCGTCACATTGCGCTGCCAGCACCTGGCGATTGGCGTCAGTTGTGCATTCAAGTGGCGCGGCTTCACGCGCGGCCAATGGACCTTTCAAAGCCGCTTTGGGAATTCATCATTGTTGAGGGACTGGATAATATCCCCGGCTTGCCCAAGGGCTGCTTTGCGCTTGTTGCCAAAGTGCATCATGCTGCGATTGACGGTATGTCAGGCGTCGAAATGTCTGCTGCTGTCCATGATTTGGCGCCAGTGCAGATCAAAGCCGCTGAACCGTCGGATTGGAAAGCGGAAAGCAAGCCACCGCTGGGCGAGCTTTTGTTCCGCACCTGGGTAAACTCCATTCGCCAGCCGGTGCGCTTTGCCGAAACGGTGGTGAAAACGATCCCCGGCATGGCGCGGTTGGGCCGCGAAATTGCCGGCGGTGATGTATCGCTGGCGGGCACGAAAATGGCACCGAAGACGATCCTCAACGGCAAAGTTTCCCCGCACCGGGTGTTTGACGGCACGTCTTTTGAATTGGCCGACATTCGGGCCATCAAGGATACGCTTCCTGGCGCGACCGTGAATGATGTGATCCTGTCGATCATTGGCGGCGGCCTGCGCGGCTATTTGAAAGCGCGCGGCGAATTGCCGGAAGAAAGCATGACGGCCATGGCCCCCATATCAGTGCGCGATGATAAAGAGAAATCGGCACTGGGCAACCTCGTGTCAGCTATGGTTGTGAACCTTGGCACTGATATTGAAGATCCCGCTGCGCGTCTGGCGCATATTCACCGGGCCGCTAAAAATTCCAAAGCGATGACCAACGCCGTGGGCGCGCGCACATTGACCAATTATAGCCAGTTGATCCCATCAGGCCTCGCAGGTCTTGGTGCACGCCTTTACACGCGGCTGGGGATCGCGAACGCCCACGCGCCGATCTTTAATTGCGTCGCAACTAATGTGCCGGGCAGCCGCGTCCCGCTTTATTTTGCAGGCGCGAAAATGGTCAAAATGATGGGGCTGGGTCCAATCTTTGACGGTTTGGGCCTGATCAACACCATTTATTCGTATGAAAAAGACATCGCAATTTCCTTCACCAGTGACCGGATGATGATTCCCGATCCGTCGGCCTATGCCGATGCGCTGCGAGGCGCATTTGAGGCGCTGAAGGTAGCGACGCTGGGCGGGCCAGCTCAAAAAGAAGGTTCGGCGAAAAAGGCTGCCGCTGCAAAGGTGGCCAAGCCTAAAGCAGTGCCAAAGGCTGCGCCGGTGAAAGCCGTTGCCCCGAAATCCGCAGTGACCAAAGCAGCGAAAGCTGTTGTGGCAGTGGCTCCGGCGACGGTGAAATCGTCAAAACAACTGCCAAAAGCACCACCAAAGGCACCAAAGTCCACTGCGACATCTAAAAGCGTGCTGAAGGCGTCAACAGTCAAAAGCAGGGCAGGCGCTAAAAGCAAGTAAGTGCGGCCGAAGGGTGGGCATAGCGTGCGGAGCACCCCACCCCGTTGAGATCCCGTCGACTGCCTGTCCTTAGCTAACTAAAGGGACAGTCGAACGGCTCTCAATCGCGCCTCAATGAAAGTGCGGCGCGCGTCAAATCAGTGTGCACTTGCCTTCGAAGGATACATCCAAGCGCGCGATCCGCTGCGGTCAAAGGGTTTCCATTCCCCGTCGGGCAAAGCAAGCCGGTCCGCCACTGCATAAAGCACAGCAGGGTTTACACCCAAGCCGCAGTGGCTGCCGTAAACTTCAATATTGTCAGTGAGCGGTGCTTCGGGCTCCATGCAATTTTGCCACGCGACAACGCCGTCACTTTTGGAGAATATCGCAGTGGAGCGGCACGGCGGCGGCAATTCGCTTTCGGCCAATTGTTCTTTGACGGCTTTGTCTTCGATACGGCTGCCAGTGGCCCATTCATACATGCGCCACACAGTTGTTGCGCGCGGATCGCCAACGATAGGCGAACCCAGCGTAATGACTTGGCGGACCATATCCGGGCGACGCCGCGCCAGTTGCCGCGCCATCATGCCGCCCAGCGACCAGCCAACAAGGCTTACTTTTTCGCCAGTTTCGACAAAAATATCTTCAAGCCGGGCAATCAGCTTTTCGCCTTCCGTGCCAATGGCGCGCGGGCCCAGATTACGGCCAAGTTCCCACGCATAGGCATCATAGCCAAGTCCATCGAGATAGTTGCGCAAAATGGCAGTCGATGTGTCCGTTGTCACGAAACCGGGCAGAACCATGACAGGATGACCGTCACCGCGTGGCGCAGTGGAAAGCCAGGGCAGCGCAAAAGGAAGCGATCCGAATTCAAAAAAAGCTCTTGGAGCTTCAGTCATGGCATAAAAAAGTGAAGGGGGAAGTCGGCGAGTCGATTGGGTATTACGCAGCAAAGGAAGTCTCCTGGAAGCCCCGAACATTATCAGAGCCTGAAGGGGAGTTAAGAGTTGCAAAGCAAAACGCAAGCCCAAGATATGCCATCACCCCTTTTTTGCTAGGACTTCGCGCAATACCGACTTTTGGACCTTTCCCATCGCGTTGCGCGGCAATTCATCCACAAAAGTAATAGTCTTAGGTAATTTGAACCGAGCAAGTGTTTCGGCCAGTGCCGCAATAATGCTCACTTGGCTCATCGTCCCGTCCCCCACGATCACAGCGGCAACGGCCTCTCCAAAGTCGGCATCTGGCACGCCAACGACCGCGCTTTCAGTGATACCGGGCAAGGCATCAATCGCTTCCTCTACTTCCTTGGGATAAATGTTAAGGCCTCCTGAAATGATCAAATCCTTGCCGCGCCCGACGATGTGGACGTAGCCCTGCGCGTCGATCTTACCCAGATCACCCGTTACGAAATAGCCGTCGGCGCGAAATTCGGATGCGGTCTTTTCCGGGTTGCGCCAATATCCGGCAAAGACATTGGGGCCATTGACTTCGATCATGCCAATCTCATTCCGGGCCATCTCAGCGCCAGTGTCAGGGTGAACGATGCGCAGCGAAACACCGGGAAGCGGCGGCCCTACAGTGCCTGGAACCCGCGCACCTTCGTATGGATTAGATGTATTCATCATCGTTTCCGTCATGCCGTATCGTTCAATGATGGCGTGGCCTGTTCGCGCCGTAAAATCTGTGTGCGTGTCTGCAAGCAACGGCGCAGATCCGGAAATGAACAGCCGCATTGATGCTGCGGCTTCGGCGGTGAGGCGAGGCGAACTGAGGAGCCGCGTGTAAAAAGTTGGCACGCCCATCAGGCATGTTGCCTGGTCGAAACGATCAATGACGGCGTCCACATCAAATTTGGGCAACAATTGAAGCGAGGCCCCTGCTGCAAGGACCGTATTAACCGCCACAAATAGCCCATGAACATGGAAAATGGGAAGCGCGTGGATCAGGATATCATCCGGCGTGAACCGCCACGCGTCGACCAAAGTTTGCGCGGATGAAGCCAGATTGCCCCGCGTGAGCATGGCGCCTTTGGGTTTGCCCGTTGTGCCGGACGTATAAAGCATGGCAGCCAGGCTGTCTGGCGCAAAAGATCCCCAAGCCGCTGGTGCTGCTGAACCGGCAAGCAGCGTGCCTGAACCATCTTCGCCCAAAGTTGCCGTGCAGATATGATTGTGGCGCGCAGAAGGGCTGGCCGGATCAACGACGAACAACGCCGGTTCGGCATCCGTAAGGAAATAATCAATTTCGCTGGGCGTGTACCCATCGTTCAGCGGCAAATAGACAGCTCCAAGCCACAAACATCCAAGATAAAGGTGCAGCGCAAAGCGTGACTTTTCGATCTGCGCCGCCACGCGGTCACCAGGGCACACGCCGTGCGCTGCTAAACGTTTCGCCATGACTGCAATTTCACCCTGCAGCTGGCCGTAAGTTTCCGCACCGTGCCTGTCGGTCAACCAAGGTCGATTGGGATTTGTTTGAGCTGATATCTCTATCCAAAAAGTGGGATCTTGGGCGCTGGTCTGGATCATCCCCCAACCCTAACCGCGCCCGCCGTCTTTTCAATCCCGGCGGCTTCCAAAAGGGGTTGCGCTCAGAGAGAGACAGCGCGCAACCCCCGCCCTCAAGTGCGACCCGAGGGGAACTGGAAATTCAAACTTGAAATCTATTTGGAGGCCGACCGTCACCGAAATGACTGCCGGCCTCCTCCCCCGATACGCGACCCGAGGGATTTGCGAGGGGTGACAAACAACACGCACCAACCCCTCCCCCGAATACGCAACACGGGGAACCTGTATGAAACTCAAAGAAACTTACGCGTGTGTCAGGGCTATTTCAGCCGCGCTGACCACCTGCGGTTCGCCATAAGTGGGACGAAACGGACTATGTTCAATCTCCATCACTTTGGAAGTTGCGTCGCGTGCACTTTCCCTCTCGTGATGCTTGTTATCTACGCCTGCCCGGCTGAGGCTTTCCTGAACGAAATGGTCAGAAACGGCAAAATCCTGCAAACAAATGTAAAATGTAAACCTTTGCCGTGACGCAATTGCGTTGATTTCGCTTTATCTTAGCGCGGCTCCCCTTCAGAAGCCGATCATGCCGCTCCGCTTTCGCAACACTTTGTTCAAACTCTTGGTATCTTTGTTCGCGGCGGGAGTTTTAACTCTGTTATTCGGGGACGGGCCAAGGCCTGATAAGCCCATTCGCGGCCAAGCAATCACGGTGGACGCGCGTGCTCTTTCCATCCCTGCGGGCAGTGTCGACATTCCGACTGCGCTATCGCTAAAATTGGTTGACGGGTGGGAACTGACATCGAAGGCACGTCAGTTCGGGTCATTATCTGCCGTTTATGCCAGCGGCGACATATTCACTTTCGTTGCTGACTCAGGTGCCATGGTGCGCCTGACCAGGCAGCAAAAAGGCAAGCCGTGGTTGGGCTCTCTCATGCCTTTGCCAGTGACTTGCACGACAGCGGGCGGCAAAGGCGACAGAGATACCGAATCGATTGTGGCTGATCCGAAAACGGGCACGTTCTGGGTGGGGATGGAGGTGCAAAATGCCGTCTGCCGCGTTGCATCGGCGGCGCAGGGCGGAACACGCCTTTATCAACCTGCCATGATGAAAGACTGGCCCTCTACGGGTGGGCCAGAGGCTATGGTTCGGCTTTCCAGCGGCGGATTCCTCGTCTTTGCTGAACGCCCGCGCGACAGTGGTCCTGTGGCTGACCTGCTGCATTTTGACCGCGACCCAACGGACCCAGCAGCAAAGGTTACGCCAATGCACTACCGGCCGCCTACTGGATATCGGCCCGTTGACGCGGCACAATTGCCTGACGGGCGGATATTGGTGCTCAACCGGCGCTTCCAACTGCCCTTCACATTTTCCGCGCGTCTCAGCATCATGGCTGCTCCCGCCGCGACGCGAGGAAAAATATGGGGTGGGCCAATTGTAGCGCGGCTTGATGGTGATGTTCTGGGTGAAAATTTTGAAGCGCTTTCGGTTGACAATGACGGCGAAAATTTAACCATTTGGATTGCGTCTGACGACAATCAACTCAGTATACAGCGCACGCTCTTATTGCGCTTTATCTGGCCCGGCGCGGCGCGGCCTGCGCGTGGGGTTGAGCAAGCGCAAAAGCCGCGCTAAGCCTAAGCGTCTGAGAGGAGCATCATGATGACAACAGGGCCGACCGTAGACCCCTTTTCCTTTTTCCGAGAGGCGCTGACGCAATGGGAAAAGTCTGCGAATGACATTGGCACTAAAGTGTTGGGCACAGATAAAGCTGTTGAATTGATGCACAAAAGTACAACGGCTTCCCTTCAAATGCAGAACGCAATGAAGGATG
This sequence comes from Sphingomonadales bacterium, assembly GCA_031430995.1. Taxonomy (GTDB): domain Bacteria; phylum Pseudomonadota; class Alphaproteobacteria; order Sphingomonadales; family Sphingomonadaceae; genus Aquisediminimonas. The sequence continues at coordinate 4,080 of JANPCO010000021.1, read as the reverse complement.
GGATGAACAAAGCCCTCGGCGCGGCGAACATGCCAAGCAAAGCCGATATCGACGCGTTGTCAGCCCAGATCGGGACGTTGGAAGGGAGGCTCGCGCGAATTGAAGACCTGTTGTCGGGCAATAGCGTAAATGTGGCACCCAAACCAAAACGCACGCGTTCTCCCCCTTCGAAATCTTGAGGAGTGGCTCTATGAGCGAAGCCGCACCTGATCCTTTGAAAGTTGCGACAGCTGACTTTGAACGTCTGATGCAGCGCAGCATAAAGGGGCTGAGCTATTTTACGTCACCTGCGCCGGCGACTGGCGTTACCCCCAAAGAGACGCTTATTTCACGCGGCACAATGCAGCTTTATCGCTACCGCCCGATGGTTGATGAAGTGTACCGGGTACCCATATTGTTGGTCATGGCCACCACTAACCGGGGCTTTATCTTTGATCTGGCACCGGGGCAGAGCCTGGTCGAATTTCTGCTGCGCGCGGGATATGACGTGTTTATGCTCGATTGGGAGCCGCCGCGTGCTGATGAGAAAAACCTCGGCATGGATGATTATGTGCTGGATTTTCTGCCTACCGCTGTCGCGCGCGTTCTAAAAGAGACCGAAGAGAGTGAGCTGTCAGTCATTGGCTATTGCTTTGGCGGTGTGCTGTCGTTGCTTTGGGCTTCGCTGGAGGGGCAGGGGGTTCTCAAAAACCTGATCACATTCACCACGCCGGTTGATTTCGGTAAAATGGAACAGTTTCAAAAATGGTCTGACAAGCGCTTTTTTGATGTGGACCGGCTGGTGGCAAATTTCGGCAATTGCCCGCCGGAATTGCTGTTTACCAGCTTTGACAATTTGCGCCCCGGCAGCACAGCGGCAGCTCAAGTGCGGCTGTGGGACAATATGTGGAATGATGAATTCGTTAAAGGATACCGCATGATGGAAAGGTGGACGACTGACATCCTTCCTCTTGCGGGTCGCTATTTCGCTGAAACAACCAAGCAACTGATGTGGGACAATGCCCTGATGAACGGCACTATGCATGTTGCGGGGCGCAAAGTTGACTATGGCAACATCTCAGCATCCTATCTTCACGTCGCCGCGCAATTTGACCATATCGTGCCAACGGCAGCATCCGAGGCTCTGGTCGGCATGATCGGATCGGACGATAAACAAGAAATTGTCCTTAAAGGCGGGCATGTCAGCCTTGTTGCTGGGCCCAATGCGGTGCGGCGGCTTTGGCCCCAATTGGATGAATGGCTTCAGGAGCGCAGCCTGTGAATGATTTTCCCCAGACCATTGACTGCAAAGGGACGCCAGTCACTCTCAACGGTTTTCAAGTTGGCGATATGGCCGCGGTAGAGGCGTTTGCCCAGACAGTGCCAATGCACGATTTGCTGTTCCTTGGCCGCGATATTCGCCATCCCAAAGTGATCCGGGCTTGGGCGGAATCGATCGTCGAAGGTGACATTGTCAGCTTGCTTGCCTGGCTTGGTTCAAAAGTTGTGGGCACCAGCGCGATCGTTCGTGACCGGCTGGGGTGGTCGCCTCATGTTGCGGAAATTCGTCTTCTCGTCAGCGAGGATGTGCGCGGCCTTGGGCTAGGGCGGATGTTGCTGCAGCATAGCTTTGCCTTGGCCGTTGATGGAGGTGCGGAAAAACTGATCGCACGGATGACACCAGACCAAAAAGGCGCCATTTCAATGTTCGAAGAAATGGGCTTTCGCGGAGAGGCGCTGCTGCGCGATCATGTTCGCGATGGGAACGGGGAAGTGCATGATCTGGCGATTTTCAGCCTGAATGTCGGCCGGATCGGAGCCAGCCACGGCGCATACGGGTTTAGCGAGGTTTATTGAGGCCCGCGATGCTGACGCCGGACGAAATCACCCGCCTTGCCCAGCATCTGGCCGATCATCTTGGTGCCAAGCATCTCCATGTATCAAATGTGCGTCGCTTCCACGGCGGGGCATCGCGGGAGACTTACGGCCTGGACGTTGAGGTGGACGGCATTCCGCGCGGCCTGATTGTGCGGCGCGACCCAGCCGATAGCCTCATCGACACAGAACGCGCTCTTGAATTTGCGGCCTACCGCAGCTTTGCCGACAGCCCTGTGCCTGTCCCCCTCGCGATATGTTTAGTCGAGGATAGCGGCATCATCGGTGCGCCCTATTTCGTGATGGAACGGATTGACGGCGGTCAGGCCGAAAGCGCGTTTAATTCCGAAGCTTACGGCGAACACCGCACTGCGATTGGCACGCAGTTCTTCACGCATCTGGGCCAAATTGCTGCCGTTGACGCTGCTGCCAGTCCGTTGGCGCAAGTCACAGGAATGCCAGACGCCGCGACGTGCTGGTCTGATCAACTGGCCGTCTGGGAAAAGGTCATCACCGACGATGCCGTTGAGCCGCAGCCCATTGCGATGGCTGCCATCCGCTGGCTCAAACGCACACCGCCGCCGCCGCCCCAGCGTTTGTCGATTGTCCACGGCGATTACCGCAACGGCAATGTGCTGCATGATTTGGCCGGGCGTCTGATTGCTGTGCTTGACTGGGAAATGGCCCATATCGGTGACGCGCATGAAGATCTTGCTTGGGCATTGGACCCGATGTGGAACCTTCAGGATGGTGAAGGCCGCGCGGCGGGCCTCATCCTGCGCGCGGACGCGATTGCGCTGTGGGAGCAGGAAAGCGGGCTCGGTTTTGATGCGGCGGCCTTTGTGTGGTGGGAAATGTTTGCAACGCTTAAAGGCCTTGGCATCTGGATATCAGCTGCGCGGGCGTTTATCGACGGCAAGAATGATGATCCCATATTGGCGCTGTCCGGCACTTTTCCCCTTGCGCGTGCAAACCTGCTGCTGACTGAGCGTCTAACCCAAGGCTTGAGGGCGTTGCCGTGAAGCCGACAATGGACCACTTGCTGATCTCGATGGCCACCACAATTGGCACAAAGATCATTCCTGAAATGCCGGAAACAAGTTACGCGCTGGGTGACGCAAAAATGGTTGCGGCGCTGGCCGTACTTTTGGCTCAGGAAGTGGACCGCGCCGCTGATGTCTTGGTGCGCGAAAATGCGGCGATCCGTGCCTTGTTTGCCCGCGCGGCGGAAATGCCAGTGGGTCCGCTCCGCGCGCAACTGGCCCAAGCGGCGGTGACCACTGACGCGAACCTGCGCGTAAGCGTGCTTGAAGCTGCAAATGCGGAGTTGAGAGCTCTGCTCATTGATCTCCACGCTTTGGCAGAGGCGAGGGAAGCCAATTGGGCTGTGCGGCTTGACTACCGGATCTGGATGATCCTGAAACAAGGCGCGCAAGACCGGATGCTGGTTCTGCCAAGCATGTGACTTTACCGACGCCGTTCGGACTGCTGCCTTACCGTAAAATGTCAAATAATGTCGTCCGGTTGATGCGGGCGAAGGCGGCTTGGGCGGCTTCGAGGGTGATGGTCTGAGCGTTGAGCTGAGCGATGGCAACGCTGAGGTCCGTATCCTCCAGAGCGGACCGTGCAGCGCTGACATCAATGCTGCGGCTGGCGCTTGCGTCTTTCAGGCGTTCTAGTTGGCCAGCGGTGATGCCAATCGCGGCTGCGGCATCTGACCCGTGATCGACAAGCGCTTGGGCTTGCGAAACTGCTGCTGGATTTTGCGCTCTGATCGCCGCTGCGATGTCAGTGATATGTAGGGTGACCGGCTGGCCGCCGAGTTCAAATAGCGCTGACCGGTCTGGCACCGGCGCAAACTCTGCGCCTTGCACAAAGCGGAAGCTGCGGGCTGGGCCAGCGGGGAAGAGCGGCTGGCCAGACGGTGCTTTGGCATCGGACAGCGCCGCAACCTCAGCGGCGATGCTGTCAATTTCAGCGGCGATTGTGGCGCGCGCGCTTTGGGGCATTGTGGCACTTGCGCCAGAAACGGAAAGTTCCATGACGCGTGCCATACGGTCGTTCAGCGTCTTTGCGATGCCGTCCGCTTGATTTGAAAGGGCAATGCCCCGATCCATATTGGCAGCCCATACCGTTTCGTCGGCCTGGGTGCGGCGCAGTGTGGATATTTGAGCGGCGGCCAGCGGATCGTCCGATGCGCGCTGCACCCGCTTGCCTGTAGAAACG
>JANPCO010000020.1:0-40529 GCA_031430995.1 Sphingomonadales bacterium | reverse complement strand
TGGCGCTGACCAAAGTATCAGTTGAGTTCGCGTTTGAAGATGGCGCTATTTGCGTCACGTCTCTGGCGCGACTTGCTGGGCAAACTGGAGTAGAAATGGAAGCCTTAACAGCTGCTTCTGTTGCTCTCCTGACACTGTATGACATGGTGAAGGCTATCGATAAGGCTATGGTTATGACCGACATTCGCCTCCTCACCAAAACGGGGGGCAAGTCTGGCGATTGGTCCGCGCCGCTATGATTTCACAGCCATGATTTCACAGCCATGATTTCACTGGCAGACGCGCAGGCTAGGCTGATTGCGTTTTCACAGCCTCTGCCTGTGGAGACTGTCGCTTTGAAGGATGCGATAGGCCGTTGGTCCGCAGAGCCCGTCGTTGCAAAGCGAACTCAGCCCCTGCGTGATTTGTCCGCGATGGATGGCTATGCTGTGGCCCATTGCGATTGCCCAGGACCCTGGCACCTCATTGGCGAATCGGCGGCGGGGTCAAGTTTTGCTGGCGAAGTTGCGCGGGGCGAGGCCGTTCGGATCTTCACGGGGGCTGCTCTTCCCGCGGGGACTGACACTGTCATCATTCAGGAAGATGTCATCCGTGACAGTGACACGATAACTATTCCTAGGGATTTGGCGATACGGCCCGGCCAGCATGTTCGCCTGGCGGGCGGAGACTTCACTCAAGGCGCAGTGCTGGTCGAAGGGGGCGAACGCCTCACACCGGCGCGGATCGCACTTGCGGCCATGGGCGGGTACGGCGCGCTTTTCGTCCACCGATTGCCGCGCATCGAAATTCTTTCAACTGGCGATGAGTTGGTGCCGCCCGGCGCGCCGTTGGGGGACGATCAAATCCCGAATTCCAACGCAGTGATGCTGGCGGCGCTGTTGCGCGATTTGCCCTGCACTGTGATCAGCGGAGCCATCATTCCCGACGACATGGCAGCGCTAGTCTCTGCCATTGGCCGCAGTGATGCTGACATATTGGTCACGTGCGGCGGTGCGTCTGTTGGCGATCATGATCTCGTTCGGCCTGCACTGATCGAAGCTGGCGCGGAGATAGACTTTTGGAAAGTCGCGATGCGGCCTGGTAAGCCCTTGATGGCGGGGCGGCGCGGCAACCAGCGTGTGCTGGGCCTGCCAGGCAACCCCGTTTCCGCATTCGTGACGGCCGTGCTGTTTCTGAGGCCAATGGTTGAGGCGCTGTCCGGGTCCGCGTCGCCCTTGCCGCGCACTGTGTCGGCCATATCGGGCGCTCATCTGCCCGCCACAGGTAATCGCACAGATCATATTCGGGCAGTGCTGGCAGGCGGGCGCGTCGTTCCCGTCGGCGTGAATGACAGTGCTGCGCTGGCATCTTTGGCCTGTGCCAATGCGCTAATTGTGCGCCCTGCTGGCTCTCCCGCAGTGGCTGTGGATGAAATTGTGGATATTTTGATGCTCGCTTGATGATGGCTGCTTGACAGAGAACAAACCGTTGCCCATAAGTTCCGCGTTCGTTCACAACTGGAGACGCCACCATGCTTACCAAGAAGCAGCATGAGCTACTCGTGTATATTCATGACCGCCTGACAGATTCAGGCGTGTCGCCGTCCTTTGAAGAAATGAAGGATGCGCTTGATCTGGCCTCAAAATCTGGCGTGCACCGCTTGATTTCGGCATTGGAAGAACGCGGCTTCATCCGCCGCCTTGCGAACCGGGCCCGGGCGCTCGAAGTGGTCAAGATGCCGGAACGTGGTGGTGAAGCGAAAGCCATCAGCACCAATAATGTCGTCAATCTGGCACCGATTCCCAAGGTCAAGGGTGCACGCGTTATGCCGCACCCCGCCAACGATGTGCTGGAAATTCCGATGCATGGCCGGATCGCGGCCGGTCTGCCGATTGAGGCCATTGAGGGCCAGTCGATGTTGTCTGTCCCCGCCGCTTTGCTTGGTTCTGGAGAGCATTACGCGCTGGAAGTATCAGGCGACTCTATGGTTGAGGCTGGCATTCTGGACGGGGATTATGCCCTTATCCGTAAAACAGATGCTGCGCGCGAAGGCGATATCATCGTCGCGCTGGTTGATGATGCCGAAGCAACATTGAAATATTACCGCCGCGAAGGCGCTATGGTGCGGCTTGACCCCGCCAACCGCGCCTACGAAGCACAGCGTTATGTGCCAAACCGGGTGCAGGTGCAGGGTAAGCTTGCCGGGTTGCTGCGGCGGTATTGATCAGTCCGTTGTCGGACTGAATGGATGAGGGCGGTTCCAACTGAACCGTCCCCACCCGCTCAGCCTGTGCTGGGTGCATTGGTGGGAGGTTCCATCAACGCCATGGGTGATCTGTCTCTCCGGTCAGTGTCGTTTCAATGATTGGGGTTGGCTGAAAGCTGATAGCCAGCCCACCAGTTCGCGCCAGAAAGTCACGGTCAACCTTGAGCCACTTTGGCTTGCAGGCAAGTGGCAGGCGGCGCTCGCTGATGATGATGTCCAGTTTGGGACATAGCGCGATCAGTTCAGTCCACGGCACGAGGTGCTGGCTGCGTGTTGCGCCAATCGTCCATGTCTGTCCGTCCCGGCGCAGTGTCGTGACGCAAATGTCAGTTGAGCAGTCGGAGTCGCGGCGCTCTTCGATCAGGCCGTCGACTGTATCGAGCCCTGCGCGTTCCGCCATGACGTCACGAACAAAATCGCCAGTTCGTTCGCGCAGCAAGGCCATGTCGCCATTTTCACCTCTGATGGCCATGTGGCGGCCATCATCAGTGATTAAAACATCAGGCACTGGTGTGCTGATCGCCCAAATGACACCGGCAATCATCGGTCCAGCACCCAACACCCGGACACGCGTTTTCCAAAGCAGAAGCCACAATCCGCCGCCGAGAACGAGTGCAAAGGCTGGATTAGGCATGGATGGAAGCCTTGCCATCGCCCCGGGTATGACGGCCACTTGATGGGCAATCCAGAGTAGAGCGTTGATCGCTTGTTCGGTTGCCCACCAAAACGGCGCACCGCCCGAAATGAGATCGAATAGCAAAGCCAAGGCCTCAAACGGCATGATTGCAAATGTTGTCAGCGGAATTGCGATGAGGTTCGCCAATGCTCCGTAAAGGCCCGACTTGTGGAAATGATACAGGGCGATAGGGGCCAATGCGATTTCCACAATGAGGCCAGTCAGCAACAATCCCGCGAGTGCGCGCACCCCGCGACGCGCAATTCCCTCTTCGCGGGGCGCTAATTTTGCTTTGATCAGCTTGCTATCGTGAATGGCAACGATGGACGTGATGGCCATGAAAGACAGCTGAAAACTTGGCCCCACCAAGGATTCCGGCCACAGCAACAAGACAACGATTGCCCCAGTCGCAACGAGCCTCAGTGTCAGTGCCTCTCTGCCCAATGCAATGCCAAACAACACTAGCAACGCGGCAATGCAGGACCGTACGGTCGGCACTTCTGCACCGGTGAGGAGCGTGTAAGCAACGCCAACCCCGGCGCCGACACCTGCTGACAGGGTGAGCAGCGGCCAGTTAAGCGCGAGCCGAGGGGAGAGCGCCAACAGCTTAAGGGTTAAAAACATCGCCGCTGCGACAACAGCTGTCACGTGCAGGCCACTGATTGAGAGCAGATGGGTAAGCCCGCTTGCCCGCATCGCTTCTTCATCATCGGGGGAAATCGCGCCTCGGTCTCCACTGGCAAAGGCCGATGCAATGCCGCCTGCGCTTCCCTTGATCTGGCTACGGACATGGCTGGTTAGCCGGTCGCGCAGGCCGTTGCCGGGCAGGGCTTCCTTGGTGATTGTCACATCGCCTAACACTTGACCGACGGCGCCCAATTGGATGAACCACGCGGCACGGGAAAAATCATAGCCGCCGGGCAGGGCTGACGTCGGCGGTGGAGCGAGTCGCGCACGAAACGATATCTCTGCACCCGGCTTCAACCGCGTGTCAGGCGCAGCTGTCTTGATGGTTACGCGCACCAGCATCGCAGTCTCACTATTGCGAACTGTCAGGCGCAGTTTGTCCTGCGCGCTTTTATCCTCAACCCGTTCAATCACACCCGTTATTTGCGTTACGGCTGGTCGCGTCAGAACATCATGGCGAACATGTTCTGCGCGCAACCAGATGAGCCCGCACCCCAGCGCAAGCCCCAGTCCGCTCAGCAACATCGCAGTGCCAACTCGCTTTGGCAGGCCGAGCATGATGCCCGACGCAGCAAGGCCAAGGCCGCTTAATATGAAACCAATCCACTGCGTTTGCAGCGGCAAAAGGAACCACGCGGCGATGCCTATGCCAAGCATGACTGGCAGCCACAACGGCAATTGATCCCGCTCACGCTCCAGCCAATTTTCAAGACGCGGCAGGGGGTTGGCCAAAACGGGCCGCATCCGGGTTTGAAGCCGGTCCCATGCCATGCTAGGCGCGACGAACATAAAAGCATGATTGGGGATTTTGGGCGTGGGTGCAAGAGAAGTTTATGGATAAAGTCGTCACGCGGTTTGCGCCGTCTCCCACCGGCTTCCTTCACATTGGCGGCGCACGCACGGCTTTGTTCAACTGGCTGTATGCGCGGCATCACGGCGGCACGTTTTTGCTGCGGATTGAGGATACGGATCGGGCGCGGTCAACAGAGCCTGCAATTGCTGCGATTCTTGACGGGATGAACTGGCTTGGCCTCGATCATGATGGGGAAATTGTCTATCAGTTTGCCCGCGCCGCGCGTCATGCCGATGTGGCCAACCAATTGCTGACGCACGGCCATGCGTATAAATGTTTCGCCACATCTGAAGAACTGGAAGCGATGCGCGCCGACCAGCGGGAAAAGAAGCTGCCCCTTCGCTATGACGGCCGCTGGCGTGACCGCGACCCCTCAGAGGCGCCCACAGGCGCTCCGTTCGTTATTCGGCTCAAAGCTCCCCAGGACGGCGATGTGACGATCCACGACCTCGTACAGGGCAATGTGACGGTCTCTAATGCCGAACTCGACGATATGGTTTTGCTCCGGTCAGATGGCACACCCACTTACATGCTCGCTGTCGTCGTTGATGATTATGACATGGGCGTCACGCATGTCATCCGCGGCGATGATCATTTGAACAATGCATTCCGCCAATTGGCCCTGATCCGCGCGATGGAGTGGCGAGAGCCCATTTATGCGCATGTGCCGCTAATCCACGGCGCAGACGGGGCAAAACTCTCCAAACGGCACGGCGCGCTCGGTGTTGATGCCTACCGCGACGATATGGGGTGCCTGCCAGAAGCCGTGACGAATTACCTTGCCAAATTGGGCTGGGGCCACGGCGATGATGAGATTTTCAGTCGCGAACAAGCAGTTGAGTGGTTTGATGTGGCGGATGTCGGGCGTGGGCCATCGCGGTTTGACGTCAAGAAGCTTGAAAATCTGAACGGACATTACATTCGCGAGGCAGATGACGCGCGGCTTGCCGCCATTTCAGCGCCTCTGATTGAAGCAAAAACCGCCCGCGCACTCAAACCAAAAGAGTTAGAAACCCTCGCCAAAGCCATGCCTGCACTTAAAATCCGGGCCAAATCGACCTTGGCCTTGGCAGACGGCGCGTTGTTCCTGTTTGAGAGCCGTCCTTTGGCACTCGACGAGGCTGCAAAGCCTCTGCTAGAAGGAGGGGCTTCCACTCTGTTGCGTCAGGTCGCGGAGGCACTTGCCGGTATTCCGGTCTGGTCTGAAACTGCCCTGGAGACGGCGGTAAAGGCCGTGGCGGAGGATGCTGGGCTGGGCCTTGGCAAAGTTGCGCAGCCGCTTCGTGCTGCGCTAACAGGTCGCACGACCTCGCCAGGAATCTTTGATGTGTTGCTTCTCCTCGGTCGTGAGGAGTCGCTTGCAAGACTTGGCGACGCTCTGAGCATTCAGGGCTGATGTGGGAAGGACAACCAGACTATGACCAATAGCGCAAAAATCAGCATTAACGGCACTGAGATTGATGCGGCCATTCGATCCGGCACTATCGGGCCTGACGTGATCGATATTCGCAAACTTTATGCGCAAACCGGAGCGTTCACATTTGACCCCGGATTTACGTCCACGGCGAGTTGCGAGTCCGCGCTGACTTATATTGACGGTGATGAAGGCATCCTTCTACACCGTGGCTATTCCATTGGAGAACTGACTGAAAAGTCTAGCTTTATGGAAGTATCATACTTGCTTTTGAACGGTGAGCTGCCCAGCGCAGCTGAATTAGCGAAATTCAGCTACACCATCTCTCGCCATACGATGCTGCATGAACAGCTGATGACATTTTATCGCGGATTTCGCCGTGACGCTCATCCAATGGCGATCATGTGCGGCGTGGTGGGGGCGCTATCTGCTTTTTACCACGACTCTACGGATATCACTGATCCGCATCAGCGCATGGTTGCATCTCACCGTTTGATTGCAAAAATGCCAACGATTGCAGCGGCGGCTTACAAATATTCGCTGGGGCAACCGTTCCTCTATCCTCGCAATGACCTCAGCTATTCAGCCAATTTCCTGCGGATGACGTTCGGGGTGCCTGCGGAAGAATATGTAGTTGATCCCCTGATTGAAAAGGCAATGGATCAGATTTTCATCCTTCATGCCGATCATGAACAAAATGCGTCGACATCCACAGTGCGTCTGGCCGGATCATCAGGTGCAAATCCGTTCGCATGCATCGCAGCGGGTATCGCCTGCCTCTGGGGCCCAGCGCATGGCGGCGCGAATGAAGCTGCGCTTAACATGCTGCGCGAAATAAAGACCCCGGACCGTATTCCGGAATATATCGCGCGGGCAAAGGATAAGAATGATCCATTCCGCCTGATGGGCTTTGGCCACCGGGTTTACAAAAATATGGACCCGCGCGCGACGGCGATGGAAAAAACGGCACGCGAAATCCTGGAAAAACTGGGCAAGCAAGACCCGATTTTCGAAGTTGCGCAACAGCTGGAAGAAATGGCGCTGAACGATCCATATTTCATTGAGAAAAAGCTGTTCCCCAATGTCGATTTCTATTCCGGTGTCGTGCTGTCAGCGATCGGCTTTCCCACTGAAATGTTCACTGTGCTGTTTGCGCTGGCCCGCACTGTCGGCTGGGTTGCGCAGTGGAATGAAATGATTTCAGACCCGGATCAGAAAATCGGTCGTCCGCGGCAGCTCTATACAGGTCCAGCGCAGCGCAGCTACGTGCCAGTTTCGGCACGCTAGAAGAGGCGGAACCAAAGGCGGTATGCTGATTTAGGTTTTTTATCGCAACTGGCCTTGCGTTGATGAGTTAACGCTGTAAACTTTTGCTCGAGTTAACGGGCGCGGGGCGTTTACTGTGGTGCAGCGATATTTGGTGCTAGCGGCCTTGGCTTTATCAGGGTGTACTGGCGCTGAGCCTAAGGCACCACTTGCGGCAAAGCCACTTTCCGTCCGCATCGCAACAGTGGGGGCGGTTGACGCAGCCGCAGAAATTCAAGTTGTCGGCACGGCGCTGTGGCGGGTGGAAACGCCACTTGGCTTTACCTCAGCTGGGCAGATCGTCCGTATTACCGTGAATGAGGGCGACCGCGTTCGGCGTGGGCAATTGCTGGCAGTGCTGGATACGACGCCTGTGCAAGCGGAATTGGTGGCAGCTGAGGCAGAGGCGCGGCGGGCAGCATCAGAGGCGGCTCGGCTTTCGGTGCTGTTCAGGCAAGGCTGGGTGACGAAGGCTCGGCTAGAGGCTGCGCAGGCTGGGGCACAATCTTCGGCGGCCGCAGTAAAGGCGCGCCGCTTTGCGCTTGATACGGCTCGCATTGTGGCGCCAAGTGACGGCGTTGTGCTGGCGCGGTCAGCTGAGCCCACCCAAGTCGTGGCCGCCGGAATGCCTGTCATTACGCTTGGTGAGGCGCGGGCGGGTTTTGTGTTTCGCGCGCCACTCAATGACCGGCTGGCAGCTGCAGTCGCACTGGGATCGCCCGCGTCGGTCATATTCCAGGCGCTTAGTGGGGAAGCGGTACAAGGCCGGGTGCAGGAAGTTGGCGGCAAGGCAAACCGCGCGACAGGCACGTTCGACATCGAGATTGCGTTGCCAAGTGACGTGCGCATCCGGTCTGGCATGATCGGCACAGCGCGGCTGATGTCTGCGCAAGGTGGTGCGACTCGCAAGCCGCAAGTGCCGCCTGCAGCCATCATTGCGCCGCGCGCAGGCGAAGCGCTGGTTTACGTGCTTGATGCTCAGAACGTGGTCCGATTGCGCAAAGTGCGAATTGGCGAAGCGACGGACAGCGGCGTGGACGTGATTTCAGGGGTAGGGCCGGGCGACCGCGTGGCCCTTTCTGGTTTTGACCGGTTGAAGGATGGAACAACAGTCATTCCGGTGGCCCGCTAAATGAGCCTTGTTGCATTTGCCGTCCGGCGCTGGCAGTTGACGGCGGTCATATTTTTCCTTGCTGCACTGCTTGGTATTCAGGCGTTTTTGACAATCCCAAGGTCAGCAGACCCCCATTTTCCTACGCCTGTGGTGGTGATCACTGTGGTGGTTCCAGGCGCTGACCCTTCTGAAATCGAAGAGACTGTTGCCAAGCCGATTGAAGAAGTAATCCAGGGGATCGACCGGATCAGCGAAGTTGAATCGACCAGCAGCAGCGGCGTTGCTGTGATCGTTGCGGATTTTGATGACGGCACGGACGCTGATCAGGCGCTTGACCGAGTCGTTCGTGATGTCGGCGCTATCCGCGCGCAGTTGCCCAGCGGCATTGCGCGGCTCTCCTACCGCCGGGTCCGCACGACTGAGGCCGCAATCATGCAAATGGCTTTGGTCAGCGCTAACGCATCGTGGCGAAGGATGGACAAATATACGCAGGACATTCGCGATCGGCTGAACGTGGTGCCTGGCGTGCGCTCCACTATTATTTCCGGGATTGCGGCTCCGGAACTGCGTGTGTCCATCGATTCTGCCCGCCTATCGGAGGCAGGCATTTCACCTACTGCGCTCTCATCAGCGATTACGGCAGGCGGCGCGACAATTGCCGGAGGGACAGTCAATTCCGGTACGCGTCGGTTCAATGTGGATGTGGGCGGGGCGTATCGCTCGCTTGAGGCGATTGAGAATACAGTGGTGAAGCGCGAAGCAGGCGGCGTTACGGTCGTCCGCGATGTTGCGACGGTAGCTTGGGCCGAGGCGGAACAAACCCATATCACGCGGCTGAACGGAGAGCGTGCAGCCTTCATCACGGTTCGGCAAAAGGACAGCGTGAACGCGCTACAATTGCGGAAAGACCTTGAATTAACAGCGAGTACCCTGCGTGCCTCTTTGCCGCCGGATATGAAATTGGAAACGGGGTTTGATCAAACAGTAGATGTCAAACGGCGGCTCAATCAGCTTGGGCTAGACTTTGGCATTGCGCTTGCTTTGGTGCTGGTCACATTGATCCCGCTGGGCCTGCGCGCGTCACTGGTGGTGCTAGTTTCAATTCCTTTGTCGCTGGCGATGGGCGTATTTGCTCTGGCTCAGCTGGGATATACTCTCAATCAGATCAGCATTTCAGGGTTCATCATTTCGCTAGGGTTGCTGGTTGATGACAGCATTGTCGCGACGGAAAATATTGAGCGGCATTTGCGCGCGGGCGAACAGGCTGTTGAAGCTGCGATCAATGGCACCAAGGAAATCAGCGTCGCTGTGCTGGGGTCAACGGGTGTGCTCATTTTTGCATTTCTGCCACTGACTTTTTTGCCCGAAGGTGCGGGAGATTTTGTGCGGGGGCTGCCGATGGCCGTGTTGCTAACCGTGGCCAGTTCGTTGATTGTTTCGTTAACGATCATCCCGTTCATCGCGAGCCGCCTGCTCAAAGCCAATCACGGCCCAGAGGGCAACCGCGTGTTGCAAGCCATCAATGCAGGTATTCAGCGTTTCTATCACCCGATCCTGCATTGGGGCCTCAACAATCCGCGCAAAACTGTGTGGGGATCTATGGCCATTTGTGTCGGTGCATTTGGCCTGCTGCCAGTGATTGGCGCCAGCCTGTTCCCGGCATCTGACTCGCCCTATTTCATGGTGAGAGTGGAAGCACCCGAAGGCAGTGGCGTCAAAACAACGGATAAGGCCGTGAGAGAAGTCTCTGCCATTGTGGCCAAGTTCCCGGGTATTTCGGCGCGGATGGATAACGCAGGCCGCGGTAACCCTCAGATTTTTTACAATAATATCCCGCGCGAAGATGACGCTCGTTTTGGTGAGATTTTTGTGACGATCAAAAAATGGTCTCCCAAAGACAGTCCGGCTCAGCTTGATACGCTGCGTCGGCAGCTGGATGGCTATCCTGATGCGCGGGTCACTGTCGTGCAATTTGAAAACGGCCCGCCGGTTGATGCGCCTGTCGCCATCCGACTGCGCGGACCAGAAGTGGCGGCCCTTAAAAAGGCGGCAGTTCAAGTGGCGGCGATAATGGAAGACGTGAAGGGCCTTCGCGACATCAACAATCCACTGGCAGCGGAACGGGTTGATATCGACATTGGGTTCAATGGTGCGGCCGCAACGCTGCTGGGCGTCACGGCCGGTGATGTGCGCCGCGCCGTCCGCTTAGGCTTATCGGGTGAGCGTGCATCAAGTTTCCGAGACGGGGAAGGGGATAGCTTTCCTGTGGTTGTGCGGCTGCCAATGGCGGATAATCAGCCGATTTCGGCGCTGAATTCGATCTATGTGGCCAGCCAGTCTGGCGCGTCGGTGCCGCTGTCATCAGTTGCAACGCCTCAACTCAAAACCGTTCCCAGCCAGATCAACCGCTATCAGCTGGAACGCACTGTTATCATCAAGGCGAGCAATGAACGTGGCAAATTACCGTCAGACCTGAACGCACTAGTGGTGGCAAAGCTGGAACAGACCAAATTGCCCGATGGTGTTCGGTGGCAAATCGGCGGCTCGGCCGAAGCAGCGGCGAAAAATACGTCAGGGCTGGGCGGGGTGATCCTGTTTGCAGTGTTCGGCATTTTGGCAGTGCTGGTCGCTGAATTTGGGCGGTTTCGCGAAGTGGCCGTGGTGGCTGGCGTGATCCCCCTTGGCCTGTTCGGCGGGATATTGGCTTTGTTGTTTACGGGTAACAGCGTGTCCTTTCTTGCGACGATCGGCTTTATCGCGCTCATTGGAATCGAGATTAAGAACTCGATCCTACTTGTTGATTTTACAACGAAATTGCGTGAACGCGGCGTCCCGTTGATGGAGGCAATTGAAAAAGCTGGGGAGATTCGCTTTCTGCCTGTGCTGCTAACCTCAGTGACAGCCATTGGCGGACTTCTCCCCCTCGCGCTCTCAGGATCGCCACTTTATGCGCCGCTTGCGTGGGTGATCATCGGCGGGCTCATCTCGTCAACTTTGCTCAGCCGGATCGTCACGCCTGTGATGTATTTGCTAAGTGTGCGCGGCGCAGGACAACCCTAAGCCGCGACAGGGGCGGCTTGCCTCACGCCCTCATCGACATGTTCAGCAAATTCGGCAAAATTATCGATGAACTGGCCTACCAACTTTTGCGCTGTGACGTCATAATCCGCACCGTTCACCCACGCGCCGCGCGGATCGAGGATGGCGCTGTCGACGCCTGCAACGGCCACTGGCACCTCAAACCCGAAATTAGGGTCTTTGCGGAATGTCGCCGTGTTGAGGCTGCCATCAAGAGCAGCGTTCAGCAGCGCGCGCGTGGCTTTGATCGGCATCCGCTTAATGCCTGGCATCGTAGCTTTGCCACCCGTCCAGCCTGTGTTGACCAGCCAGCATGTCACGTTGCCCTTCGCGATGCGTTCTTTCAGCAAATTGCCATAGACTGAAGGATGGCGCGGCATGAACGGAGCGCCAAAGCAGGTGGAAAAAGTCGCTTCGGGCTCAGTCACGCCAATTTCCGTGCCGGCCACGCGTGCGGTATATCCGGATAGGAAGTGATACATGGCCTGATCAGGCGTCAACCGCGCAATGGGCGGCAACACGCCGTAGGCATCTGCTGTCAGCATGATGATATTCTTCGGCACGGGGCCCATATTCTTTTCCGAAGCATTTGGAATGAAATCAATCGGGTAAGATCCCCGGCTATTTTCCGCCAAGCTATTGTCGTCAAAGTCCAGTTGTCGCGTCACGGGATCAATCACCACATTTTCCAGCACAGTGCCAAAGCGCTTTGTCGTCGCAAAAATTTCGGGTTCAGCTTCGGGGGAAAGACGGATCATTTTGGCATAGCAGCCGCCTTCGAAGTTAAAGACGGCCGTGTCGGACCAGCCATGTTCATCATCGCCAATCAGTGTGCGCGATGCGTCAGCCGAAAGCGTCGTCTTGCCTGTGCCAGAAAGTCCGAAGAATACGGCAGTGTCGCCGTTCGGGCCGATGTTGGCTGAACAATGCATTGGCATCACGCCCTTGGTTGGCAGCAGATAGTTGAGAATACCAAACACAGATTTTTTCATTTCACCAGCATAGGCCGTGCCGCCAATCAGGATCAGTTTTTCTGTGAAGTTGACAGCCACGACAGTGCCGCTGCGGCAGCCATGGCGCGCGGGATCAGCAACGAAACTTGGCAAATCAATGATTGTATATTCTGGCACGAAAGCAGCGAGTTCAGCAGCCTCTGGACGGACCAGAAGCGTGCGAATAAACAGATTATGCCAGGCAAATTCGTTGATCACGCGCACATTCACGCGGTGCTCAGGTTGCGACCCGCCAAATAGGTCCGCCACAAACAGCGTCTCCTTCTTTGCCAGTTCAGCCATGAAATCATCTTTTAACGCTGCGAAATGAGCAGACGTCATGGCGACATTGCTTTTGCCCCACCAGATGCTGTTTTCGGTTTCAGCATCACGGACAATGAATTTATCTTTGGCGGAACGCCCGGTGTGGAGACCGGTTTTGACGACCAACGGACCATCAGCAGCTAATATGCCTTCGCCCCGGTTCAACGCCATTTCCACAAGTGGCGCAGTGCCAAGGTTCCAATGCGTCGCAGCGCTGGTTTTGATGCCTTGCTGATCAAGGGTTTGTTGTGCCATGATTCGGCCTCCATTAAAATTGCAATCGTTTTCCGCCGCTTTTCCGCCGCGTCAGTCGCCTCGTCGCATAAGGGAGGGGAGGGGGAGCGTCAAATCAGCTTAATGGTTAGCATGGATTAAGTTGCGGTTCAGGGCCGCCGTGTTTAAGCGAGTGTCATGCCACAACCGGTTGACACCACGCCAGCCATGGATGCGACAATCGCGCTGGTCGACGATGACCGCAATATCTTAACGTCGGTCTCTATCGCGTTGCAGGGCGAGGGGTTCGTGACGCGTCTGTATACAGACGGGGAAGCAGCGTTGAAGGCCCTAACGGACAACCCAGCTGATCTGGGCGTCTTTGACATCAAAATGCCCAAGATGGACGGCATTGAGCTGATCCGAAAATTGCGTGAAAAATCGTTGATGCCGGTCATTTTCCTCACCTCCAAAGACGACGAGATTGATGAGGAGCTAGGCTTGGCCGTGGGTGCCGACGATTATATTGCTAAGCCCTTTTCGCAGCGCCTGTTAATTGCACGCATTCGGGCGGTCTTGCGGCGCAACGGCTTTGGTGACCCAAGCGGCGGTGACAATGCAGATGAAGCTGCAACACTCATTCAACGCGGGCGGTTGGAGATGGACCCCGCACGCCACCGCGTCCGCTGGGACGGGTTGGATGTCGCGCTCACCGTCACAGAATTCCTTATATTAGAGGCTTTGGCCCAGCGGCCTGACATTGTGAAAAACCGCAATCAGTTGATGGATGCGGCCTATCAGGACGACGTCTATGTTGATGACCGGACGGTTGATAGTCATGTGAAGCGCATTCGGCGCAAGTTCCGGGTTGTCGACAAGGATTTTGACGCGATAGATACGCTATATGGCGCCGGATACCGATTTAGCGAAACCTGAACATCCGGGCCTTGCGCTGCGCTGGTCCGGCCGGGTTCCGCTTGCCGCCCGGATATTGGCCGTCAACACGCTTCCGCTTGCGCTGCTAGCGGGAAGTTTCTTTTACATTGACGGCTTTCGGGCGCGCTTGATCGCAGAGCGCCGATTGCAAGCCGAACATGAGGCGCAGTTAATTGCAGCAGCCGTGCAAGATGTGCCTATGGCGCAGTGGCCGGTTCTGGTGAAACGGCTGGAAGGTGCCGACAAGGTGCGCATCCGGCTGGTTGATGCAACAGGAGCGGTTAGGGCAGACAGTTGGGCCGCTGGACCTCCGAGTTTCATTCTGCGCGATCCGGAGCAGGAGGCTTTTGAGCGCAAGGCTGCACGTTGGCTAGATGAAGGACTAGACTGGATCGTTGATGCTGAAGTACCGCCAACTTTCCGCAGCACCGAAACGCGCATTCCGCCAGCGCCGAACGGATCAACGTTAAGCTTAGCCCCAGACCGCAGCCATATGATTGAAGCGCGTGCCAGCGTGGCCGGCAGCGAAGGTTATGCGATCGTCACGCTTCGCAACGCACGCGACATTCGCCGTTTTGTGCGGGTTGAGCGGTCATTGATCGGCAATATGATCGGCGTTGCAACTCTTGTTTCGATATTCCTCTCGCTCTTTCTGGCGCGAACGATAGTCCGCCCGCTGCAAATGCTGGGGGCCGCTGCTCAGCAAGTGCGATTTGGCCGCGCGCGTGAGGTTCAGGTTCCGCGTCTGCCGTCACGTTCTGATGAAATTGGGCAGCTGGCACGCTCTATTTCAGACATGAGCCAGGCCCTGCGCCGCCGCATGGATGCCGTTGAGGCCTTCGCGGCGGACGTGGCACATGAACTGAAAAACCCACTCGCATCGCTGGCTTCGGCGGTTGAGGGGCTGGGAAAAGTTAAAAAGCCAGAACTCAAAGACCAGCTTCACGGGGTCATTGCAGACGATGTGCGCAGGCTGGACCGTCTTATTACTGATATATCCGATCTGTCGCGGGTTGACGCGCGCATTGCCAGGTCGCGGTTTACGGTCGTGGATATAGGCACCCTTATCGAAGGCATGGTGGCCGACTATGCCAACCGCAAACGTGAACCTGCCATCGCCATCGCATTTGCCCGCCCCCAAACCGGGAGTGCGATTGTTCGCGGAGACCCTGCTCAATTGGTGCGCGTGTTTGAAAACCTGATCGACAACGCCATATCTTTTTCTCCCCCAGGCGGACGAGTGCGGGTGTCGGCATCGGGCACGCCTGAACGCGTCATCATCAAAATGGATGATGACGGGCCTGGCGTGTCACCCGGATCACGTGAGACGATATTTGACCGTTTTCATTCTGACAGGCCAGAGGCGGAATTCGGGCGGCATAGCGGACTTGGCCTAGCCATTGCACGAACCATAGTGGAGGCACACGGCGGCACGATTCGGGTGACGGAGCGGGAAAAGGGCGCGACGGGTGCCTGCTTCATCATATCCCTTCCCCCTGCACCTGCCTCTGCATGAGCGTTTCACTCACATCTGAAACACTTCATGCCAGTTGCATTGCGCGCGGCGGTCGGGCGTTGCTGATCACAGGACCGTCTGGTTCTGGAAAGTCTGATCTCGCGTTGCGCCTGATTGATCGCGGCGCGGTGTTAGTCAGCGACGATTATACCATATTGACGCGGGTCGGCCTTCAGTTGATGTCTCGCTCTCCCGAAACGATCAAAGGCAAAATTGAAGTGCGCGGCCTTGGGATCATTAACCGGGATCATGTGCAGGATGTTCCCGTGGCACTGATGATTGACTTGTCACTTGCTAGCGTCCGTTTTCCGTTAGAAACGGAATACCGGCTTATCGCGGACCTGCGGATTCCCGTCATTGGCCTTTGCCCGTTTGAAGCGTCAGCGGTGATTAAAGCTGAAATGGCATTGGCGCAGGCTGGCCTGTCATGAGCAGGAAGGCACGGCCTGACCGCATTTTGCTCGTTTCCGGCATGTCAGGTGCTGGCAAGACAACGGCGCTTAAGACGCTAGAAGATATCGGTTGGGAAGTAGTTGATAATCTTCCCTTTGCGCTACTGGACCGCTTGCTGGCAACGCGGGCCCCCGAAGGCGCATCGGCGTCCCGGCCACTTGCGCTTGGCGTCGATACACGCACGCGCGGCTTCAACGCTGCTGCCATTGTGGACCGGATCAAAGCCATGCGTGACACTCACGGCGAAAATATTGCCACGCTTTTTCTCGATTGTTCCGGGGCGGAGCTTGAGCGGCGCTATTCCGAAACACGCAGGCGTCATCCCCTGGCCCCGGACCGGCCTGCCAGCGATGGGATTGCGCGCGAACGGGAACTGATCGCGCCGCTGCGCCGCTGGGCTGATCATGTGATTGATACCAGCACGACAACGTCAAACGACTTGAGGCTAGACCTGCGGAGCCGTTTTTCTGCGGAGGGCGGGGCGGATATCGTGCTGAGCCTGATGTCATTCGGGTTTGCTCGCGGCGTTCCGCGTAACGCCGATCTGGTGTTTGATATGCGCTTTCTGCGCAACCCGCACTGGGATGATGCCCTGCGGCCGAAAACGGGGCTGGATGCGCAAGTGGCAGCCTATGTGCGCGATGATCCGGCGTGGGATGAAGCCATCACGCGTATCCAGGATCTGATCCTGATGCTGATCCCGCGCTACAAGGCCGAGGGTAAGGCCTATCTGACAGTTGCATTCGGATGCACGGGCGGACGCCACAGGTCAGTTCATGTGACTGAATTTATCGCTGGCACATTGCGCGAAGCCGGTTATACGCCCGGCCTAACCCACCGGGACGTGAATTCGGTGGGGCACGGGGCCGAAGTGCCCGCAGGACAAAAGCCCGGATCGCCCGGGAAAATGGAGCAGCAATGATCGGACTGGTTCTGGTTACGCACGGCAATTTAGCCGTGGAGTTTGTGACCGCGATGGAACATGTTGTGGGGCCTCAGGCTGCCGTTGCGTCCATTTGCATTGGTCCTGATGATGATATGGAAGTGCGCCGCGCTGACATCGCAGCAGCCATCACTGCTGTAGAAGCTGGGCGCGGCGTGATCATCTTGACCGACTTATTCGGGGGGACGCCTTCGAACTTGGCGATTTCGTTGTTGGAAACAGGGCGGGTTGAAGTGATTGCCGGGATCAATCTGCCGATGCTGATCCGCCTGGAAAGCGCGCGCAAGACCATGTCTGTGGTGAATGCCGTGGCCGCCGCGCGCGAAGCCGGGCGCAAATATATCACGGTCGCGTCTGAAGTGCTGGGCGAGGCTGCGGCTTGAGAATGGCGAGCCAGACCGTCGAAATCACCAATCGTCGGGGGCTCCACGCACGGGCAAGCGCTAAATTCGTAACGATCGCAAGTACTCTGGGCGCTGCTATTCAAGTCAGCAAAGATGGTAATGAAGTTGCCGGAACATCGATCATGGGTCTCATGATGCTGGGCGCTGCGATGGGCGATACTGTGACGATTTCGGCAAGTGGCGACGATGCGGAGGCCGCGCTGGTGACCATGGTGGATTTGGTGCAGGCCAAGTTTGGCGAGGATTGATGTGGCCCGCGAAATCACGGGCTTTTCCAATCCGCTAGTCAAACGCGTGCGCGGCCTGCGCGATAAGAAAAACCGCAAAAGTGAAGGCCGGTTTCTCGCCGAGGGCCTACGCATACTTACTGAAGCGCTTGATGCCGGCCATTTGCCTGAAATGATCTGGTTCACCGCCGAGAGC
The DNA here is from genome assembly GCA_031430995.1 of Sphingomonadales bacterium. GTDB lineage: Bacteria > Pseudomonadota > Alphaproteobacteria > Sphingomonadales > Sphingomonadaceae > Aquisediminimonas. Next base: position 22,953 of record JANPCO010000020.1, on the reverse strand, counting down.
GAGAAGCATCCTCTCGTCCAACGATTGATCGCGGAAACCGAAGTGGCTGGGGGTGAAGTGCTGATCACTTCGCCGGACATACTCTCCAAGCTCTCCGGCAAAGACAATCCGCAAGCAGTTGTCGGGGTGTACCGGGAGATTCTGACGCCACTTGACCAGATTGACAGGTCAACTGCCGAGATTTGGATTGTGGCAGAGCGGCTGCGTGATCCGGGCAATCTGGGCACAATCCTGCGCACGGGTGATGCCGTCGGGGCAGGGGGCCTCATCTTGATTGACGATTGCACAGACCCCTTCTCGGTCGAAGCTGTTCGCGCCAGCATGGGGGCGTTATTTACGCAAAGCATCACAATGACGCGGTGGGAAGATTTCACCACTTGGCTGCGCAGTGGGCCGGGGCAACTGGTGGGAACGAGCCTGAACAGCGATCTCGATTACCAAGTGCCGCGTTATGAAGCTCCTGCATTCCTGTTGGTCGGCAACGAATCTCAAGGGTTGCCAGAGGCTTATGAGGCGGAATGCGACTTGCTCGTGAAAATGCCCATGCTTGGCAAAGCAGACAGTTTGAACGCAGCTGTCGCGACAGCGGTGATGGCTTATGAAATCCTCAACCAGCAGCGGGCGGTTTAGGCCAGCACACGCTCGCTACCCAGCCTTGCGCACCAGTTCCCGCATGGCCCCGTCCAACCCGACAAGTGATAGCGGATACATGCGATCTTTCATCAATTCCTTGATGATTTTGGTGGACTGCGAATATCCCCAGTGCGCTTCGGGTGTAGGGTTCAGCCAGACAGCGGCGGGGTAAGTGTTGGTCAGCCGCTGCATCCAGACTGCTCCGGATTCCTCATTAAAATGCTCTACTGATCCGCCCGCATGGCTGATTTCATAGGGACTCATTGCCGCGTCACCGACAAAAATGGCCTTGTAATCATGGGGATATTTGTGCAGCACATCCCACATCGGCGTGCGTTCGGCAAAGCGGCGGCGGTTATCCTTCCACACGCCTTCATAAGGGCAATTGTGGAAATAGAAGAATTCAAGATTCTTAAACTCGCTCGTTGCGGCGCTGAACAGTTCTTCGCAAAGCTTGATGAACGGGTCCATCGATCCGCCGACATCAAGGAACAACAGTACCTTGATCGCGTTGCGCCGTTCAGGACGCATGCGGATGTCCAGCCAGCCTTGCTTGGCCGTGCCGTCGATGGTCGCTGGAATATCCAATTCGTCGGCAGACCCTGTGCGCGCAAATTTGCGCAGGCGGCGCAGCGCAATCTTGATGTTGCGCGTACCCAGTTCCTTGGTGTGATCAAGGTTGGCAAATTCGCGCTTTTCCCAAACTTTCAGCGCACGTTTATGCTTGCTTTCGCCGCCAATCCGCACGCCTTCGGGGTTGAAGCCATTGTTGCCAAAGGGGGACGTGCCGCCTGTGCCAATCCACTTGCTGCCGCCTTCATGGCGCTTTTGCTGTTCTTCCAGACGTTTTTTAAGCGTCTCCATAATCTCTTCCCAAGACCCCAGAGACTTCATCGCCTCCATTTCTTCCTCGGTCAGGAATTTCTCGGCAACCGCTTTCAACCAATCCTCAGGGATTTCTTGCGCGTTGACGCCGTAATCAGTGAGCAGCCCTTTGAAGACCTTGTTGAACACCTGATCGAACCGGTCCAGCAGTCCTTCATCCTTCACAAACACGGAGCGGGAGAGATAATAAAACTCCTCCGGCGTGTTTTCAATAACATCACGGTCCAGCGCCTCCAGCAATATCAGATGCTCTTTGAGCGACGCCGGAATGCCAGCAAGGCGCAGTTCGTCGAGGAAGTTTATGAACATCAGAGTGCCTTCTGCATTGGGGCGGGGCAACGATAGACAAAGATCTCAGAGTCCCGGACCAAGAGGTCAGTTTTGGGATCATAATCAAAATTGGCAAAAGGCGATCCAGCGTCAGTCGCAAGAGTGTAGATTGCAAAATTATGGCGTCCGCGAAACCTGATGGATTTAATCTCGAAAGCGTCGCCCTGCATGTCCCACAGGCGCGGCCCGAAAAGAATCCGATTGCTCGCGTCGGCACTGCCACATTGGGAACGATTATCTTCACGCCATTCGCCCCAGAAATGTTGCGGCACTGTTCGCGTACCCGCCTTGGGGCCGTGAGCCGCGGCTGACGCTGCGCCTAACAATGAAATGACGAGCATCAGCACGGCAATTAGCCTACCCCTGCCGCCGCGCCATGAAGGCGAGCCGCTCAAACAGCATCACATCCTGCTCATTCTTCAGGAGCGCACCGTGGAGAGGCGGGATCGCCTTGCTGGGGTCGCGGTTTTGGAGGACGTCGAGTGGCATGTCTTCGGCCAGCAGCAGCTTGAGCCAATCAATCAATTCGCTGGTTGACGGCTTTTTCTTGAGGCCTGGCACTTCGCGGATGTCGTAGAAAATATCCATTGCCTTCTTCACCAGGATTTTCTGGATGCCGGGGAAGTGGACGTCGATGATGGCTTGCATCGTGTCGCGGTCGGGGAATTTGATATAATGGAAAAAACAGCGGCGCAGGAACGCATCGGGCAGTTCCTTCTCATTGTTGGATGTGATGATGATGATGGGCCGTTCTTTGGCGGTGATCGTCTCATGCGTTTCATAAACGTCAAAGCTCATTCGGTCGAGTTCCTGCAACAGATCGTTGGGAAATTCGATGTCTGCCTTGTCGATTTCGTCGATCAACAGGACGGGCAGCACAGGCGACGTGAACGCCTCCCACAGTTTGCCTTTGCGGATGTAATTTTTGATGTCGTGCACACGTTCGTCGCCGAGCTGACCGTCGCGCAGCCGCGCCACAGCATCATATTCATACAGACCTTGATGGGCTTTGGTGGTTGATTTGACATTCCACGTTATCAGCGGCGCACCCATTGCCTTGGCGATTTCTTCGGCCAGCACGGTCTTTCCCGTGCCGGGCTCGCCTTTGACAAGAAGCGGTCGCCGTAACGTCGCAGAGGCGTTCACAGCCACTTTCAAATCATCAGTTGCAACATAATCTTTGGTGCCAGTAAAGCGCATGCGAGGCCTTTCAGTTGACGTTAACGGCAAGTCGAGTGCAGCGTTACGGGGCAAGGTGCGCCGGTGCAAGCCGCTTTTGCGCGGGGCGTTCATCGAATCTCCACTGCTTTTGGGCGAATGGTGGGTGGGTTAAGGATTGGCGGTCCATAGCGAGAAGGCATCATTGCGGGCGAAGCGAAGCAATCCAGAATATGTGCCGCCCCACTGGATTGCGTCGCTTCGCTCGCAATGACAGAAATGCAGGAGAGGACAACGCCTTGAGGTTAAAGCGCAAACGCATAGCTGCAGTGGCATTGGCGCTCGGCAGCCTTGCCTCCGCCGCTGCCTTTGCTCAAACTGCGCCGCAAGCTGAGGCTAGCGGTAAACGAACCTTCACGCCTGATTTCTTTGCGGCTTATTCGCCGGTCAACGCGCTTGATATGGTGGACCGTATTCCAGGATTTTCGATCGAAGACAGCGAAGGGCGGCGCGGTTTTGGAGAAAATGCGGGCAATGTCCTAATCGACGGTGACCGCCCTTCGACCAAATCTGATACAATCAAGACCATCCTCTCCCGCATTCCTGCAAGCCAGGTAGAGCGGATCATACTCACTGAACAAGCGGGAGGAGACGGAGAGGCGCAAGGCAAGGGCCAGATCGTCAATGTCATCCGCAAATCTGGTGCAGCCCTGACAGGCACCTATGAAATTGCCTTGACGAAAAGCCAGCGACGCGCCGTCATGCCCATCGGCAGCGCTTCTGCGACACTCAAACGGGGCAGCACAACCTATGAAATGAACTTCAACTACTATGGCGAAAATCAACGAAGCACTGGACCGGAGGATTTCCTTACCGGTGGCCGCGCGCTTGTTGAACGGCGCACTTATGTCGGCAACAGCGTCTACCGCGAGGCAGTCTTTGGTGGCGCACTTAAAACCCGCTTAGGCACGGCAAAACTGAACCTTAAAGGCCAAGTCGCTTGGAGCAACGGCAGAGACTTGCGGCTCGGCATAATCACAGGGCCAACCGGGCAAGTCACCGGATCAGAGTCACTTGGCACAAAGGAACCCAAAAACGACATTGAGTATGAAATTGGCGGAGATGTCGAATTCGCGCTGTTCCCCAAATTGACGACTAAGTTCATCGTGCTTCACACCCACGAAACTGACAATGCGGTCGCCCGCATTTTCACAACGCGTGGGCCAGCGACTAGCCTATTCGAGGCCGCTAACCGCAATCGCCCGTCAGAGGCTGTGGTCCGGGTGCAAAATGACTGGATAGGCCTTGCCGATCACCAGATTCAGTTTGGCGCAGAGCTGGCTTACAACCGGTTGGACGCTCGTTTTGTTGGAGGCGAGGCGATCAACGGCGCACCCGTCGCGCTTTCATCCAGTGCCGTTCTTGTGCGCGAAACGCGGCTTGAGCCTTTTCTGTCTGACGTATGGGCGATCAGTCCGTCGTTCACTCTTGAAAGCGGCGTCATATTCGAATTTTCGAAATTGCGCTTGGGCGGCGACAGTGCAGCCGCTCGCAGTTTTCAGTTCGGCAAACCGCGCATCGTCGCGACATGGACAGCCGATAAAGCCACCACCGTTGAGCTGCGCGCTGAACATCAAGTCGCGCAACTGGATTTCAGCGAGTTCGCGACGTCAGTTGATCTGGGGCAGGGCAATCAAGTGGACGCGGGCAATCAGGATCTGGTGCCACAAAAGGTGACGACATTTTCCGCCCTTGTCCGCCACAAATTCATGGAACGCGGCAGCATCGAACTGCTGGGATCTTACGAACTGCTCCGCGATACACAGGATCTGGTGCCTGTTTCCGCGCGTGATGCGGCAGGCAATCTCATCTTCTTCGACGGGGCCGGCAATATCGGCAACAGCCGCCGGTGGAATGCGGAGTTGCAAATTACATTGCCGTTTGATTGGATCACGAAGCCCCTTGGCGTGCGCGGCATGGAGCTAAAATATATCGGACAGTATAACGGTAGCCGAGTGATGGACCCTGTGACAGGCCTCAATCGCCGAGCCTCGTTCCAGCCGGAATGGCAGCAGACCTTTGAGTTTCGGCACGATCTGCCAAAGCCCGGCATTGCTTACGGTTTTACAGTGGACGTTGCGGCACCCGGTAAGGCCTATTTCGTGACTCAGTTCCGCCGCCAAGTGGAGCGGGAGAGGGTTCAGGCTTTCATCGAATATCGCAAATGGTCGCTCGGCACAGTGAAGCTGCAAGTCTTCAACGCGACGGGGACGCCCTTCACGCGCGAACGCTTTCTTTACGCGGGCACGCGTGCCAGTGGCGTCATCAGCCAGATCATCAAGCGCGAACGGCGGCTTGATCCGGGCTTCCAATTGACGGTATCAGGCAAGTTCTGACACGGACCAGCAAAGGGGTGCCACAGTGACCATCACCGCCCGGCCGATTGTAACAGCTGCTGCACTTACGCTGGTGTCGATGGTCCTTATATGGCTCGTCCTGTCGGGGCTTGGGCCCAACTGGGCGGCCTATGCGCCAGCAACATGCACGACGACGCGCTGCTTTTGTGAGCTTCCCCGCCCCGGCGCACTGATCGTTCAACCCGCGAACAGCTGGTCAAGCTATGGCTATGCGTTTCTGGGCTTTCTGATGATCGCCCTGTCGCGCGGCAGGAATTGGACATCGGCCTTCCCGCGGCTTGCGGCGCAGATATTTGGGGCAACGGCGATTTTTGTTGGCCTCGGCTCTGTGCTCCTCCACGCGACGCTGACCCTTTGGGGCCAATTTTTTGATGTCACAGGGATGTATCTGACCGGCGGGTTCATGCTGGTGTGCGCTGTCGCACGGTGGCGGAACCTTTCCGGGCGGTACGCAGCGATGCTTTACATTGTGGTTGTATCGACGCTCATTGCCGTGCTTTATGCTGTGCCTGAAGTGCGGCGGTTTCTCTTCGCCGCCGTGCTGATTACTGCCATAGCCGTGGAACTAATACTCGCGCGGCCTTTGCGCTTGAATGTCAAACTGCGCTATTATCTCAGCGGCGTTGCTACCAAAGCAGTCGCTTTTACACTCTGGAATCTGGATCAAAGCGGCTTAGTTTGCGCACCGGAAAGCCTCTTGCAGGGCCATGCTGCCTGGCATCTTTTGGGGGCGACATCGCTGTGGCTGACGTTCCTTTACTACCGCAGCGAACGATCAGCGGCGGCGGCCTAGGATCACCAACTCTTGATGCCGCTGCTGCGGATATCATTGATGCTGACAGTGGCGAGGCCTGCTTTGGTGCGTGCGGCATCCCAACTGCCGAAAAAGGTGCGGTACGGTTTTTTGGTCGCCGGGTTGACGATCAGATAGGGGCAGCCCTCCCACTTTGGCAGTTGATTGATCAGCTTGACGGCATCAGCGGGCAAGTGGATGCGGCGTTGTTCGCCAGCATTTGATTTTGGCACCATCCACACTTGCGTGCCGACGTTGATGTCGTCCCACCGAGCGATCAGCAATTCCTGCAACCGTGCCCCGGTCATTACAACCAGACCGATGATGAACTTCAGGGACGGGTTATGGCTGGCCTCAACTGCGGCTTTCAGACGCTCCCACTCATCAAGGGTGACTTGCCGGTGTTGCCGTCCGCCTAAGTTCAGGCCAGTTCCCATCAGGGTCAGGTTCTGGAATTTGCTTGCTGTTTGTGTGGGTTCGCCGTGCAGTTTGAGGCCAAGCGTCTGCGTTACCGTTTCAAGGCTCCCCTCGCCAGGGGCGCTCCACGGCCGTGTCTCACCCAGATGATCAGACGGCGAAAGGCCCATTTTCGCCAGCGTATACGGCGCGACGCGGTTGCCCGTTCGCAATCCGCCAACGCCGTCATCGATCAGGGGATCGGAAAATTCGATGCCCAATTGACGCTTTCCGGTGCGACGCACAGTGCCGACGCTGAGTTGCCCTTCACCAAAATCAACAATCATCTGCGCGCCAAGCGGAACGTCCTTCAACCCCTCAATCAAGGCTCCGGTTTCGGACAGGTTACGAATAAGCGCAGCGTGATAATATCCGCCCATGATCGCCCCGACTTTGCGGTACATGGCGCGTCGCTTGCTGCGCTGTTTGGCAGGGCCTGAGGGCTCAATCCGCCATTCTCCGTTTTCAAGCCCAAGTGCCAAATCATCGGAAGGGATCGCCTTGCTGTAAACATATCCTTGAATATGGCTGACACCCAGGTTTTTGATCAGGTCAAGCTGATCAAGCGTTTCCACACCTTCAGCCGTCGTTTCCATGTCCAGCGCCCCCGCCAGGGCCACAATAGCGGCAATAATGGCGCGGTTGCGTGATGCGGGGTGGGTGGCTTCGCGCACAAAACTCTGGTCAATTTTAATCTTGTCAAACGGTGCCGTTTTCAAATAGCTAAGCGAGCTATATCCTGTGCCGAAATCATCCAGCGCCAGCCGCACGCCTAAATCTTTTAGTCTTGAAAACATGGCATCTGTTTCGCTGGATTCGTTCAAGAACACGCCTTCGGTGATCTCAAGTTCCAGACGCCCCGGAGAAAGCCCGGAATTGGCAAGCGCTGACAGCACGATCTGCGGCAGTCCTTCATTGGCAAATTGAAGAGGCGAGACATTGACTGCCACACGAATTTCTGCCGGCCAGCCTGCCGCATCATCGCAGGCTTTGCGCAATATCCATTCACCCAGTTTGCCGATCAGGTCCGCTTCTTCAGCAATGGGAATGAACAGAGCGGGCGAAATGGCTCCGCGGGTTGGATGATGCCACCGGATCAATGCTTCAACGCCTGTCACGCAACTGCTTTTGGTGCTGACCAGTGGCTGATAAAATAGCGATAGCTGCCCTTTGGCCAGCGCATCCCGCAAATCTTCTTCCAACACCCGCCGCGTCTCAACAGCTTCGAGCAATTCGCCAGAAAAAAATTGATAGCAGCCCCGCCCATTCGCTTTGGCAGCATAAAGCGCGAGATCGCCGTTGCGCATCATTTCATCGCTTGTGCGACCATCGGCGGGGCCAATCACCATACCAATTGACGCCCCGATGATGCAGCGGACGCCGTCAATTGAATAGGGCTGTGTAAGAGTTTCGATAATCTCATCAGCAATTCCGGCCAGCATATCGCGGTCATCACAGTTCGGCAGAATGATCTGAAATTCATCCCCGCCCAGCCGGAAAACTTTTTCACGGTCTCCGATAATTTTGAGTAGCCGTTCCGATACCTGGATCAGCAGAGCATCGCCTGCCGGGTGGCCAAGGGAGTCATTCACTTGTTTGAACCGGTCAAGATCAATCAAAATCACCGCACACGACCGGCCCGCAAGGTCAATTCCGGCCAAACCGGATTGAAGGCTGTTGGTCATGCTCAGCCGGTTGGGCAGGCCCGTTAGCGGATCATAGAGCGCCAGTTGCGACGCTTGTTCAGATGACGCGAGCTGTTCTGTCACATCAACGCCGTAGCCTCGGTAGCCACAAAATTGCCCACTGCCATCAAACTGGGGGCTGCCTGACACTTCCCACCAGCGACCATTCTGCGCGTTCGCTGCCTTCAGTACCAGCTTTTCAAAATTTGAATGGCGACAGAGCAGAAATGAAAGCCTTTCACGGGCAGATGCGTTCGGATCAGCAGGCACAAACAGGCCTGCAAATTCCAGTCCCGCCAATTTGCCCGGCGCGCTGTTCAAAAACGGTGCCACGCTGTCAGAGATATATTTGACGTGGCCTGCCTCGTCCGTTGACCAGAACCAGCCTTTGCAGGACTCCTCAAAATGATTGAGTAGTGAAAGCGCCTCACTATGATCGGGCTGATTGTACGAGTTCCGGGTTTCAGGCGCGGCCGAAAAAAGACTGAAGAGTTTGGAAGCTGCCATTACACGCATCGTTTAAGGCATTTGAGTTGCCGAAGCGTAAACGGCCAAGGGCTAAACCAACGTGCAGCGTGCCGAAAAATTCAGCCCTCAATCCGGTAAACTGCGCGTTCAAATGCGGCGTAAAGATCAAGCGCTGCTGGGTCGCCAAAGGGCAAGTGCTGCAACATGATAAGGCCAATTACATCACTCGCCGGGTCGATCCAGTAGTATGTATTGGCGATCCCTGCCCAGGAAAGGCTGCCTGCAGCGCGGCCATTATGGCCAGTGTTGGGGTTGATCAGAAAGCCAAGCCCCCATCCGGTTTGCTGCGCCGGGAAAGGATCGTTTTTCAGCGCGAACATCGGGTTGATGCTCTCCATATCGCCTGCGCGAATATCGCCAATCTGATTGCGGCTCATGTCTGCGACGGTTTCGGGCCGCAAGAGCACCGCGCCGTCCAGGCTGCCGCCGTTCAGGATCATGCGGAGGAAACGCATATAATCTGGCCCGCTGCTGTAAAGCCCACCGCCAGCTGAGAGTATTTCAGCGCTTGGTCCGCCACCAATTTCAACAGGGAAGGGCGATAGGGCACCGCTTTCGCCGCGCAATTGCAGCGCTGCGCGGCGCGGTGCCATGGCGTCACTAACAAAAAAACCAGTATCAGCCATGCCCAGTGGCCCAAAAATCTCTGCATCAAAATAAGCGTTCAGTCGCATGCCGCTCGCCGCTTCAACAGCCAAGCCTGCCCAATCTGTGCTGATCCCGTATTCCCACCGCTCCCCCGGATCGAACAATAGGGGGGAGAGCAGGGCTGCCTTCGTGCCGGGTGCCGGGCTACCTTCCGGTCCGCGTGCGCGCAGCATTGCTGCATTCATAAATTCATAGCCAAAGCCGGATGTGTGCGTGAGCAAATGCCGCAGCGTGATGGCACAAGCCGCGGGGCGGAGCACAACAGCGCCGTCCTCACTAAATCCGTCAATCACTTGTGGATTGGCCAAATCTGGCAGCAAATCGCCGAGCGGTGCGTCAAGCGATAGCAAGCCCCGCTCTACCAATTGCATCGCGGCAACAGACGTGACGGCCTTGGTCATCGATGCAATTTGGAATATAGTGTCCGCTGTCATCGCAGCACTGTTAGCGGGATCGCGCAGGCCAGCTGTGTGGGTGGAGACGGTGCCGCCTTTGTTACCAACGAAAGCTGCCGCGCCCGCAATGCCGCCGGACTGAACGGCTGCACTCAATAAGGCGTCTATTGTCATCGGTTTGGTCCTGCGCGTAACCTGTGGAACCAAAAGGCTTATACGTTACCCCGCAGGCTGCAACAACCGATGCAGATGCACAACAACATATTTCATTTCGGCATCGTCAACGGTGCGCTGGGCGGCGGCGCGCCACGCGTCTTCTGCACTTTTGAAATCTGGAAACATGCCGACGATGTCAATTGAACTCAGATCGTTAAAATCCAGCGTCATCGGGTCATCGACGCGACCGCCGAAGACAAGGTGCAAGTTGCTCATGAAGAGGGGAAGGCCTTTACTATTTTCGTTTCCGAACACTATCCGCAGCGGCAGAGCCCGCGTTGGATGCGGCCTCACTAATCTTGCTGACGATATCACGCAACTGCCCCTTCGCCGCATCCGCGTTCAGGCCGAGTTCGTTCAGCTGGTCCTTGGCCGTTGCTGTTGCAGTCTTTGCAGCTTTGCTGGCTGTCGCGCGGACGGACTTGCCGACTTTTCCAACCAGATCATCCTCACGCCGTGTGCGCGGGATCAGCGCGGCAATGATCGCACCGATCGCCAGACCACCAGCAACAACGGCCAGCGGATTGCTTTCAACGGTCTGGCTGGTTTTCGCCGTGGCTTTTGTTGCTGTTGCCTTGGCAGCGCTTGCTGCTTTCTTTGCACTTGCCTTGGCCGATTTTGCGGCCTGTTCGGCTTTCACTTTGGCGGCCGAATAAGTTTCAGAGGCTTTGTCGCTTAGCGTGTCAGACATTTTTCTTCTCCTTGGCAAGCCGCTTTACCGCAGCTGAGATTGGTTTTCGGAACGTGATTAACCCAGCGACAGCCAGCGCGCCAATGGCGATCAACGGTCTTTTCCGCGATGCAATGGCAACGCCGATCAGGCGGTTTTTTGCTGTGTTCAGGGCATCATCCTTCAGCGACTTGGGGCTGATGCGCGCCTTGACCGAAGACAGGCTGTTCTTAAGTCGTGACCGCGCAGTTTTTAACTCGGTCTCGCTGGTGGAAAGGGGGTCAATCACCGTGTGTCCCTAGATTTCAGGCTGCCACGTAGCCGAGCGGTTCCAACGCGAACGAGAATGAGGCAGACCAATGCAGCAGTGGCTGTCACAATCAACACAGCCCAGCCCAGCGGCGTGATAGTGGCAAGCCACACCATCAAGCCGATCAGGCCCGCGACGATCACCGCGAAACTAAGGGCCATAGCAACGCCGATCATGGCAAGGCCGGGCAAAGCGTAACTGGCGCGCTCACCCGCCTGCGCCTTCAAATAGGCCAGTTCAGCGGTTGCAAATGTGCGGCTATCATCGACCAGTTGTCCGAACAGCGCGGCAATCGTGGGCCGTTCCGTCCGTGAAACTTCATCTGCCAGTTCAGGGTCAGCAAATTCAGTGTCAGAAAGCTCAGGCGTCGTCGTCATCGCCAGCTTTGACCAAGCGGGTGAGCAGGAAACCAAAGGCCGCAGCAGCGCCAATGGCCACGCCGGGCCGCGCCTTCACAAAATTGCGAGCGTCATCCAGCAATTGATCGACATCCTTGGACTCAAGGCTCGTGGCAACGCTGGAAACGGCGCTGGCGGCTTTGCGGGCATAGTCCCCGTATTGCGGGCCAACCTGAGCGTCGATGGTTTTGGCGACATCCTCAACCATCGAAGCAACCGTGTTCATGGCGCCGGTTGCGGTGTCTTTGCCAGCGTTGGCAGCTTTGCGGGCTTTCGCACCGGCACTGCCCAATGCTTCTTTGGCTTGGTCAGTGAGCGTTGCGGTCTCTGCCTTCAAAGGCAGGGGCTTCGGCGCAGCGGCACGTTTTGCAGGCGCTTTGGCGACTGCGGGTTTAGTGGCAGCTTTGGGCTTGGCAGCCGCTGGAGTTTTCGCAGGTGTTTTTTCAATAGCCATCGTCGTCATCATCCTTTTTGCACAGGTGCGGTCATCCCGCCAATTGCATCCCAGCCTTATCGCCGATAGTGAACCCATCACCAACAAAAATGATCCCGGAGCGCCTGATATAATGACAGCCATTCTCGATATCCATGCGCGCCAGATCGTTGACAGCCGCGGCAACCCCACCGTGGAAGTTGATGTCAGCTTGGAGGACGGCGCGTTTGGCCGCGCGGCGGTGCCATCTGGCGCGTCCACCGGGGCTTACGAGGCTGTGGAATTGCGTGACGGCGATAAAAGCAAATTCCTTGGCAAAGGCGTATCTCAAGCCGTCGCGGGCGTGAACGGAGAAATTGCTGACTTACTGATTGGCTTTGACGCAGAGGACCAGTCCGAACTTGATGCGATGCTGATTGCCCTTGATGGCACGGAAAACAAGGCACGGCTCGGCGCGAACGCGATGCTGGGCGTCAGTTTGGCCGTCGCGAAGGCAGCAGCGGATTCGCGCGGGCTTCCGCTTTATCGCTATGTTGGCGGTGTTTCTGCCCATGTTCTTCCTGTGCCGATGATGAACATCATCAACGGCGGAATGCACGCTGATAACCCCATTGATTTTCAGGAATTCATGATTGTGCCCGTCGGCGCAGAGAGCCTGTTTGATGCAGTGCGGATGGGATCAGAAATTTTCCACACGCTGAAGGGCAAGCTCCATGACAAGGGGCTAGCAACTGCTGTGGGTGATGAAGGGGGCTTTGCCCCAAACCTTGCCTCCCCGGCTGATGCGCTGGATTTCATCATGGCTTCTATCGAGGCAGCAGGATACCGGCCTGGCGATGATGTGGTGCTCGCCCTTGACTGCGCCGCAACTGAATATTTCCGTGACGGGGCCTATCATCTCGACGGAGAAGGGCGCGTGCTTTCGTCCGCTGAAAAGGTTGACTATCTGGCTGATCTTGCTGCGCGCTATCCTATTGCCTCAATTGAGGACGGCATGGGCGAAGATGACCGGGCCGGCTGGAAACTGCTGACTCAAAAGATTGGCCACAAGTGTCAGTTGGTTGGTGATGATCTGTTTGTCACCAACCCCGTGCGGCTGGCGGATGGGATCAAGGAGGGGCTGGCCAACAGTATCCTGATCAAGGTCAACCAGATCGGCACGCTGACTGAGACACTGGCAGCGGTGAACATGGCGCACCGGGCGGGCTATACGTCAGTCATGTCCCACCGTTCGGGCGAGACAGAGGATGCAACCATTGCTGACCTGGCCGTGGCAACCAATTGCGGGCAGATAAAAACAGGAAGTTTGGCACGGTCTGATCGGTTGGCCAAATATAATCAGCTGATCCGCATTGAGGAAGAGCTGGGGAGCGTGGCGCATTATCCAGGTCGTTCAGTTTTTGCACGATAGAGGTTGACCCGCACGACTCCGTGTGATTCAGTGATGCATGCGCGGCATTTCATCTTTTCTCACACTCGCCCAATCTGTCGCGTGGCGCGCCCTTGCGATCATGATCGTTGGCGTGCTGGCAGGCTATGCCGTGTTCGGCGCAAACGGCGTTCTGGCGTGGGGTGATTATACGCAGCGGCTAGAAGCGCGTAAGGCCGAATTGATCGGTCTTGATCAGGAAAAGGCACGTTTGGCCAACCGGGTATCGCTGCTCAATCCCAAAAGCGCGAACCCTGACATGGTTGATGAACTGGTCCGTCGTGATTTGGGACTTGCGCAGCCTGATGAGGTCATTATCCCTCTGGATGACGGCTCGCCAACAAAACCATAAACGTAACGTCATTGACTGACCTGCTGTGCCCTTTGTGGTAAAGGCTGCGGCGCTGTTTGTGACACATCGCACTGTCCAAATAAGGAATGATAATGGCCAAAGCCCCCAAGCTGAAATCCGCTGACGCTGAAACTGCGTTTTCCAATATCGCGGCATTTCCAGCCACCAACGAACAGATGCTCCAATTTTACCGCGAAATGTTGCTGATCCGGCGCTTTGAGGAAAAGGCGGGGCAGCTCTACGGCCTCGGTCTGATCGGCGGGTTCTGCCATCTGTATATCGGGCAAGAAGCAGTGGCCGTTGGCCTGCAATCGGCACTGGATGCTGATAAAGACAGCGTGATCACAGGATACCGGGATCATGGCCACATGCTCGCCTACGGCATTGATCCCAAATTGATCATGGCTGAACTTACCGGGCGCGGCGCGGGCATTTCGCGCGGTAAGGGCGGGTCAATGCACATGTTCTCGGTCGAAAAGAAGTTTTACGGCGGACACGGCATTGTGGGCGCGCAGGTCTCGCTTGGGGCTGGCCTGGCGTTTGCGCATAAATATAGCGAAGATGGCGGCATTGCAGTCAGCTACTTTGGCGACGGCGCTTCCAATCAGGGGCAAGTCTATGAAAGTTTCAACATGGCTGCCCTTTGGAAGCTGCCGATTATCTTTGTGATTGAAAATAACGGTTACGCGATGGGTACAGCTGTCGCGCGGGGCAGTTCGGAAACGCATTTTCACAAGCGTGGCGACGCATTCCGCATTCCGGGCATGCAAGTGAACGGCATGGACGTGCTTGAAATGCGGGCCGCCGCCGAAGCCGCGATTGATTATGTGCGCGGCGGCAATGGCCCGATTTTGATGGAAGTGAAAACTTACAGGTACCGCGGTCACTCCATGTCTGATCCCGCCAAATACCGGTCACGTGAGGAAGTGCAGGATGTGAAGGAAAAATCCGATCCGATCGACGGCCTGCGCAAAGACATGCTGGTGGCGGGCATTACTGAGGATGAGCTGAAAGTGATCGACAAGGACATTCGCCGGATCGTCACAGAAGCTGCTGACTTTGCCGAGAGTTCGCCTGAGCCCGACGTAGCGGAGCTTTATACTGACATTCTGGTGGGGCAATACTGATGGCCACTGAACTGAAAATGCCTGCCCTTTCCCCAACGATGGAGGAAGGCACGCTTTCCAAATGGCTGGTCAAGGTCGGCGATACGGTCAAGGCGGGGGATATTCTTGCTGAGATTGAAACTGACAAAGCGACGATGGAATTTGAGGCAGTTGATGAAGGCGTAGTGAGCGCGATCAGTGTGGCTGAAGGGTCTGAGGGCGTGAAGGTCGGCACTGTCATTGCGCTCATTCAGGGCGAAGAAGATGATGCAATTCCTGCGCTTGCTCCAGTGAAAGCTCCGGTTGAAACAGCGGCTCCAGTCGTCACTGCGTCCACTGCGCCCATTGTTGTTGAGGCTCCGTCTTCTCCCGCCGCTGACGGGTCGGCGGTTAAAGTAACACTGCGAGAGGCTTTGCGCGATGCGATGGCGGAAGAAATGCGCAGCGATCCCCGTGTGTTCGTCATGGGTGAGGAAGTCGCCGAATATCAGGGCGCGTATAAAGTCACGCAGGGCCTGCTGGAGGAATTCGGGGCCAAACGCGTCATTGATACGCCCATTACTGAATATGGGTTTGCGGGCATTGGCACTGGCGCTGCGATGGCGGGCTTGCGCCCCATCATTGAATTCATGACGTTTAACTTCGCATTGCAAGCCATTGATCACATCATCAATTCCGCTGCCAAAACCAATTATATGTCCGGCGGGCAAATGCGCTGCCCGGTTGTGTTTCGCGGCCCCAATGGTGCCGCAAGCCGCGTTGGCGCACAGCACAGCCAGAATTTTGCCGCCTGGTATGCCAGCGTTCCCGGCCTGATCGTGATTGCGCCTTATGACGCGGCCGACGCGAAGGGCCTTCTGAAATCGGCGATACGCTGCGACGATCCTGTTGTTTTCCTTGAAAATGAATTGATCTATGGGCGCACGTTTGAAGTGCCCGACGGCGATCATATTGTGCCTATCGGGAAAGCGCGCACGATGCGGCCCGGCAAAGATGTGACCATTGTCAGCTATTCAATTGGCGTCGCGCTGGCGCTTGATGCGGCGGAAACGCTGGCAGGCGAGGGGATAGACGCGGAAGTCATCGATTTGCGCACGCTTCGCCCGCTCGACAAACCAGCGGTGCTCGCCAGCCTCGCGAAGACCAATCGGCTGGTGGTGGTTGAGGAAGGCTGGCCAACCTGTTCTATCGCCAGCGAGATCGTGGCGCTGTGCATGGAGGACGGCTTCGATGACCTTGACGCGCCCGTAATGCGCGTCTGCAACGAAGACGTGCCGCTGCCTTATGCGGCAAATCTTGAAAAGCTGGCGCTGGTTGATGTTGCGCGGGTTGTGGCGGCAGTGCGGAAAACCTGCGGGCGTTGACGGGGGCTTGGGCGCGAACGGTTTGGAGCGCGACATCTTTGAGTCAGCTCAACTTAGATGAAACCAGCCCGCTCACCCTGAGCTTAACGAAGGGTTGTTGGACGGTTCGCTCCGACTGTGGCGGTTCATACTGTACCAACCCTTCGTCAAGCTCAGGGTGAGCGGATTGATGGGATAACTCGAACGCACCAGCCTCTGCAACAAACGTCTAAAGCCGCATCCGCGCTTCCACGTAGTGGAAGTTTAGCCTGAGCGCCTGCAAGGCAGTCTAAGGGCTCGCAACGACGATGCGGCCTAAGCTCACCTCCGCCTAAGTCGCAGAAAAAATGGTGCAGGATCGCTTAAGCGCCGTTGGCGTGGGGTTCCAGACGCCGTTGAGATCGGGTCCTTTATCCAGATCACGATCATCGCGAACATAATAAGCGGCCTCTGCCCGCATCGTCATCGTCCCGAGCAAGTTGTTTGAGATAAGTGGCTGATAGTCATAGGTTATTTCAGTCACGATGATTGCAGTGTCTGCCTCCGCTGCGATAAAACCCGATGACAATCCTATTCCGGTAAAAGCCGTTCCAGTCTTCCCCTTGCCTTCGACGCCAAATTGCGACGGCGTGTTCTTGGTTCCCTGACATCTCTGCCACGCAAGCCACTGTCCACCGTCTTTGTTGCGTTGCAGGCTAGATACGACAACGCGGCCGGTTTTATAGATGTCGAGGCGGCCGTCCTGCAGGCCAGCGCCGAGGAAAGCATCATTGACGTCATGTTCGCGAAATTGCGGTTTGCCCAGTGGCACAGCCAGCTTTGCGCGTGACACATTGTCCGTGATCGACATGGCAACTTGGCTGACTTGCATGTTCGTCAATTGCATGTGTGACAATTCTGTACCCGTGATGCCAATTGTCATGAAGATTGGCAGACAATATGCAAATTCAATCAAAGCGATGCCGCTTTGATTATTTTCGCCTCGCATCAGCCGATTAAGGACTGCGCATGTTCTTGAAAATATTTGGTTCAGGTGCATATTTTCACTCCCACTCGGGCCGCTTGGGCAGAAAAGGGCTGGTTTCTGAGATAAGTTGTTCCGGTAAGGGTCTGTTGTTGAGACTGGTTGAGCATGCCCCACACTGGGAAAAGCCGGTCATATTTCAGGGTGGCCGTGTAGATCACGACATCCTGCGCGCCGCCACGACCGGAAACGCCAACATCCTGATCCCACACGCCGTTACCATTGCGGTCAATGAAACATTCGCCAGCATCACGGGCACTGTTTCCGTTTCCATCGGTAAAATCCTCCGGCACCGATACGTCTTGATAGTTCTGGTAATAGACTCGCTTAAACGTCAAGATGCCATCGTTGTTGATTTGCCTGACTGAATCCCTCACCCGCTGATCAGTGACAGAAGTCGTCGTGCTTTCTAGGGCCGCTAACCGACCCGCGCCCTCAACCGATCCTTGCAAGATAGACTTCGCATACATGCCGTAGCCGATGTCAAACACACCCATCATGGTGAGAAAGAAAAGCGGGGAGAGGAGCGCAAACTCCATCAGCGCCGCGCCGCGATCATCCTCGTGCAACAGTCGGACAGATTTGAGATGAAGTTTCATCACTGGGTCAGCCTCAGGTCGGCAATATCAAGCGCGATTTGCTTGAACCGTTCCGCAAGATCAGCACTATTGCTGGCGGTATAGGCGCGTCCTGGATCGGCACAGGCTGTCAAATTGCTTGTGATAGTAAGACCAAAAGCAATCACCCAAACGCTGATGCCCTGCGAACGCGCCGCATCACACAAGGCTTGGAAACGGCGTCCGTGGAGCGTTGTGACGCTTGTGCCTACGTTGCCAGTGATCCGTTTGTCCATTTGCTCAATCCCGTAGGCCGAAAAAGCAGTGGCGCTGGGTTCCATGACACCGTCAGTCATGAAAATCAGGTTGCGGCTAATCTGACCGCCGTTCGTGCCTGTCAGGTTGCGGCCTGAGAACATGCCATTCGGGTTCAGCATCCGCAGCCCCCAGATCATCCCAATGTCATGATAGGTGCTGCCGTTAGGTGTTAGCAAAGGCGTGTAAGCATCAATTTGGCTGAGCGTCATCGTGTTCAAGTTGCGCATCGGTGCCGTTGGGCAAACCACGCTTGGCCGCCAGTTGCGATCTACATTGGCATCGGTTTCCTCTGGCGCGTCAGACCGCATATGAGCAAGGTCGGAAAAGACCGGACGCCAGTAAGTCGCGTCGTTTGTGCCAAGGTTGATATAGTCCAGATCTTCAGCATCAGCGGGGATCGGGCTGAAATTTGCAACAGCCACTGTGCTGCGCTCTTCAACACAACCGCGCCATGTGGAACCGGATATGGAAAATCCGGACTTGACCGGGAATTGGGCCATTTGAACAGGATCATAACTTGCCGAAACCGGCGAATATGCCGTCGAACTGTTAATCGCCGATACGTAGTTTACTGTGTTGCCAGCCTTGAACTGGCTGACGTCAAAAGACACGGGTTTGTAAGTCCAGCTCGTAAATTTGTAGATCGTCTGCGGCGAATAGCGCGTCGTCGTAACCGCACGTGTACATGCGCGAAAGTTATCGGCGCGGTTTTGGTTGCCAAATGGATAAGCCGAAATATCCGCGTAACCATCAGAAAAATAGAGCTTATCATATTCGACTGTGTCTGCGGGCTGGCTGCTTTGCAGCGCTCCAGTTGCAACCAAGCGGTAGACTGTGCGACCGCTTGGCGAAGCGTTCCAGCTTGTTCCTGCATCGGGTCCATAGTCAATGACAAAGGCGTTGTTTTGTCTGAAGTCAAAACAGTCATTGTAAGACATGGGCGTGTCCGTTGGTGTCGTTGGTGCTGTGCGGGGCTTTTGATACGTTTCGGCACTATCGACGGGCGTACCGGCCTGCACATTCTTCACCTCAGGCGTGTTGAAATTCGCCACGCGCGACTGGACTGACCAATTGTTGACCATCTGGGTCAAAGGCAACTGGCCAGAACCGGGGCTGGATTTGAAAATCTCAGAGGCATTCACAGCTTGGCTATACGGCACGAAGCCATATCGGATTTGTGCCGTCGGGCTGGTGGCGGCGGCCGTCTGCAATGTAGTGTAAAAGCTGCGAACTGCTGACCGAAGGCCTTCGATCTTTGATCCAGACCCGACTGCACCGCAGCTATAGTTTCCGTCAGGACATGCTTGCATCGAACCGGTCACGTCTAGCACCAGCATGGTATCAATGTTCGGCACCTGAAGGTCGGCGCTGCAGGCGACGGTAAAGTCCAGCGTCATCTTGCCAAAAACTCTCATCAGCACTGTTGGTATGACTGTTGTGGCGGTTCCGTTGATTTCGCCGTTGCTAGTTCCCGTTGTCACGAAACTTGTTCCAGTCGCCTGTGACATTGAATCGCGGTAGTTGAAGGCAAACATCTTGTTGGCGCGCGCCCGGGCCGCTGTCGTATAGGTCAAATCTGTCATCGCGCGACGGCCAGCAAGCACCCCTGCGTCGCATGCTGCCTGCAATTTCGCTTTTGTCATGTAAGCGCGGCTCATATCAACGGCACCGCCGACAACGCCGATCATAGGCATCACTGCTGCTGCAGTGAGCGCAATGATGTTGCCGCCTGTATCTGAGCGCAGCCGCGCCAGAATAGACCTGAAAGATTTTGCCTTTGCCGTTTTGAACGGCGCTGTTACTGGCCGTATGCCCTGATCGTTCATGGTTGCCCCGCTGAAACATCGCTTGATTACGACGCCCTATGCGTTGGAAATGGATAAGGCGGGTTGAAGCGGGAAAGTTAACGTTGAATTCACTGTAAAAGGGTGTCACATAATTTGACTGCAGATCAGGCGCTTTCATTGGCTTATGCGCAGGCGAATTTGCACGGTTCAATCCGCGCGGCCTATATCTTGGACGATCATTTCGGTTCAATTGTCGCGGCGAGCAAAGAGCCTTTGCTAACGCGGATCAAGCTGGCCTGGTGGAAAGAACAGGGATTGGAGCAACCCGTGCCGGGAACTCGAGCTGGCGATGCGACTTTGCTGTTGCGCAAATGTTTGGCAGAGATGGTGACGCTGATTGAGGCCTGGGACTTGGCGTTGGATGATGCCAATGCAGCACAGGCGCGCGGTGCTGCGCTCTTCTCCCTTGTGGCCGCAACTGCTAATTGCGCTTTGACACCCGCAGCACTGGAAGCCGCTAAAGGCTGGGGCATCGCAGATCAAGCTATGCAAAGGCACTGCTCCCGCAGCCTTACTCAGGCAGCCTTGCACTTTACCGGTGTCGGGCTGAAGGATTTGCGCGGCCCGCTGAAGCCATTGGGTGTGCTGGCCGCTTTGGCTGAGCGAGACTGCGAACGCGGGCTTGACCGTGTGTATGCGCCTGGTTCCCCGAGGCGAATGCTCATAGCGCTCCGCTTTGCCTTATTTAATTTCTGATTGTGATTTGGCGACTCTTGATACAGTCTCTGCAGATAAGGGTGCGGAGTCGAACATGGGACGGTTTTTAGCAGGTGTGGTGTCGGCTCTGTTACTTGCAGGCGCAGGATTGTTTTTCTGGCAGGGGATGGACCGGGGAAATGCTGCCATTCCCACGGCACCGGTTTCCGAGCCTGACTATGCGCTTGCTGATATTCCAGCCGCACCTGCTGCAACGGCCAAGTCCAAAGAGGAAAAGCGGTTCAACCGCTATGATAAAGACAAGAATGGCGCGGTAAGCACCGCTGAATATCTCGCCTCCCGCCAAAAAGCCTATGCCAAGCTGGACTTGAACCGTGACGGAGTGCTGCAATTCAACGAATATGCGGCAAAAACAACGCAGAAATTCGCCAAGGCTGACGGTGATAGATCGGGCGGGCTTACACGGACAGAATTTGCCACGACGCGCGTGATGCGCAAATCCCCGCCGCGCCGTGCCGTTGATTGTCCGCCTGTTGCGCCGCTCCGCGCACCCGAAGCGGAAGGATCAAGTGACGAGGATGCGTGACGCCCATCCCGAAAAAGCATCCCGCGCGCGTTCGGTATAGAGAAGTTTCCGGTTCGCCTTTTTCGTTTTCTGGCTCAGCGCCAAGGGCGGAAACAGCCCGAAATTGACGTTCATGGGTTGATAAGTATCCGCGTTTGCGCCGTCGGTTATGTGATTGAGCAAGGCACCGAACGCGGTTTCCACAGGCGGCAGCAGTGGCGCTTCGCCGCGCAGTTCGGCTGCCAGAAAGCGACCGGCGAGCAAACCAATGGCAGCACTTTCGATATAGCCTTCGCAGCCTGTAATTTGCCCGGCAAACCGGATGTTGGGGCGGGATTTCAATCGCAATGTCTGGTCAAGCAGAGCGGGCGACTTGATAAATGTGTTGCGGTGCAGGCCGCCCAGCCGCGCGAACTCCGCCTTTTCCAGCCCCGGGATCATTCGGAACACGCGGACTTGCTCGGCATGTTTCAGCTTGGTTTGAAAGCCGACGATATTCCAGAGCGTGCCTAGCGCATTATCCTGCCGCAACTGCACCACAGCCCAGGGCCAGCGACCCGTGCGCGGGTTGTCTAGGCCCATTGGTTTCATGGGCCCATGACGTAGCGTTTCTCGCCCGCGCTCCGCCATCACTTCAATGGGCATGCAGCCATCGAAATAGGGGGTATTGGCTTCCCACTCCTTATACTCGGTCTTTTCGCCCTCCAGCAGCGCTTCGATGAAAGCTTCATATTGATCGCGGTCCATGGGGCAATTAACATAGTCGGCACCGTCTCCTTTGTCCCACCGCGATGCCATCCAGGCAACGTCCATATCGATGGTTTCGTGGTAGACGATCGGGGCAAGCGCATCGAAAAACGCAAGCGATTCCTGGCCCGTCTCAGCGGCAATTGCAGTGGCTAAGTCCGTTCCCGTCAGTGGGCCCGTCGCAATGATCGCGGGGCCGTCGGGCAAGCTGTCCACCCGTTCACGGACGAGCGTAATGTTGGGATGTGTCTCGATTGCAGCTGTGACAGCAGCGGAATAC
Source organism: Sphingomonadales bacterium (assembly GCA_031430995.1). Taxonomy (GTDB): domain Bacteria; phylum Pseudomonadota; class Alphaproteobacteria; order Sphingomonadales; family Sphingomonadaceae; genus Aquisediminimonas. The sequence goes on along the minus strand of JANPCO010000020.1, from coordinate 773 downwards.
CCGTCGCGGTCCACTGCAAGCGCAGACCCTGCGGGAACACGGTGAGCGTCGGCACATTTCAGAATGAGCGACCCAAGCGCCCGCATTTCACTGTGCAGCAATCCCACTGCATTCGACTGGGCATCATCAGACCGAAAGCTGTTCGAACAGACAAGTTCTGCCAGATCATCGGTCTTATGCTGCGGCGTGCCTTCCACTCCGCGCATCTCGGACAGGCGAACCGTAAAACCAGCCTCCGCCAATTGCCATGCCGCCTCTGACCCGCCAAGGCCGCCGCCAATGATGTGAACTTGTTCTTGCATAGCCGCAGCCGTTATGGCCTTTTGCAAGAGTTGGCGAGGGGGGATTGAGGGCGATGGTTAAGGAAACAGAAGCAAAACCAGTTTTGGTCATGGCGGTCATCGCTGGGGTCAGTTACTTGTTAGGCATGAACCTTGCCCTTCCTCCTGCGCTGATGATCGTCTGGAAAGGGGCAGGGGTCACCTTGCTGGCGGTCTGGGCTTCCCTGAACGCACGCGAAATGGACGGCTGGCTGATAGCTGCTGTTATGGCGTTCGGTGCGCTTGGGGATGTCTTGCTTGAAGCCGCTGGGCTAGAGGCGGGGGCCGGGGCATTTCTCATCGGGCACGCCATTGCCATGCTCCTCTATTTTCGCAACTGGCGGCCGCACATCACATTCAGCCAGCGGATGCTTTCCGCACTGGTTGTTCCTTTGTCTGTGTTCATTGCCTTCTCACTCACTCAGGATGTGACGGTTGGCGTTTACACTTTCT
>JANPCO010000019.1:0-3240 GCA_031430995.1 Sphingomonadales bacterium | reverse complement strand
AGCGTCTTTTCCACCTGCTCCATTGCGGCAGGCACACTCAATCCTGTAGCCTTTTCCCCTTCGGCAGTGCCCCAGCAATAGTCATTGTAAATCCCTGGATAGCGCGCGGCGTAACGATTGACAGTGTCGCATTGCTCCCCGCTTAAGCCTTCATGCGTGATGATATCGGGCTTGAACGCTGCCAATTTATTGAGCAACGGCACGAGCATGGCAGGCGTTACCGGCTTTTCTAACTGCCTTAAATGCGCACTGCCAAGCGTCAGCACTTGCGTGGGCGGGCCTGCATGCTGGCCTTTCCAGGCGCGCGGGTCGAAGGCAGGGGTCTGGCCCCAAGACGGCGCGCTAACGGCTAAAACTGTCAAACTGATGATGAAAGGGCTTAACCGCATGAAATTCTCCACAAATAACTTCCTGTATTGCTCACATAATACAGTGATTGGTGCAAGGGCTAATTCCCCTCTTCCTTCTTTTGTCCGTCCCGCATAGACGGCTGGCATGACAACTGATCGTATCTGGACCGCCGCCTTGTGCGTCATTGGGGATGAAATCCTTTCTGGCCGCACTCAGGATAAGAATATCGCGCAAGTCGCGCTGTGGCTTAATGTGCAGGGCATTCGCCTGCGCGAGGTGCGGGTGGTGGCTGATGTGCAGGAAGAAATTGTTGACACAGTGAACACGCTGCGCGCGCGTTACGATTATTTGTTCACAACGGGCGGCATTGGCCCGACGCATGACGACATAACAGTGGATGCCATTGCCAAGGCGCTAGATGTTGATGTTGTGATCCATCCAGAGGCCAGCGCGCTGCTTCACACATATTATGAAACGCGCGGCGGCGTGAACGAGGCACGGTTGCGGATGGCGCGGGTGCCACACGGGGCGGATCTGATCATCAACAAAATGTCCGGCGCGCCGGGCATTCGCCACGGCAATATCTTCATCATGGCCGGGGTTCCGCATATCGCGGCGGGTATGCTTGAAGCGCTTACTGGCACATTGGAAGGCGGCAAGCCGCTGATCTCAACATCGGTTGGCTGCTGGGTTGCGGAAAGCGAAGTGTCTGATCTGCTTGCCGTCACGGAACGCGCGCATGATGGCACACAAATTGGCAGCTATCCTTTTTTCCGCGAAGGGCGCGTTGGCGCAAATTTTGTGATCCGGTCTACCGAGCAAGGGACTTTGAATGCGTGCGCCCAAGCCTTAGCCACTGCGCTGCAAGCGATGGGCCGAGAGCCTGTCATCGGCGGAATTTAAGCGCCGCGTGTTATTTTCCGAAGCCACCCGTCTTCAAAAACGGCGGATCGGGCACCTGCTGGCGCGCTTCAGTGAGCAGCCGACCCCAGCTGGACGATAGCTGCATGAAATAGGGGTCGCCCTGTTCAATCCGCCGCCGCACGATGGGGCGAGTCCGGTCGGCAGGGATGATCATCATGTCAAACGGCAGGCCGACGGACAGATTTGACCGCATGGTCGAATCAAACGAAATAAGCCCGACTTTGACGGCCTCATCCAGTGGCGTGTCCCATTCCAGCGCACGATCGAGGATGGGCTTACCATATTTGAACTCGCCAATCTGCGCATAAGGGCAGTCAGGCTGGCACTGGATGAAATTGCCTTCGCTGTAGATCAGGTAAAGCGTCAGTGGCTCATCGGCCATCCGCCCGCCCAGCAATAGCGAGACGTCAGCATTGATCTTGGTTCCTTCAAGCGTGCGGCCCACCTCTTTGCGGGCAATGGCTAGAGCTTCGCCGACCATTTCAGCAGCACGGAACATTGACGTCGCATCAGTGATCAGGCGGCGGGGGTGATCAGGCTCCAGTGGGTCCAGGCCTTCGGCAAGCAGTGAAATCATGGCCTGTGTCACCGAAAGGCTGCCTGCCGACGCGGCCACAATGAAGCTTTTACCGTCATCAATCAGGGTGTGGAGTTTTTTATAGGTGGAAATGTTATCGATGCCAGCGTTGGTGCGCGTGTCCGCGATCATTACCATACCTTCGTGCAATTGCATGCCCACGCAATAAGTCATTTAATCCCCGCGTTTTTTCTATTGTTCTGCGGGTTGGCTAAGCGCCACGCGGACGTCAACGTCAAGTTCTTCTATGCCGCCACCCCGGCGCGTTCCGGACAGCGGCGTGGCGTCGCTGGCGTCAAGACCGATGGCGACGCGGACATAGGATTCGCCAACCGGCAGCCCTGTCGAAGCGTCAAACCCAACCCAGCCTGTGCCTTCGACGAATATCTCTACCCAGCAATGCGCGCTTTTATGGCCAACCGCTGCTACACCATCGAGGCAGTGTCCCGATATGAGCCGCGCTGGCAGGCCAGCCGCGCGCGCGACCGATAATAGCAAATGTGCCTTGTCCCGGACCCCACCCGATCCTTGAGCAAGTGTTTGTGCAGCCGTACGAGATTTTGGCGTTCGGCCAGATTGATGCGCAATGCGGCTGAATATGTCGGTGACCAGGCAGTTGGGAAGTTCAGCTTTTGCCGCCGTCCGAACAAGTGCGTGCGCCAGCGCGACGATGGCTCCGTCAGCCTGAGTCAGCGGCGTATCGCGCAGGTAAAAAATCTCTGGCAGCGTCTCTGGCACGCCGACCACCAGCCCGCCGCGGTCATCGGTTAGCACTTCGCCGCGCACAATGATTTCAACAGCGTCAATGGGCCCATCAACGTAAAGCATAGTCGTCATGTTGCCATAGCCATCGCGTCCTTCGCGCATCCGGGCATCGCAATTAACGCTAATGGTCCAGTCGATCACAGTCTGCGCGCCGAAATCTTGCGGCGTCATGCGTAGCAATTGGACGACCCGGTTTTGCGGTTCGGAAAAGCTATAGCGGGTGCGGTGATCGATATTCAGGCGCATCAGTGGAACTTAAACTGGCGCGCAATAGACTTGTCCAGTGCGCTGTTGCTGGCGATGAAATCACGGAGGAAGCTCTCAAGCTCGCCGTCCATTAAATTGCCAATTTTGGTTTCGTTGATGGCCACACTGCGCAACCGGGCGGCGCGGTCCGCCTCGCCTTGAAGACCCGTGAATTTGCCCAGTGAATTGAGGTAAAGCACAGCCTCCTCTGCACAGGCATTGATGGAACGCGGCAATTCGCGGCGCAGAGCGAGCAAATCGATGACAGTGGCTGGTTTTAATCCCTCACGCGTGACCCAGCGGTAGGCGTTGACTGCCGATACGGCTTGCAAAACCATTTGCCACTGATCGCGGTGAGCAATGCTCGCGACGGCAAA
>JANPCO010000018.1:0-1548 GCA_031430995.1 Sphingomonadales bacterium | reverse complement strand
GACGACCGTGACGAAGAATGCGGTCGACCAGCCGAGCAACAGGACGCCGTTGATGCCTTCAATGGCGCCGACTAGCCGCCACGGCCGCGCCATCTCGGTGTCGCCAAAGCCGATGCTGGCATAGGTTATGGTCGAATAATAGACCGCCGCCTCAAGGTTTTGGACTGCGTCAATCACGAGGTAGACCGCCGCATAAAGCCATATTTCGATGCCGTGCAGCGTAAACAGCGCCAGCACGATAATCAGAATGAGAACCGCCCGTTTGACCGAGAAATGATGGTGTTCCGCATCGACGTTCGCCTCGATCCTCAGGCCACGTGCCAGCGCAGTGATCCCGGCCCCGTGGATCAAGACCGTCAAAACAACCATACCTGTCGCGAGTATCAATTGGGTCAGCATATCAGGCTTAGCCTAAAAATATTGCGCTATCGCTGGCTAAGATCGGCACGCAAAACGATCAATGTGGCGTCGCCCGGCATTGCAAAGCCTTTGAATCCCATCTCGCGCTCCATTTCTATGGCTTCGTGATGATCACGGGCTTCGATCGACTCGAGCGTCGATATGCCCTTGGCTTTTGCAATATGCGTGATGTGTTCTAGCAGGGTCCAGCTAATGCCTTTTTGCTTAAAGTCCTCGCGGATCGCCATTGCGATTTCGGCGCGCTTTCCATCCTCATCGGCGGCGAGCATCGCTGACGCTATGATGGTTTTGCCGTCGGTATCGAACGCCAATATATTCTCGGTCCGGTCGTGATCGATATCGGTCATCATCGCCAAGAGATGATGGCCAACCGTGGAAACCCCGCTCAGAAATCGGAACCGCAAATCGTCTTTTTCGACATGCGCGAAAAATTCGGCGAGCGCTGGCTCGTCACTCGGTTGTGCCGGACGCACTTGAAAATCAATGCCATTGCGCGTGGTCAGCAAGGTTTCTGTTCTTTGGATATCTTGGACAGTCATCACTTAGCTCCTTGAATAATTCACTGTACCTAAATGGCGCACAGCAGGGAGCCTCCGCCATCCGTAAACTCCCTTAGCTGGCGGCAAATGCGGCAACCGCGTCGATCAAGCGTCCGCTATGCAGCGGCTTTTCAAAAACTGCCGAGTAGCCCGCCGCTTCCGCACGTTTGTCCAAGCTCGAATCGAAATGGCCGGTAATGAGCAAAGCTGGTCCGGCCCACCCTTGCTTTCGAAGTTTGACCAGCAAAGATATGCCATCGATATCGGGCATCAGGTAATCGGCCAGAAGACAGAAATGATCGTCGGTCAATTTTGCATCAAGCACGGCCTGACCACCTGCAAAGACATCGACATCATATCCGCGTCCCGCAAGTAAGAGCTTAAGCGAGCTGCGAACTGCTGCATCGTCGTCGACTAGAGCCACCTTCATTTTCGCGCCTTAAAGCCATTGCTTCGCAACCGGCTTGGCAGGATCGCGCGCTGGGCGCTTTACGGAAGAGTCCCGACCTCGTCTCCGGTAAGTTCGCTCCACCCCGCCTAAAAGGCAATGCGTAGCGCTTCTGACAGGCTCCGCACATCAAGCGTGGTC
>JANPCO010000017.1:0-5233 GCA_031430995.1 Sphingomonadales bacterium | reverse complement strand
GCACCAGCGCGTTACGGCGTTGGCCGCTTGATCGAATACTCAAGTTTTAGCGGCTGGCCAGAGATATCCTCGGCTTTTTGGCGGCAATTTGAAAAAGCAACTACTCTGGGTAAGGACGCTCCGGTTCGTTCCGAAATCGCGAAAATAGCGGCAGCGAGCAATGATCCACAAACTCGTGCGCAGGCTGCGCTTAAAATGGTGCAAGACAGAGTCCGTTATGTTTTTGTGGGCTTTGGCACTGGCAACTACACTCCTGCAACTGCGGATGAGACGTGGGAGCGCCGCTACGGCGATTGTAAGGGAAAGACGGCCCTTCTTCTTGCCATATTGAGAGAACTCGGCATTTCGGCGGAGCCCGTGCTGGTCAATCAGGGTGGATTGGATGGGATGCAAAACCGGCTCGCCTCACCCGGCTTGTTTGATCATGTGCTTGTGCGGTCTGCGATCGGCGAGAATTCATACTGGCTTGACGGGACGCAGCAAAGCGGGCCGCAGCTCGCCTTCATACCTCAGCCAAGTTTTCGAACGGCGTTGCCACTTCGCGCGAGTGGCGCGGAGCTTGAGGACGTTCGTGCAACGCCACTTACATCACCGGCGGTGATCGAAATCGTCGATATTGATGCGTCAGCTGGCACCGAAAAGCCTTCCCGGATTAGCATCAGAAAAATAGCCCATGGCAGCGAAGTATACCAGTTACGCTCGGGATTGGCGTCACTTGCCGGGGATGATCTCAAGCGGGCCTTGCGCGGCATTCTTGCGTATGACGGCAGCAACGGCGACGACGAGGAAACAAGCTGGAGTTATGACGACTTGACCGGTGCCATAACCTTGAAATGGTCAGGCACGCAAAAACTGGACTGGGAAGGTGATACGGCCGAGGAGCGGTATCTTGTGCTTCCCGGTGCAGGCTTCACGCCACCATCTGAACTCAAGCGGCCTAAGGAGCAGGATCAGTCAGCCCCGTGGGCAGTAGACTTTCCCTCGTTCAACTGCTGGGTCACAACTGTCAAGCTGCCGCCTGATCAGGGACGGATAAGGTGGACCTACTCATCCAAACCAGTCAACCGCGTACTGGGTGGAGTTCGATATTTCCGGCAAGCAACGGTGCGATCTGGCATCATTCAAACGGTCATGAGCAAAAGGGCTTTGCAAGCCGAGCTATCGCCTGCGGAAGCAAGAGAAATTGAAGCAGCACTGCCTGATTTCGACAACGAAAAGTCGATGATGTACCGCGAACGCGTAGGCCCCGATGCCGGGAACACAGATGACCGTCGTTCGACTGTTGACTCGTCCACGATTGACTGGGCTTCAGCTGCGAAAGTCTGCAAGCCGCCACCGCCGAAATGACGCTTACGCTTTTGCCTGCTCTGATGATGCTGCTATCCGGCAGCATTCACGCCGTTGTCAATGCAATGATTAAAGGCGGGGGGATCAAAGGCGGGGGGAACCGGATGGTGCAGATGGCCTTGGCCTCTGGATCAAGCACTTTGTTCGTGCTGCCGTTCCTTCCTTTTGTTGAATTGCCGCACGGGGCTTGGGGGTGGCTGGCGGTGGCGATGATCGTTCACATCATCTATTTCGTCTGCCTTGTCCGCGCACTGGATGCTGGGGACTTGTCGTCAGCCTATCCCGTTTTTCGCGGGATTGCGCCACTGCTGACGCTCGCCGCTTCATTCGCGTTGCTGGGGGAACGCGTGACGCTGAGCAGCGGTATCGGCATTGGCCTTATTGCAGGCGGCATGTTTCTGATGATCCAGGGGCGTCACTTGGACCGTAAGACGCTGCGCTGGTCGCTGGCAACCGGTGTGATGATCGCAGCTTACACCATGATCGACGCATCTGGCGTGCGCGCGGTGCCCAACCCGCAAAGCTTCATCATCTGGCTCTTTTTCCTGATGGGGATCGTTTCCATGGCGATATTGCCGCTGTTCGCGCGGCACGCTTTTATGGCAGCGGCGCAGGCGCAGTGGAAAGGCGCGGTTGTCACGGGCGGCTTGTCTGTTGTTACTTTTGGTCTGGCGCTGACCGCGCTGTCGATGGGGCCAACGGCACCACTGGCGGCGCTGCGGGAAACGGGCATGGTTACAGCCCTGCTGATTTCGATTTTTGTTTTGAAAGAGCCCGTGTCGGTAGGGCGCGGCTTCGCCATCCTCACCATCTGTGCAGGGGCTGTGACAATTTTGACCGGGGCTAGCTAACAAAAAAGCCGAGCGACCCGTTGGGGCCACTCGGCTCTTGTAAGCTCGCGCACGTTGGGTTTAGCCCAATGCGCTCAAGTTCACAGCTGCATATTTCCCGCGGGCGTCGACTTCGATATCAAATTGTATCTTGTCGCCTTCCGACAGGCCGTTCAGGCCGCCGCGTTCAACAGCAGAGATGTGAACAAACACATCAGGCTGGCCGTCATCGCGTGCAACAAAACCAAAGCCTTTCATTGCGTTGAAGAATTTGACTGTGCCAGTTGCCTTTTCACCGGTTAATTCGCGCTGAGGGCGTCCGCCACTGGCGCGGGGGGCACCAAAGCCGCCACGATCACCACCCCGGTCCCCGCCGCCAAAGCCACCGCGATCAGGGCGTTCGCTCCGCTCTGGCCGTTCGCTATGTTCCTGCACAGGCATTGGCTCACCGTCGATCTTGAGATCAGTTGCGGAGACCTTTCCGCCGCGATCAACAAGCGTGTAAGCCAGAGGCTGACCATCAGCGAGGCCCGTCAGGCCCGCCTGTTCAACTGCTGAAATGTGCACGAAAATGTCGGGCGTGCCGTCTTCAGGGGCGATAAAGCCAAAGCCTTTGCCTGAGTTGAAGAACTTAACAGCGCCTTTGCCTTCGCCAACAACTTGGCCGGGCATTTGCGGACGACCGCCGCCGCCGCCGGCACCGCCGCCGCGAAATCCACCGCCGCCACCGCCGCCGAAACGGTCACCACCGCCGCCGCCGCGGCCTGCACCGCCACCGCTACCGTAACGATCGTTGCCTGCAAACGGATCACGTCCGCCGCCGCCGCCACCGCTGAAGCTGTCATCACCGAAACCGTCAAACCGGTCGCGCCCACGGCCTCCGCGCTCTCCGCGCCGTCCTCTATCGAAACCCATGCCTCTGTCGTATTCCATTCTTCGTCCGTAATTTTTCCATCAAACTTCTTGGGGCCGGACGACAGGCTTAGAAGCTGCATGACATAAGAGAATCATTGCCAAGTGTGAGTGCTAACCCGAATCGACACCTTTTGCGAGCGTTTTTGCATGGTCGACGCTTGCGGGGCGACGGGAAGGGGTGCAAAGGCAACCCGATGAGTATTTATATGCATGAAGAAGACCTGCCAGAAGGCGTCATGGCCCCCGGTGCAGTCGCTGTTGACACTGAAACCATGGGCCTACACCCCGGGCGAGACCGGCTTTGCCTCGTGCAGATTGCGGACGGCGGCGGGGACGAACATTTGGTGCGTTTTGGCCCCAAGAGCGACTATGCAGCGCCGAATTTGAAAGCGGTTCTGGCCGATCCGGCGCGCGTGAAACTCTATCATTTTGCCCGGTTCGATCTGGCTTCGATTGAGGCCTATCTGGGCATTGTCGCGGCCCCCGTGTTCTGCACGAAAATCGCGTCGCGGTTGGTGCGCACTTATACTGACCGTCACGGCCTGAAAGAATTGGTGCGCGAACTCTGCGGTGTTGACGTATCCAAACAGCAGCAATCTTCAGATTGGGGTGGTCCTGTGCTATCCGAAGCGCAGAAAGACTATGCGGCCAGCGATGTGCGCTATTTGCACCGCATGAAAACTGAGCTGGATATTCGCCTGGCGCGCGAAGGCCGAGCTGAAATTGCCCAAGCTTGCTTTGATTTTCTGCCGCACCGTTCAAAGCTGGATCTGATCGGCTGGCCTGAGGCCGATATTTTTGCCCATGTCTGACGGTGCGTCTTTGACGTCGCGTCAGCGTTGGGCCTTGCCGCGCGGGCGCCATGACAAGACAATAGGAGCAGCGCGCATAGTGCTGCCGTCACTGATCGGTGTCCTCGGCGTTGCCCTTATCGGTGCGCCGCTGCTGACTGGTGGCGAAATTAGTTTTGTTCTGGCCAAAGATACGGTCGCGATGGCAACGGAGCGGCTGCGTGTTACAGAGGCGCTTTACCGGGGCGAAGACAGCAAAGGCCAGCCGTTTTCCCTGCGCGCTGGTTCCGCTGTTCAAGTCAATTCAAAAGACCCGGTTGTTCGCCTGAAAAACCTGCGCGGCGAAATTGCTTTGCCTGATGGCCCTGCTGTTCTTGCCGCAGACGCAGGCCGGTACGACATGGATAGAGAAATTGTGAATGTTGACGGGCCACTGCGCTTTACCGCTGCTGATGGGTATCAACTGATCACACGCGATGTTGCCATTAGCCTCAAGTCGCGCAAGCTGGCGAGTGGGGGCCCAGTGTCAGGGTCGATGCGCATTGGCAGCTTTTCTGCGGGTCGCATCATTGCAGACCTGACAGCCAGGACGGTGGTTCTGGACGGCGGGGCCAAGCTGCGGATCAATCAAGGAGCCCTGAAATGACTCGTCTGCGTTTTTTACCGGCCCTTGCGGCGATCATGCCATTGCTTGCTGTTCCGGCGTCCGGCCAGGCGCTCAAAGGGCATAATTCAAAAGCGCCCGTTGATTTTGATGCGGGCCGGATTGAAGTTCAAGACCGCACGGACCGCGTGATCCTATCCGGCGGCGTGCGGGCGCGCCAGGCCGGGCTCAGCTTGAATGCCTCACGCCTTACAGTGGCTTATGATCGTTCGGGCGCGGGCACTAACATTGAACGGCTGGATGCAAGCGGGGGCGTTACAGTTTCGAGTGCTAGCGAAACAGCCACAGGGGATTTCGCTGTTTATGACTTGCCGCGCCGATTGATCACAATGGTGGGCGGCGTCACGCTGACCCAAGGCGCGAACCGGATCAGCGGCGGTCGTCTGGTGATTGACCTCGATACCGGCCGTTCGGTCATTGACGGCAGCAGCGTCGGTACCCCGGGCGTCGAAGGCGGATCTGGTGGGCGGGTAACGGGCCGTTTCACTGTGACTGACCGCAGCAAATAGAGCTTTTAACGAGACTGGATCAGTCTTTCATGCAATTTTCTTGCCAAGCGGCTCAATTTAATCCTTAATTTACCAACGCAGCCCCATCCGGGTGCTCCGTTATCTATGGACGAAACCCTATGAACGACGTCGCGACCCTAAGCGCCCCAGAGGCCATAGCCGCCGCAGGAACAGACG
>JANPCO010000016.1:0-22332 GCA_031430995.1 Sphingomonadales bacterium | reverse complement strand
GCATCGCGGCCCATTGTCGGGGCAGCGGTCAGCCGCGCTGCAATCTCTGCGCGCCCCGCCTCCATCGCAGGCTTGACCGCCGCGACCAACGCCGCACGCAATTTGGCGGAGTCATTGCCCTCGATATCAGCCAAGGCATCGGAGAAAGCCCGCCGATCAATAATCGCACGGCGGTGTGGCAAGGCATCAAAACGATTGGACATTGGCTTAGCCTATGACGGAAATGGGGGCGATTGTCGCGCGAAATCCCAACCCGCTCAGGCTGAGCTTGACGAAGTCTTGCTGGGGCCATCGACATTCGAGGCTTCATCAAGCTCAGCCTGCGCGGAAATCATGCCGTGAATCGGTCGTTCTGATCCCCGGACCATTTTAAGCCCATCAGAGCGCCCTTGACAGGCACTTGGCTACCCATGGTGCCGAGCCCTTCGTTTTGGCGCTCCAGCCATGCTTAAAATGGCAAATAGAACCTATTTGGTTCACCTTCTTCCGTCTGCAAACTCATGCCGCCGTAAATGCACCGTCCACGGGATAGACCCCGCCAGTGCAGTAACTCGCCTCGTCACTGGCCAGAAAGGCGACGACATTGGCCACTTCATGATCCTTTCCGTAGCGTCCCATGGCAATTAGCGCTGTGAAAGCGGCGCGGGCGGCCTCTGGTGCTCCCGGCGCGGCTTGTTCCTCGACGGAGGCCATCATTTTATTGTCGATGGGGCCAGGTGCGACGCTGTTGACGCGAATGCCCAAGGACGCAAGTTCAAGCGACGCGACATGGACGAGGCCGTTCACGCCGTGCTTTGACGCCGCATAAGCGGAAAGCCCCGCCACGCCGATGCTGCCCGCGACGGAGCTTGTCGCGATGATCGATCCGCCACCGCGCGCTTGCATGGCAGGCACACTGTGCTTCATCGCCAGCCAAGTGCCGCGGATGTTCGACGTTTGCACTTCGTCAAATTCCTCAACACTGATGGCAGTAAGCGGCGCGATACGGCCTTCCGAACCGGCGTTGGCGAACATGATATCCAGCCCGCCAAAGCGCGCCACAGTCGCTTCGATCAGGGCAATCACATCCGCCTCTTGGGCCGGATCACCAATGGTCAGCGCGACGCGGTCTCCTCCGTTTAGCGGATTGGCAGCAGCTTCCAGCCGGGCGCGGTCACGCCCGTGCATCATGATGCTTGCCCCTTCATCCAGGAATTTGCGTGCCGTGGCTGATCCGATGCCGCCACTGCCGCCTGTGATGATTGCGACTTTACCTTCTAGTCTGCCCATTATCTCTCTCCTCAAATTTCATCGGCCCAGTCTCGCAATATGGCCACATAAGGGTCAGCCACAGCCTCACCCGACACAGTGCCAAGGAAAACCTCCCCACTGCTGCCATCAATACTGATCACATCGCCGCCCCGAATACGGAGCGCGCCAGCGGTAAAATGATCAGCCGCAATTCCGATCGACGCCCCGCATACAGCGGCTATGCCCCATTCCCGCGCCACCAGAGCCGCGTGGCTCACGGCGCCGCCCGTAGTGGTCAATATCCCGACGGATACGCCCATGCCGTGGACATCCTCCGGGCTGGTTTCGCTGCGGACTAAAATCACGTCTTTGCCTTCGTCCACCATATCGATTGCCGCATCGCAATCCAGCGCGACATGGCCCGTGACAAGGCCCGGCGAAACACCAAGACCGTGGGCAATGGGTACGGCATCGCCAGACCGGCGGGTCAGACGGATGCTGCCATCGCGAACACCTGCCGGAACAATCGCCAAAGCCTCTGCACGGCTAAGGATTCCGCTTTCCACCAGATCGACAGCAATCCTTGCCGCAGCAGCCGGTGACCGCTTGCCCCGCCGCGCCTGAAGGATCCAGAGCTTGCCCTGCTCAACCGTGAATTCAACATCGACCATATCCCGGTAATGCGCCTCAAGCCGCGCCATCGCTGCGATCAGTTCTGTATGTGCGTCCTGGTGCAACGCTGCCAGGGCATCCAAATCCTGAGTGTTATGCGTACCGGCAACGACGGCTTCCCCCTGCGCGCGGGCCAGCCAATCGCCAGTCGGCTTCGAATCACCGGTCGACGGATTGCGGCTGAACGCCACGCCCGTACCAGATTGATCGCAGGCATTGCCAAACACCATGGCCTGCACCGTAACTGCTGTCCCAAGGTCAGCCGAAATGCCTTCGCGTTCGCGGTACGAAACGGCGCGCGGGCTGTTCCATGATGCAAAGACAGCGGTGATGGCCGCATCGAGCACAGCGTAAGGATCATCGAAATCCGCATGACCTGGCACAGCCTTGTCAAAGCCCGCGCGAAACGCGGCATGGCTATCCTCCGCAAAATCCTTGTAAGCCATCGCCGCCATCACGGCTGGCGTGAGCCCGACATTGAGGATCGTATCCATCATCCCGGGCATGGAGACTGGCGCTCCGGACCGGACGCTGAGGAACAAAGGCGCAGCAGCATCGCCCAGTCGCTTGCTAAGCTGCGCTTCTAGCTGAGCGACTGCCGCGCGCACTTCAGTTGAGCCCACGCTGACCGCCCCGGATCCTATCGTAAACCCCGGCGGCACCGGCAGGCCAAGCTTGCTGGTCATCAACCACAGACTGAGCCCCTTGCCGCCAACGCGCGAAGCAATGTCAGCGTCGCTGCCACCATGGGGATGGTCGAAAAAGCTGATCATGCAGGGTCAGCAAGCACCGTGACTGTGCCTGCCGCGCCGTTGACTTCAACAAGCGCGCCGTCGCGAATGCGCTTGGTCGCACCCGTCACGCTCGTCGCGCAGGGCACGCCCAATTCGCGGGCGACAATGACCGCGTGGCTGATCGTGGCCCCGACATCAACGACAATCCCTGCCGCAAACGCAAACAGCGGCGTCCAGCTCGGGTCGGTGTGGGGCGCAATCAATATGTCGCCGGGTTCAAGATCGCCGGGCTCGGCAGGATCCATTATAATCCGGGCAATGCCGCGAACGATCCCAGCGCAGCCCGCTTGACCAGTCAGTGTTTCGCCAACTTGTGCCGCGCCGCCCGCCGCTGCATCACGCCGTGCGAAACTTTCCAATGGCGGAACCACACCGTTGACGATGAACGGCGGCACAAGCTTTGCTAGCACTTCAAACTCCGCCTCTCGTTTCTGCACAATCGCGCGCGCGACGCTGGGGTCGGCCAGTACATCATCCCATTCTGCATTGGTCAGCAGGGCGAATTGATCAGCTCGGTCAAAATGCCCAGCCGCAACCATCCGCCGCCCCAATTCCCACATTGGCATCCGCATTTCATGCGTTGCCAATACGCAGTTGGTTTTGGTCCGTTCGCGCGCGGCAAAGGTCAGCCCTGCAACTGCAATCGCCCCTTCAAACTGAGCCGCTTCGGGCGCGTCGCCAAGGGCCACGCGAATGGCGTCAATCGCGGCCGTGCGCCCGGCCCGGCGCTTATCCATGCGCGCCTCAGGGGATTCGCTGTCGTCTGAAAAGCGCAGCCGGTCGATTGCAGCCAAGGGTGCTGCTGGCTGCAATTCCCACGCGGCACTGCGCATTTCCCATTCCTGCGCCCCGCGAAAGCCATAATCCCTGATAAAGCCCGCGAACTGCGCGGCGAAATCAGGATGGCCCTTGGTCAGGCGCTCACTCAGCCCAGCCAACCCGGCATCGAATTCAGCTGTCAGTGCAGGCGATTGGCGCACCACGCAGCCAAGTTTCCAAAGCGCCATTGCCGGAAGGGCTGAGTCTACATCGCCAGCAGCCCCTAAAATGTCCGCTGCCAGCTCGGGCCTGCCCACGGCAGCACACACGCCGCCAATAACACCCGTGGGGATCATCGAATGATACGTGGCCATGATGTGACGCACCCACAGCCTTAGCCAATGCGCCTCACACAGCGTTCGCGTCCGCGCTAAAAGTTCAGCGTCGTTCATCGCGACAAGATCGGGCCGCGACGCCGCCACGGCTTTCATTTCTGCCTGCATGACAGCAAGTTCGGGAAAACCAGTGGTGGTGAAAAGCCCGCCCAGCATGGCACCGAGTTTCTCGCTGTGCCGCGCAGACTCGTCGCTTGCGCGCGAGACATAAGGCGGAACGTCAGGCTGTTCGCCAAAAAAACTGCCGTCAATTGCCTCTGCTGACATGCCCGGCGTGCGCACGCCGAAAATGCGGCTGGCCGAAACATTCAAATAGCCATAGCCGCCAAATACGTTCAGCATTTCCATTGCGTCGGGCGTAAATTCATCCAAGTCGAACGCGCCCAAATTGCACAGCGCCTGACGCCAACCGATTTCAGAGTAGGGAATGCCCCACAGTGTCCATGAAAAGGGCATGACAGCGTCGGGAAAAACTTCGCCAATATTAGCGCGCGTGAATATGGGGAAGCGATCAGACGGATCGCCGTCAACAATCCAGCGGCCAAGCGCCTCGCTCCGCGCCGTCATACGGGCCACTGTGCCGGGGCCGTCGAAGGCATCCGTATCTGGAACATCATAGCCGTGCCGCGTTGCGCCCATATCCTGCTCCTGTGTTTTTGAGGCCCTTATCCGGCTTTAGTCTGATGTCTCCGATAGCATGATCTGCCTTGCGCAAAATAGCTATCTAAAAAGTGACGTTGACGTCACTATCACTCCTGTGGAATGGATATGGGGTAAACAAGAGAGGACGGGCCGAGGTGGACACACCCCTTGCCATATCAGACGCACAAAGTGAGCCGCGCACAGCCAAAGGTGTCGCGACGCGGACAAAGCTGCTGTCGGCGGCTGAAACCGTGTTCGGCGACCGGGGTTTTGATGCCGCGCGCGTGGCTGATATCGTGGCAGAGGCGGGGGTCAGCCACGGGCTATTCTACAAGCATTTTTCAGACAAGGCGGCAATCCTGACTGCTGTTCTTGCGCGCCAGAATGACGGCCTGCGCCACACCACAGGCCGCGTCGCAGGTGAAGCGCGGGTGCCGACGCTGGCACAGCTGGAAACGCGCAATATCTTGTTTTTCAAAGAATATGCCGAACATCGCCGCCTGTTCCGGGTGTCACGCGAAGCCGCAGCGCGCAGCGATGACAGTGGTTTTCGCGGTGAATGGCTTTCTATCCGCGCACGCTTCACACAGCGGACACTGCGCTGGCTGGGCGATCTGTCTGCAGGCGGACATATCCCGCCAGTGGACGATCCCCAGATGCTGGCCGAGGCGCTGAGCGCGATGGTTGAACAAATGGCCTATGTGAATGTTGGTCTGGCCGAAGTCGACCCTGACGACGCAGAGCTGGAGCGGATGGGCAAAGTCTGTGGCCTCATCTGGTATCGCGCTATCTTTGGGACGGCAGCATGAACGGCGTTGATCTCCTTGACCTTCAGCCATTTACAGCATCCATCGAACATGACGGCTTCCGCGCGCTGCGCAACGGTGCGCCTGTGCATTTTAATGAAGAGCCAGACGGCCCCGGCTTCTGGTCGCTAACCCGCTATGATCATGTCGCCAGTGCCTCACGCGATCATTCGCGGTTCGTGTCTGGCCAAGGCACGCAGATCAAGGACCGCCGCGCCGAAGGGCATGGCCACCCCAGCGTGCACAACAGCGACCCGCCCCTTCACGGCCAATTGCGCAACATCGTTCTTCCCGCACTGTCCCGCTCCGCCGTTGTCAATCGCACTCACCGGTTCGCAACAATTGCTGATGATCTGGTCGCGTCCGCACCAAAGGGTGAGGCATTTGATTTCGTGCAGCAGATTGCAATCCAGCTGCCGATGCTGGTCATTGCTGATGTGCTGGGCGTGCCAGCTGAGGATAGTCGCAAGCTGGTCGGCTGGGCCAATCTGATGTCTGATGTGCGCGCCGAAAATGAAGTGCAAGCAGCTGCGCGGGGGCATTTGTTTGACTATTTCCGCTGGCTGGTTGCTGAAAAGCGAGCGCGCCCAACCGATGATGTCGCCAGTGCGCTGGCCGCCGCGCAGATTGGCGATGCGCCGCTGCACGCGGAGGCTCTTGACGCATTCTTCATGCTGCTGACTGTTGCGGGCAATGAAACAACGCGGTTTCTGCTGACTGGCGGCTTGGCCCAATTGCTGCGCCAGCCCGAAGAAATGGCACGGCTGCGCAGCGACCCGTCGCTCACCACCAAGATGATCGAAGAAATGTGCCGCTTCGTCTCCCCCGTCACGCATATGCGCCGGACGGCTGCCGAAGATAGTGACCTGTTCGGAACATCCATCAAGAAAGGCGCGAAAGTGATCCTGTGGTTTGCCAGCGCGAACCGGGATGAGCGCCAGTTCGCTCATCCAGACCGGCTGATCATTGACCGCAGCCCCAACCCCCACGTCGGCTTTGGCATGGGCGCACATTTTTGCGTTGGTGCTCATCTGGCACGATTAGAATCCAAACTGTTTTTCGATGCGTTTCTCAAGCACACGCGCACCGCAGAACTACTTGAGGAACCTGAGCGCTTGCCCTCCAACTGGTTTACTGGCTGGACGACCATGAAAATGCGCTGGTCATGATTTTGGTCACGGGGGCCGCAAGCGGGATTGGCGCTGCGCTGTGCGCGATCCTTGGCGACCGCGCGATTGGGCTGGACCGCGTGGCTCCAGCTGGCGGGATAGCGTGCGATTTATCAGACCCCGCAGCCATCGCCGCTGCGGCTGCGCAAATTGAAGCCCCGCTGGACGGTATCGCTCATGTTGCGGGCCTGCCCGGCACTTGGGACGCTGATACGATCATTGCCGTCAACACCCGCGCGCCTGCTTTGTTGACTGAGGCTTTGCTGGCCAAGTTAAGTGACGGGGCCAGCATTGTCGCTGTTTCCAGCGTCACGGCCCTGCGCTGCGATTGGTCTGTGTCCGATATCGACGCATTGCTTGATTTCGGCGGACGCTCGGTCAGTGGCATGGACGGTGCGCGCGCTTATGAACTGTCCAAGGCAGCGCTCAACCGCTGGCGCGAACGGACAGCAGCGGCCCTTGCGCCGCGCGGCATCCGCGTGACGACAGTCAGCCCTGGCCCCGTGGAAACACCGATCTTCAAAGATTTTGAAAGCAGCATCGGCGCGGATAAATTGGCGAATGCTGCCAAGCTAGTGGGGCGCCACGGTCAGCCGGATGACATTGCCCAAGTGATTGCGTTCTTGCTCAGCGATGCTGCGCGCTGGGTAAACGGCAGCGACGTCAAGGCCGACGGCGGCTACCACGCCATGCGCGCTGTGGCAGGGGGGTAGAGCGATGCGGCTTATTCTTGTCCGCCACGGCCAGCCCGATGTGCCCACCAGCGGCCACACTGGAAACCCGCCGCTGACAGCACGTGGCCATGAGCAAGCGGCAAAGGTTGCCGCTGCCTTGCGGGGGGAACGGATTGACCGGATCGTCTCCAGCGGAATGGCACGAGCAGATGAAACAGCAGCACCCCTTGCCGCTGCGCTTTCAAAGTCAGTTGATATCATCACTGATCTGGGCGAAATCGATCGATGGGGCGGAAACTATGCCAGCATTGAGGCGATCCGCCACAAAGGCCCGGTGGAATGGAGCAAATTCTTGTCCGGTCCACTGGCCTATCTGGGCATTGATGCCGAAAAATTCACGCGCGAAACCTTGGCCGGGTTTGCGTCAGTGCTGAACGGTGGTGAGGAAAAGACGATTGCCGTTTTCACCCACGGCTTCCCTATTAACTTGCTTCTATCCCATGCTCTTGGCTTGAAAGATGAAGCGCGCTTTGTGCCCTCTTACGGATCATTCACGCGGCTTGCTGGCAAGTCTCTTGACGCGCTCACAGTCGTCAGCGTCAATGAAAGCGGCCATATTCCAGAGGGCCTGAAATGAACCGGAATGCCGCGATCATTGCCCTCAAACTGAAGGGCTTCGTCCGGGCTGAGGCACTGGGTGATGCTGTGCCGTCGCTTGTTGATGATGGTCTGGTGGTGGATTCGAAAATGGGTCTACGCCTGACCCCTGCTGGTCGTGATGCAGCGGCGGCTGTGTGGGCAAGCGAACTTTCGGCGGCCAATGCCGTTGCGCTTGAGGTTGTCTACGGAGATTTCAACGCGATCAATCCCGTGTTCAAGGCGCTTGTGGCAGATTGGCAAATTCGCGACGGCAACCCCAATGATCATACCGATGCCGTGTATGATGGCGGCATCGTTTCGCGGTTGGAAGTCGTGCACAGTACGCTCTTGCCCGTCCTGAGCGCTGCGACTGCGCAAGTCCCTCGCCTTGGCCATTACGCCGCTGCATTTGAGGCCGCACTCGCCAACTTGAAAGCCGGCGAGAGCCGCTGGATGGCCGCTCCCATTATCGACAGTTACCACACGCTTTGGTTTGAGCTGCATGAAGAACTCATCCAGCTCACTGGCCGCACCCGTGCTGCTGAAGCGGCAGCGGGACATGCCGCATGACCTTTTTACCCCATAATCGCCTGCATCCAAGCAGGGTAGTGAACCGTTCGACATCAAGATCAAACACCAAGATCAAACACAGAGGAAATATCATGAACAGAGGGAATTCCATTCGCAGCCTGACGCTGGCATCGGCCTCCGCCGCAGCCTTGCTCGTCAGCCCAGCGTTCGCGCAAGAGGCTGAAGACACAGGCGGGCTTGCTGAAATTATCGTCACCGCGCAAAAACGGTCTGAAAATCTGCAAGACGTGCCAGCTGCTATTTCCGCGATTGATGGCAATGCTATGCTGGCCAAGGGCATTGTTGAAACGACTGACCTGATGGGCGCGCTTCCCAACCTTCAGGTGACTTCACCTTATGGCAAGACGCAGCCGAACTTCTCTCTGCGCGGCGTTGGCGTGGCGAATGAATTTTCCGCCTCTACGGCCTCGGCTGTCGGTGTCTATGTCGATGAAGTTTATCAAAGCTTCCGTGCCAGCCACGGCCAACAGCTTTATGATCTGGAGCGGGTGGAAGTGCTGCGCGGTCCCCAAGGGACGCTTTATGGCCGCAACACGACCGGCGGCGCGATTAACTTCATCACGCGCAAGCCGTCGTTGCAAGGGACCAACGGGTTCATCACAGCAGGCTATGGCAACCGCAACACATTTGACATTGAAGGCGCATCAGAACTGACCTTTGCTGATGACCGTGCAGGCGTCCGTTTTGCTGGCACCTACACAAAAGGCGACGGCTACACGCGCAACCCAGTTGATGGCCGCAAATACGGCGGGCAGGACTCTGTCGCTGGTCGCATCAGCCTGCGGTTCAAGCCGTCGGAAACCATTGATATCAACCTGAAAGTTTACGCTGCCAAAAATGATGCGCTTCAGGACCTGCCTTACGGCATTGGTTATCTGGCTGGTCGTAGCAACGCGGGTGGATATTCCCGCTTTGCGCCGCGCCCTGAACTGGGCGGCCGCTTGCTGAAGCGCAATGAAGTGCAGGCCGATACTGGCGGCACTTATTTCACGGCGTCCAAGGGCTTTTCACTTACGGTCGAAGGGCAGTTGTCTGACAATCTGACACTGACATCCATCACTGGTTTTGATCGCAGCGATTATCAACTGTCGCCGTTCGATTGCGACGGATCGCCGATTGATATTTGCGCCATCCGCTATCGCAGCGATAGCGACAATTTCAACCAGGATCTTCGTTTGAATTATGACGGCGATAAGCTGAAAATCATCGGCGGGCTTTATTACGGCAAAGACACAATCGACACCGTGAATGAGCCGGACTTTTTCGGCTTCCTCAAACCCATCCTCCTTGGTGCTGGCGTGCCCGGCGGATTTAGCAACGTGCCCATTGGGGTTGGAAATTCGGTGGGGACGATCCCTGCGCTTCTGCTCAACGGAGCCGCGCCGAACGGCGGAAATCCGCTTAATCTCGTTAACGGTGTGCCGACCAATTTTGCCTCGCTCACGTCACCTGGAGCATGTGCGCCTTTTGTGGCCAATCCCAACGGCCTGTTTGATGCGCGAAGCCTTATTGCCTTCCAAACCGATGTCGCGAACACGAACTCGGCAGGCGGAACAGCAGCTCAAGGCGCCTGTGCCGCAGCAGGCGCGCCGCCGTTCATGCAGATTCTGGCACGCCAACAGTTTACAATCTCGCGGCCATCAAGTGCAGTTTACGGCGAAGCATCCTATGCGTTTAACGACAAGTTCAAGGTTACCCTTGGCCTGCGGTATACATGGGACAAAGTGAAATATTCGAACGGGCGTTCGATTGTGTTTAACTTGGCCGAAACTGCGCCAGTGGCCAGCCTTGTCCCCTATAGCCGCCCTTTCAATCCGAACTTGCCAGCCGTCGCGCAAAAAACCAGCACCGGGCGTCTGACCGGACGGATTGTGGCTGATTACAAGTTCAGCGATGATATCCTGGGCTATATCAGTTACAGCCGGGGCTACCGGTCTGGCACCTATAACGGGCTTGCCTATCAGGACATCAGCCAAGTCTATTTCGTTGAGCCGGAAAAGGTCAACTCATACGAAGGCGGCCTGAAGACCCGCTTTGCGGATAACAAAGTGCAGCTGAACCTTGCGGCATTCTACTATGATTATGCCAACCAACAGATTGCCCAAGTGATTGGGGCCACGTCCTTCCTGCGCAACGCAAAGGGCCGGATGTACGGGGCCGAAGCCGAACTGGATGTGGCCGCATCGGACTCGCTGCGCTTTGATGCGTCGCTTGGGCTGCTTAACACCAAGTATAAGGGCAATACGATCAACGCCGCTGATCCGCGCAGCCTGACGCTGAACATCAATGGCAACCCCTTCCCCAACGCGCCAAAGGTCACTTTCGCGGCGGGTGTGGAGTTTGACCTGTTCAAGGGTGATGAAAGCGGCCTGACCATCCGGGCAGATGCGCAATATATGGGCAAATATTATTTCGACCCATTCAAGGATTACGGCCAGAGCCCTTGCGACAAGCCGCGCACGGGAACGCTCGTTTTGCAGGCAACGCCAGAACTGGCCTGCGGCAACCCGGGGTATTGGCTGTTTAACAGCCGCGCGACTTACAAGATCAATGATAACGCCGCTGTCAGCATTTGGGGTAAGAATATTACCAACAAATTCTATTATGTTTACGGCCTGAACCTGAACGCATTTTATCAGGATTATCTGACGCGGGGTACACCGCGCAGCTTTGGGATTGACGCGACGCTCAAATTCTAACGTCTCATCGTCTCAAACAGTGAACGGGCCCGTGCCAGGGGAAGGCACAGGCCCGTTTTCCTATTTAGCGGAGCAGGTTCATCACACCCTGCTGACTCTGATTGGCCTGCGCCAGCATCGCTGTTGACGCCTGCGACAGGATTTGCGCTGAAGCCAGCTTGGTCGACTCAACCGAGAAATCCGCGTCTGCAATCCGCGACTTGGACTCAGTCAAGTTGGTCACCGTCGATGTCAGGTTGTTGACAGTCGCATCCAAGCGGTTCTGGCTGGCGCCCAAGTTGGCGCGCTGATCAGCAACAGTCTGGATTGCCGCATCAAGAACAGTCAAAGACGCTGAAGCGCCTGTCGCTGTTGCCAGCGTAACGTTGCCCACGGCAAGCCCCGTTGATGTCAAATTGCCAATAGTCATATTCACAACTTCGCCCGTGTTTACGCCGGTTTGGATGTTGAGGTTGGCCGATCCGTCAAGCAACTTGGTACCGTTAAAATCAGTGCGTGTGGCAATGTCATCAATCTGCGCGACAAGTGCCGTCACTTCCGTTTGCATTGTTGTGCGGTCGCTGGCGGTCTGGGTGCCGTTTGCCGACTGCACGGCCAATTCACGCATCCGCACCAGAATGTTGGACACTTCGTTCATCGCGCCTTCTGCTGTTTGCGCCAGCGAGATCCCGTCATTGGCGTTGCGCACAGCCTGATTAAGGCCGCGGACTTTGGCATCCATGCGTGTCGCAATGGCAAGGCCCGCTGCGTCATCTTTCGCGCTGTTGATCCGCTTACCGCTCGACAAGCGTTCCATCGCTGTGCCCAGCATGGTGTTGGCGACGCGAGAGCTGTTCTGAGCGCGAAGCGCGCTGACGTTTGTGTTGATTACAGTCATACCTAATCCTTCGTGAAGCAAAATTGCTTGGGTGGGCAGCCCGTTCAGCAAGAGCAGCCTCAGCCAGAGTAACGGCAACGGAGGTGAGAGGTTTAGCGGAGGGTATCGAAGACCCTTCCGAGGACAAGCGGATCGATTTTGAACGTCATGCTTTTGACAGTCAGGCAAATGCCCCTTTGCTAACCTCACAAAATCCCAGAAGTCCGGTGCATTCGTCAAACTGGCACAGGCCTTGCTCCACCCTTCATGCGCGCCATCTTTTGGTGGCGGGGAACAGGGAACAGGCAAAGCATGTCGGGAATAGAATCCAGTCGGTTGCTGCAATTGCGCACGACGATCCTTAACCAGAATAGCGCGTTGCAGCGAGCCGCTGGCAATCCAACTGCCCCAGTTGCGGGCAGCGTGGCAGCAGGCAGCGCGCCTTCATTCGATAAAACTCTGATTGACGCGGTTCAGGCCGTTAACGCCCAACAGACCAAAGCGAGCGACGCGTCGGCCGCTTATGATCGCGGTACGACGACTGATATCGTGAGCGTCATGGTGGAGCGTCAAAAGGCCTCCATCGGCTTTGAAGCCACATTGCAAGTCCGCAACAAACTGCTGTCTGCTTACCGCGACATCATGAACATGCCGGTATAACGGAATGAGCAATTTGGAACTCATATCCGCGCCTGCGCCTTCCCCCCTGCAATCCGTGCGCGCTTTCATTGGTCAGCCCGCCGTGCAGAAATCCCTGCCTGCGCTGGGAGGCGTCACTGCCTTGGCGCTTGCTGGGGTCGCATGGTGGGCATTCCAGACGCCGGCGCAACGCCCGGTGTTTGAAGGGCTAGCCGATGCTGATAAAGGCGCTGTAATTGATGCGCTGCGCACAGCAGGCATTGCCACTCACGTCAACAGCGCGAGCGGTGCCGTGGAAGTAGCTGAAGGCGAAGTGCACAGCGCGCGCATTACCCTGGCCAGCCTTGGCCTGCCCAAAGCAGCGCCTGCTGGAGACGCCCTCATCAGTGCCATCCCGATGGGATCAAGCCGCGCCGTCGAGGGCGAAACCCTGCGCGGGGCCCGCGAAGCGGACTTGGCCCGGACGATTGAAGCCATCGACGCAGTTAAAGTCGCGCGGATACATTTGGCTTCTGCGGAAGCCAGCCCCTTCGTCAGGGACGCTGTGCCACCTGCAGCCTCTGTAATGCTGACACTTGAGGGCGGACGCAGCCTGTCAGAGGCGCAGGTGCGGGCCATCCGGCATCTGGTGGCCTCTTCGGTGACTGGTCTGAGCCCTGAACAAGTTTCCGTGATTGACCAATCCGGGCAGTTGCTTTCGCAAAATGACGGCACAGGCGCAGGCGCGCAATTTCAGCTGCAAGTGGCAACGGAAGACAGGTACCGTCAGGCGCTGGCGGCACTGCTTGGCCCTGTCGTCGGCATTGGTAATTTTACCGCCGAAGTGAACGCGCAAATGAGCGCGTCTGAAAGCCAGTCGACCCGTGAAACTTTCCCTAAAGATGACCGCGCGCTGTTGAGTGAAGAAGGCAATAAAAGCTCAACCAGCACAGAAACAGCCCCAGCCATAGGCATTCCCGGCGCGCTGTCCAATCAGCCGCCACCGCCGTCTCAGCTTTCGCCGCAGCGCCCCACTGCAACGCCGCCAGCTGCGGCTAGCCAGCCACAGGGAAATTCAAATGAAACATTTGCCCGCAGTTTCACAGTTGGCCGCGAAGTTTCCGTCACGCATCAACCACAGGGCCAATTGCAGCGATTGAGCATTGCCGTGGCTGTACGCGACGTGTCGCCAAAGAAGCCGCGCACCCGCGCCGAACTGGCCTCACTTGAAGCTCTGGTCAAAGGGGCAGTCGGCTTTGATGCGGCACGCGGCGATGTTGTCGTCGTCAATTCGCGGCCCTTCGCCACGACCGAAGACCCTCCCGTTGCGTGGTGGGATAATCCGCTCGCCTTGCCCCTTTTGCGGCAAGTTGGGGGATTGATTGCGGCGCTGCTGGTGCTGTTCTTCATCGGTCGCCCGCTTCTTCGAGCGTTGAAAGACCGCGCCAATCGCCCTGCTCCCACAGAGAGCATTGCAGCAATCGCTGGCCCAGACAGTAGGCTGGACCGTGACCAAGTCACGCTCGACATGATCGAGAAAGCCCCCAGTTACGAAGTCCGCGCTCAGCTGGTGCGCCACTATGTGCAGCAGGACCGGCAAAAAGCGGGCTTGGTCGTTCAACAATTGATGGGGGCCGGTAATGGACGTTAGCAGTTCACCCGCGCCGACAGTTGACGGCGCTACAGCAGCCGCAATCCTGCTGATGCTGCTCAGCGACGATGATGCCGCTGGCATATTGCAAGGACTTGAGCCTGATCAGATCAAGACAATCGGCCAGACCATGTTCAAAGTTGCCGGTGCCAGTGAGCCCACAGTTGAAGCGGCGCTGGACCTGTTTGTTGATCAATGTCGCGGCATTTCAGCGCTGTCGGTCGGGGCGGAGCCGCGCATCCGCACAGTGATGACACAGGCACTCGGCAATGTGCGGGCGAACAATATCCTCTCCGAAATTGCCCCGCAAAGCAGCGCATCCGCAC
Organism: Sphingomonadales bacterium; assembly: GCA_031430995.1. Taxonomy (GTDB): domain Bacteria; phylum Pseudomonadota; class Alphaproteobacteria; order Sphingomonadales; family Sphingomonadaceae; genus Aquisediminimonas. The sequence goes on along the minus strand of JANPCO010000016.1, from coordinate 7,811 downwards.
TGGAAATCCTTCGCTGGATGGAAGTGCCCGCGCTATCGTTGATCCTGAAGACAGAGCATCCCCAGGTATGTGCGCTGCTGCTCGCGGTGCTGACGCCAGAGGTTGCCGCGCAGGCGCTGGTTGGGATCACTGATGATGCTCTGGTTGATTTGCTGACGCGTGCGGCAAAGCTCACATCTGTCAGTAGTGCAGCCATCAGCGACCTGGAACATATTCTTGCAGCCTCTGCGCCGCCAAGCGAAAGTGCGCCGCCGTTCAAACTGGGCGGCCAGGGTGACGCTGCGCGCATCGTCAACAAAATGAAGCGCGATGCTGCACAGCGTGTTCTGAAATCGATCAAGAAGAAGGATCGCGTTCTGGGCCAAGCGATTGAGGATGAGATGTTCATCTTCGACAATCTGAATGATCTGGATGACAAGGCGCTGGGTGCGATATTGCGCGCCGTTGATGCAGCGGTGCTCACGTTGGCGCTTAAAGGCACAGACGCGGCACTTGCGGACCGCATGTTTGGCTGCATGTCAGCGCGCGCGGCGCAGTCTATCCGCGATGAAATGGCCGAAGGTGGCCCCACCAAGCGGTCCGATGTCGACGACGCGCAAAAGCAGATCATCATGATCACCCGCAAACTGGCCGAAGACGGCACCATCATGATCGGCGGCGGCAGTGATGATTATGTCTGACACCCCCGCCCGCCGCGTCGAACTGGGAGAGCTGTGCGCACTCTCTTCAAACTTCCGGCCGCAAACGCCGTCCGTAAAGCAATCTGCCGTACAACCAATTGCCATTGATGATCCTTACCAACGCGGCTTTGAAGCAGGATCAGCGACTGCTGCCGAAGTTTTTGAGGCCGAGAGGGAGCGGCTGATCGCGTTACTGGAAGCGTGCGAAGCCTTTCAGAGTAAAGCCAGCGACGAATTGGCGATCCTGATTGCAGAAACTGTCACAACTTTAGTCGCCAGTTGCGTCGGGCAAGCGCGGATCGATGCCGATCTGCTTGTTACTCGCGCCAGACGTGCCGCTGCCCTGATCGCCAGCGCGGACAGCGAGCAGACACTTCATTTACACCCAGAGGACTTGCTGATGATTGAAGGCGTCGACCTCCCGCTCACCCTTGTGGCCGATGACAGCATGATGCGCGGCTCCGTGCGCATTGGCTGCTCGGCAGGTTGGGTGGAGGACGGAACATCTGTTTTCCTTGACGCCCTTCGCAAAGAATTGGATCTGCCATGAGTGGGCGGCTGATGGTCTCCGCGCGGGCTGCCCTGAACGGCCATGACGGTTTTGCGCCCGGGCCGCGCCGCGTTGGTCGGCTGGCGGCTCACGGCGGCTTGATGCTGGAGGCAGAGGGCTTTCCCTATCCCATTGGCACTGCTGTGCGCATTGGTAACACTAGCGGCGAAGTCGTTGGGTTTCGCGGGGATCGCAGCTTGATCCTGCCGTTCAGCAATGACGCAGCCCTTTCATTTGGTGACCGGGTGGAGGCCGACGGTCACGGCGGGCTTGCCCAGTGTGGCCCGGCTTTGCTTGGCAGGATGATTGACGCCCACGGCGCTCCGCTCGATGAGTGCGGGCCAATTCGCAGCCGCATCACTTGGCCCCTTGCCGGTGTGCGAACGAACCCGCTGCATAGGTCCCGCGTGCTTGCACAACTCGACATTGGCGTGCGCGCAATCAACGCTTTGCTAACAGTCGGCATTGGCCAGCGCGTGGCGATCATCGCTGGTTCTGGCGTCGGCAAATCAGTGCTGATGGGGCAAATGATTGCCGGGGTAGAAGCTGATATCATTGTCGTCGGCTTGATCGGCGAACGCAGCCGCGAAGTCAGCGATTTCGTTGAAACCAAAATCACGCCTGACTTGCGCGACAAGACTGTTGTCGTCGCAGTGCCAGCCGATCACCCCCCTCTCCTCCGTCTGCGCGCCGCGATGCGCGCAACAGCCATTGCCGAACAATTCCGCAGCGAAGGCAAGCGCGTTTTCTTGCTGATCGACAGCCTCACTCGTGTTGCCCATGCGCAGCGCGAAATCGGCATTGCCCTTGGCGAACCGCCAACGATGAAGGGCTATCCCCCATCAGCACTGGGCATGATCCCCCGTCTTGTCGAACGCGCAGGCGCAGACCGTGTGACGGGCGGATCGATCACGGCTGTTTACACGGTTCTGGCCGATGGCGGCGATACGGAGGATCCCGTTGTCGACGCCGCCCGGGCCATTGTCGACGGTCACATCATCCTTTCCCGAACGCTGGCCGAACAAGGCATCTATCCCGCAATTGATCTTTCTGCCTCGCTTTCGCGCACAATGGTGGATGTCGTTGGGGGTGATGTCCAAAGTGCTGCGGCTCAATTCCGTCAGCTTTGGTCAACCTATGAGGATAACCGCGATCTCCTGTTGATGGGGGCTTACACCCCTGGCAATGACGCGGTGCTGGACAGCGCAATTGCCCGCCGCACAGATATGCTCAGCTTCATTCGCCAGTCTGCCAAAGAGCGTATCGGGATTGAACACTCCCATGATCAACTGATCACAGGATTTGGCGCGTGACCGGCTTGGCTAGGCGGCGTGACCGCATCGCACGCATTCGGTACCTCGAACACCGTGCCGCTGCTGCGCGGACGGCAATCGCCCAAGCTGCCGTCGCAAACCTCAACCGCGTGTCAAGCAGGATCACGGCACTGCAATCCAGCCTCTGCGCGGGCGTCGGCGCGACGTGCGGACAATCGCTCAACGCGCAATCTGAGATGGGGAGGCGATTGAGCGTAGCCCACGCGGGCCTTTTGCAGCCACTCCAGCAGGCCGAAGCCGACGTCATTGCGCGCGCAGCAGACCTACGTGCGGCCCATCAGCGGAACGAGAGTGCGGCAAAACTTCACGCACAGGCCATCAGAACGGCCGAGCAGGACGCCACCCTGCGCGCCGACGCCAATCGCCCTTTCCGCATGCGCGCGAACCAGCTGGGAGGATTTTGATGATTGCATCACCGCTAAGTTCGCCGCCGCCATTGCCTCTGGCGCCCATTGTCCAACTCCTACCGCTGGCAGTGCCGACAGCAGCGCCTGTGGTCTTCGCTTTGCCGCCGATATCCGAGACGTTGCCAGAAATGCTGCCAGTATCGTTACCGGAAATCAGCCGTGAGGATGAGGAAGCAGAACTTCCCGATCTCATTTGCGAAGGTGCGCCTCCCCTGCCCGCTATCATCACTTTGTTGCTGAGCGGCGCTCCATTGATAGGTATTGAGCTTCAGACAATCCCGTCATTGCGAACACAGCGCGGCAATCCAGAGGCCGACGCTGCACAGCCTGGATTGCTTGGCTGCGCTCGCAGTGACGATTCACTGATACGTCATCCCGCTCTCATCCTGTCGGCAACAGCGACGCCACCAACGTCCGCATCTGTCCCCCTAGAAAGCGCGCCAAAACCACTCCCATCTGCAAACGCGGCGCTGGAGCTATTCGCAGCTCTGGCCACCGAAACACAAGAACTTGACACGCTTTCTAACGACATTGCCGCGCTCTCTTCACCTTCACGCCGCATCGCATTTCGGATGGAAGGCGCGCAATTGGGGATGCTTGATGTTCAGCTCACATCGTCAGACGCAGGCGTGTCTATTGGTTTTCGGACAGAAACCGAGCACAGCCGCGCGGCCGTTGCCCAGGCACAGCCGCGCCTTGTCGAAGATCTCCGCGCCACGGGCCTGCGCGTAAGCGACACGCATGTTTCAACCGATGCGGGCTCATCGCAGCGCGACCGCCCAGCCGAACCGAAGCCCCCGCCGATGGTCGAACACGCGTCAACGCCATCTGATCCAGCAAACCCCACCGCACCCAAACCCTCAGGCGGCCGCTTTGCCTGAACCGAGAAAGAAAAATCATGTCAAAAAAAGAACCAGAAACCGCAACAGACTCTCCGGCAAAGCCAAAAGGACGGGCCAAGAAATTCATGATGATTGGCGTCGCGACCACTGTCTTGCTCGGTGCTGGGGTCGGTGCTGGCCTTTATGCGTCTGATCAACTCTTCCCTTCGCCACATGCTGCCAAAGAAGACCCCAATCAGCCCAAACTGGTTGAGCGCAGCGATGAAGCTGAGGCCCCTGCAGCAGAAGGCGAAGAGGGCGCTGCAACAGCCCTCAAAGTCGGAACTGTTGCTGTAAAGGATGACAAGGCGCGCGTTGACCCGAAGAAATTTGAGATCACCTATTTCGCCATTGAACAGGCCTTTACCGCCAATCTTGCTGATGGCAGCGGCTTTGTGCAGATGGGCCTCAGCCTGTCGACTTATTATGACGGCAAAGTCATTGGCAACATCCAGCGCCAGATCGTGCCAATCCGGTCTGCGGTGCTGATGATCCTATCGGAACAAGACCCCAGCGTGGTTTCGACACCCGCAGGCAAGCAGATGCTGCAGCGCCAATTGACCAAAGCCATCAACGGCGTGCTACGCCAGAAGGAAGGCTTTGGCGGCATCGACAATGTCTACTTCACGAGCCTAGTGATCCAATGAGCGGTTCAGCCAAATCCGTATCGCTCGTTCGTGAACGGGCGGAACATGCGGAGTCTTTTCCCGGCATTGTCCGCGTTGGTGACCGGTTGGCGCGCGGCATCGCTGCTGTCATTGGCCATGACTGTGCTGTGGTGCCAGAGCCGCTGGCCGTGGCAACGATCAGCGATTGGCGCTCTGCTCAACCCAGCGGCGCTTTGATGGCGCGGATCAAATTGCTGCCCTTGAAAGGAGCGATTACTTTTGCAGTGCCGCTGGCCCTAATGATGCAATTGGTTGACCTTCATTACGGTGGCACAGGGGAAGCTTCTGAAAACCGCGCAACGGCGTCGGCTGCTGAGAATTTGCTCTTCGTCCGTATCGCCGGGCAGTTCAAAGACCTGATTGCGCCGGCTTGGACAGACATACTGCCGCTTGCGCCTGAACTGGAGCCGGCGGGCGCACCTATCGCCATAGGCAGCGAAACAAGCCAGATCGCAGTGCAGCCCTTCACTATTCGAGTTGGCCAAGGCGCGGGCGGGCGAGTGCATCAGGCAGCCTGCCTCTACCCCCTCGCCTTGCTCCGCGCAGTCCCCCAACTGCTGTCCTCCCACGATCAAAGTGAAGCGCCTGACGACCGCGCGGACCCGGTGTGGCAGGGGCGACTGGCCAATGCCGTCATGAATGTTCGTTTGCCGGTGCGCACCATTTTTGCGCGGCCAGAACTACCGCTGTCGAAACTGATGGCGCTGGCACCCGGTGACATCATTCCCATCTGCCTGCCCAACCATTTGCCCGTGACCGTGTCTGGGCGTCATTTTGCGCACGGCACAGTCGGCGAAACGGGTGGCCGCACCGCTATTAAAATTGAGCGCATCGAAGAAGGATTTGCGACGTGAGTGATATGACGGAAGCACCTATAAATGACCGCGTTCCCGCGCGGCCAGACCATAATTTTGATCTGCTGTCTGGCATATCGCTCCGCGTTTCAGTCGAAGTGGGTTCGGCATCAATGAAGCTATCGGACTTGCTGAGCCTGGCCGAAGGCAGCGTAGTGGAGCTGGACCGTCAAGCGAATGATCTGCTTGATATCTTTGCCAATGGCACACCGATTGCGCGCGGCGAAATTGTAAATGTCGATACCCGCTACGGCATCCGAGTGGTGGAAATTGTCAACCCCGAACGCGGCCTTGGCCCCATTGAAAGGCGCGGATGATGCTGGAATATTTCTTGCGCCTGGCCATTTTGCTGCCGCTGCTCGGCGGCCTCATCTGGGGGTCGCTGTGGGTATGGCGGCGGGTACAAATGGGCCTGCCAGTTCAACCTGTGCAAGACCGTGCCGCGCGCATAGTTGATGTCGTGCCGATGGGCGCTGGCACAAAGCTTGCTGTGATCCGCTTTGACAACCGCGATGTCCTGATCGCCATCGCGCGCGGGCAAGTGTCGCTTCTGTCGCAGTCGCGCGGGGAGGCTTCCAATGGTTGATCTGATCGCCACAGTTGCCGCCACTGCGCAAACGTCCAGTGTCGGGCTGGAACGCGCGATGCAGGCAGTGTCTGGCTCTGGCCAACCGCTATCGCTATCGCTGCAAATCCTGTTGCTGATGAGCCTGCTGACGGTCTTACCCTCGCTCATCTTGATGATGACAAGTTTTACCCGGATCATCATTGTTCTTTCCATCCTGCGCCAGGCACTTGGCCTGCAACAGACCCCGCCTAATCAAGTGCTTGTCGGGCTGAGCCTGTTCCTATCGCTGTTCATCATGCAGCCGGTCTTGTCTGACATTAACCGCGCTGCGCTTGAGCCTTACGGGAAGGATGAAATCACGATTGAAGTCGCAGTCACTCGGGCAGGCACTTCGCTCCATGGCTTCATGATGAAACAGACGCGGCAGACCGATCTTGCGCTGTTCGCCGACATTGCCAAAGCGCCCAAATTCGCTTCGCCAGACGCTGTGCCCTTTTCAATCCTCCTGCCCGCCTTTGTGACAAGCGAGTTAAAGACTGCTTTTCAAATTGGGTTTCTGATCTTTCTTCCGTTTCTGGTGGTCGATCTTATTGTGGCTTCGGCTCTCATGTCGCTGGGCATGATGATGCTATCCCCCACCATCATATCCATGCCGTTCAAGCTGCTGCTTTTCGTGCTGGTCGATGGCTGGGCGCTTACCATGGGGTCGCTTGCGGCGTCCTTTGGGAGCGGATGATGGGCGCGGACGAATTTATTGGCATTTCCCAGCAAGCCCTGTGGGTGCTGGCGCTTGGCTCTGCACCGATCCTTATTCCAGCACTAGCCGCTGGTGTTTTGCTGGGCATGGTGCAGGCCGCGACGTCAATTAACGAAGCGACTGTCAGCTTCGTGCCAAAATTGCTGATTGTGGCGGTCTGCCTGGCCGTGTTTGGCAGCACGATCATGGTTCTGCTGACTGATTTTACGCGTGATATGTTTGCGCTCATCCCCCAAGTCACGCGCTGATGCCTGCTGGGTTTGCGGGGCTGGAACAAAGCCTGCTGCTATGGATGATCGCCATGATACGTCCTGGCGCGGCGTTCATTGCAGCCCCGATTTTTGGCGCGCCGCAGGTGCCCGTGCAGTTGCGCCTTATCATTGCGCTTGCCATTGGTGTGCCTTCGGTAGGGCTTTCCGGGCTTGCCTTACCGCCAGAAGGCATCGTGTCCGTTGCAGGCATCCTGATGATCATCAGTGAAGTGGTGATAGGCCTTGCCATCGGGTTTGCCGTTCAAACCGGGTTTGCCGCCACACTGATTGCAGGCGAAGCGATCAGTAATACCATGGGCATTGGCTTTGCCGCCATGGCCAATCCAATGACTGGCCAGTCCAGCCCCGCAATCGGGCAGTTTCTCTCCTTGCTCGCGACGTTTTTGTTTCTCGCCAGCAATGGGCATCTCATGCTGATCCAAACTATCGTGAAAAGCTACGCGGCGCTGCCGCCGGGCCAAAGCTGGCTATCAGCGGCTGCGCTGGTCGGACTTGCCAAGCTGGGCAGTTCCATGTTTGCCGCAGGAATAGCCATTGCCTTGCCAGTTGGTTTTGCCATGGTGCTTGTCCAGATTGTCATGGGCATGATTGCCAGGTCAGCCCCTGCCCTCAACCTGTTTTCCGTCGGAATGCCAGCGGCGTTGCTTGCTGGGGTGGTGTTGCTTGCGATGGCGACACCCGTCCTCGCCGATGCGATTATGGCGGCGCTCGACGGTGGATTGATCGCCGCGCAAGAGGTTGCCCGTGGCAGATGATACTGACCAAGACCAGAAGACCGAAGCCCCCACCGCGAAGAAGCGGGCGGACGCGGAAAAGCAAGGCGATATCCTTCAATCCAAA
>JANPCO010000015.1:0-6159 GCA_031430995.1 Sphingomonadales bacterium | reverse complement strand
TGGTCACTTGGCGGGGCAGCAATGCATTTGACCGGCAACGTGCAGATTGACCGCCAGCATCTTGAACGCCCCGGCAATGTGATCATCGACCGCGCTCCAGACGCTGACATGCGGGGTGCGCTTGCTGATTGGGCCAAGTCTGGGACAGAGGGCGGCAATCATCTGTGGATGCAAATCAGCCACGCCGGGCGGCAGACGCCAGCCATGGTCAATAAAACACCCAAAGCACCGTCCGCTGTCAAAGTGGATTTGCCCGGCGGACAGTTCGGGCAGCCAGTCGCGCTGACTGAAGGCGAAATTACCGACCTGATTGCCAGATTTGCCACTTGCGCCGAAGCCGCGCGCGAAGCTGGTTTTACAGGCGTTCAAATCCACGCCGCGCACGGCTATCTGTTGTCATCCTTCCTTAATCCGCGTGCCAACCAACGCGCTGACGCCTGGGGAGGCTCGCTTGAAAACCGAGCGCGTTTTCTGCTTGAGGCGTTCAAAGCCGTTCGTGCCAAAGTCGGCACTGACTTTCCCATTTCCGTGAAACTCAACTCCGCTGACTTCCAAAAAGGTGGCTTTGCCTTTGAAGACAGCTTGATGGTCGCGCGCTGGCTGCAAGCGGCTGGCCTTGATCTGCTGGAGATTTCCGGCGGCTCTTACGAACAGCCCGCGATGATGGATATGGAAGGCATGGAGGCGCGCGAAAACCCCAAGGTCGCTGCGTCAACGGCTGCCCGCGAAGCCTATTTCGTCGATTTCGCCAAAGCGATGAAGGCTGATATAACCATTCCCGTCATGGTTACGGGCGGCTTCCGGTCCCGCGCGGCAATGGATCATGCGCTTAGCACTGGTGCGGCGGACATGATCGGTGTCGGACGTCCGCTCTGCGCTGATCCGTTTGCGCCTTCGAAGCTACTTGGCGGTAACGTGAGCCTGACGCGGTGGGAAGATAGCCTTGCCTTGCTTCCGTCATGGTTGCACGGATTGCACCACTTCAAAATGGTCCGCGCGATCGATAGTTTCGCCGTTCAATATTGGTATTACGCCCAACTCTATGCCCTTGGCCGCACAGGCAAGATGGACCCGAAACTGACTGTCTTTGCCGCCTGGCGCGAAGTGGAGAAAACGCATAAGCGATTAGCGGTTGTTCTCCGGGCTTGACCCGGAGTCCAGGAATCCCAGACACAGAAGCATCCCCCCCTAGGCTCCGGGTCAAGCCCGGAGCACTGACCTTTGCTTTGCACAGCTCCTCTTGATCCCTTTGCCGCACTCTCTAAACGCATCATATGCGTCGCCCCACGATCATAGAATCTGAACAGCCTGTGATCACGCGCCGCAACCTTTTGATTGGCGCTGCAGCAAGCGGGGCACTTGTCATTGGCTGGTCGCTATGGCCACGCGTTTCGGTCCCTAATCTGGCGACAGCGCCGGGAGAAACTCTGTTCAACGGCTTCATCAAGATCGGGCGAGACGGGCATATTGTGGCTGTGTCACCGCAAATTGAGTTGGGGCAAGGCAGCTACACCCTGATGGCGCAGGTCATTGCCGATGAACTTGGTGCTGATTGGCGGACCATTGCGGTGGAGCCTGCGCCCATCAACGGCCTCTACACAAATGATTTGCTGTCAGCCGAATGGCATGACGGATGGGGGTTGCCCGAAGCCATTCAAGGCACAGGCGGATCAACCAGCTTGAGAGCGTTTGAACCCAGACTGCGTGACGCTGCAGCAGCAGCGCGGGTTCTGCTCTGCAAAGCAGCGGCCAAACGCTGGGATGCGAGCTGGGAAGCCTGCGACACCGAAGAAGGCTTTGTTATACTTGGCAAAGACAAGTTGCGCTTTGGTGAACTCGCCGCTGAGGCTGCTGGCTATGATTTGCCCAAGGTCATTCCGCGGCGAGACACTGGCACCCGGCTGGTCGGGCGCGGAGTCAACCGACTGGACGTGCCTGCCAAAATTGATGGGTCTGCCAACTTTGCCGCCGACATTCGCCTGCCCGAAATGGTCTATGCCTCCATTCGCCAGGGCCCGCCGGGCGACAGCCGCTTGACCGGTTTTGATGCCGTAGCAGCCGCAAAAATACCGGGTGTCCTATCCGTTATCGATCACGAACGGTGGATCGCAGTGGCCGCGAACAGCTGGTGGGCCGCCAATGTGGCGCTTGACAAGATGCGCCCCAAATTCACCACGCCTAGTGGCCTGGCGACTGAAGCAGCGGCGCAGAAAGCGCTGGCAGACGCGCTGAAGGCCGATGGGGAAATCATTACCGAAGCAGGCGATGTCGATGCGCTGTTTGACGGCGCAAAGATCATCACACGGCGTTACGCCGCAGGCTTTGCCACGCACGCCGCCCTTGAACCCATGGCCGCAACTGCCGCAATTGAAAATGGCCGGCTGCAATTGTGGATCGCCACTCAAGTGCCAGACCTGGCGCGCCGTGCCGCTGCGCGCGCGATCGGGTTTGATCCTGATGCGGTCACTGTTCACGCGCTGCAAGTTGGCGGGTCGTTCGGGCGGAAATATGAAGTTGAAATTGCTGGGCAAGCCGCTGTCATCGCGCAGAAGCTTGACCGCCCGGTTCAACTTATCTGGTCACGCAGTGAAGATATGGCTCAAGACCGGATGCGCCCAGCGGCAGCGGCTGAACTCACCGCCCGCGTTGGCGCTAGCGGACGGATTGAGGCCTACCGAGCCAAAATTGCCACAACAGACGCTGTGGGAGAAATGGTCGCGCGGATCGTTCATGGCAAACCAGCCTATGAAGCACAGGGCGCCGGTGAGGCCCATGGACGCGCTGTCGAAGGCGCGCTACCGCCCTACGCTCTCCCTGCTTATTCCGTTGCGCATCATCCGGCTGATTTAGGCATCCCGACGGGAAAGCTGCGGGCTGGCGCAAACGGCTACACTTGCTTTTTCACGGAAAGTTTCATTGATGAACTGGCAGCAGAGGCAAGGCGTGATCCGTTCTCGTTCCGCATTGGCCTGCTCACTGGGAACGCGCGTCTTGCCAAATGCCTGACCAAAGTCGCGATGCGCGGCGGGTGGGAAGGCGGTGCGCAAGGCACCAACCAGGGTCTGGCCTGCCATATGATGCAGGGCAGCTTCATTGCGGTGCTCGCCGAAGCAAAGATGGGTGATGACGGCCGCGCCCAAGTCGTCAAGCTGACGGCAGTTGCTGACGTGGGCCGCGTCATGAACCCCGATATCGCCCGCCAGCAGATTGAGGGCGGCTTGCTATACGGTCTTGGCTTGGCGACTGGCACGGGTGTTACACTGGTCAACGGATATCCCGAACCGCGCCGTCTTGGCCGCTTGGGCTTACCGCGCCTTGCCGATATGCCGGAAATCTCCGTTGAACTCATCCGGTCTAAAGCTGACCCTGGCGGCATAGGCGAATTGGCCGTATCGCCAGTTGCCCCGGCCATCGCCAATGCCTTGTTCGCAGGCAGCGGCACTCGCGCCCGAACCTTACCGCTAGGACAGACACCGCGCTGATGGATATTCCCGTAACTCACCCGCCGATCCTGGCCCAGCGTATTGGTCTGCTGATCATCAACCTTGGCACGCCTGAGGCACCAGAAACCGGCCCAGTGCGCCGCTATTTGAAGCAATTCCTCTCGGACAGGCGAGTTGTCGAGATTCCGCCGATCCTTTGGCAACCCATCCTGCGCGGGGTGATCCTGACCACGCGGCCCAAAAAATCCGCCCATGCCTATGCCCAGATCTGGACGCCGGAGGGATCTCCGCTGGCAGTCGTGACGCGCCATCAAGCCGCGGCATTGCAAGAAACGCTTGGCCACGGCGTGATGGTCGATTGGGCGATGCGATACGGCACGCCGTCGATTGAACAGAAACTCGCCGCGATGAAAGCAGCGGGCTGCACGCGCATATTGCTGGCGCCGCTCTATCCGCAATATAGCAGCGCGACGACGGCAACGGGCTTTGATGAAGTGGCGCGCTTGATGGGCAAAATGCGCTGGCAGCCGGCCATCCGCACTCTGCCGCCTTATTATGACGATCCGGCTTATATCGCCGCGCTCAAGTCCTCTGTTGAGGTTGGCATTGCCAAGCTTGATTTCAAGCCCGACGCCATCCTCGCCAGTTTTCACTCCATGCCGCTGCGCACACTGGAACTGGGTGACCCCTATCACTGCCATTGCCGCAAGACCGCGCGGTTGCTGTCAGAGGCGCTCGGCACGGAATTGATCGTTTCCTTCCAGTCCCGCCTTGGCCGCGCCAAATGGCTGGAACCGGCAACTGACAAGTCACTCGCCAGCCTTCCTGGCAGAGGCATCAAAAATGTTGTGGTGCTGACGCCTGGCTTTTCAGCCGACAATCTTGAAACTCTGGAAGAAGTGGCGATGCAGGGCCAGGAGAGTTTTATGGAAGCTGGCGGTGGCCACTTTGCCTATCTGCCATGCCTCAATGCCAGCGAAACGGGCACGGCGATGCTCACAACTTTATTGACAAGAGAACTTGCAGGCTGGCTTCCTTCGGCATAGCTTTGCATCCGCCATATTAGGGGAGAATTGCCATGTCTCGCGTTGCCATCGTCACTGGAGGAACGCGGGGCATCGGTGCCGCGATCAGCGTGGTGTTGCAGCAACGGGGAATGACCGTCGCGGCCACATACGCTGGCAACGCTGAAAAGGCGCGGGATTTTGAAGCTGCAACAGGCATTCGCGCTTATTGTTGGGACGTTGGCAATCATCAGGCTTGCCTTGATGGCTGTGCCCAAGTGGCGAGTGACCTTGGCCCTGTCGATATCCTCGTCAACAATGCCGGCATCACACGCGACGGTACGCTCATGAAAATGACCTACGAAATGTGGGACGATGTGATGCGCGTTAATCTGGGCGGCTGTTTCAATATGGCCAAGGCCGTGTTTGAAGGGATGCGTGAACGGCGCTGGGGCCGGATTGTCAACATCGGATCCATCAACGGCCAGGGCGGACAATATGGCCAAGTCAATTATGCCGCTGCCAAATCCGGCATCCACGGCTTTACCAAGGCGCTGGCACAGGAAGGCGCTAAGTTTGGCGTGACAGTCAACGCGCTGGCCCCCGGCTATATCGATACGGATATGGTGGCCGCAGTGCCCGATGATGTGCTTGCCAAAATCGTGGCGAAAATTCCCGTTGGGCGATTGGGCCAGGCCGAAGAAATCGCGCGCGGCGTGGCGTTCCTGTGTTCGGACGACGCGGCCTTTGTGACGGGTTCGACATTGTCGATCAACGGCGGGCAGCATATGTATTAGGCACCCTCACAACCCTCTTATTCTGGAGACAGATCATGTCCGTTACAGTCATTTATAAAACCAGCGCCACAGCGACCGGCGGGCGCGATGGATCGGCACGGTCCGATGATGGGTCAGTGGATGTAAAGCTGGTCGTGCCCAAGGAAATGGGAGGGCCGGGCGGCGTGGGGGCGAACCCGGAAAAGCTGTTTGCAGCAGGATATTCGGCCTGCTTCCTAGGCGCGATGAAAGCCGTGTCGGGCAGCGTGGGCGTCAAAGTGTCAGCGGACGCCACTGTCAGCGCAGAAATCGGCTTTGGCCCAAGATCCGAAGGCGGATACGGTATTACCGCTGATCTCACCATTTCCATGCCCGGCGTCGACCACGCCGACGCGCAGCGACTGGTGGAGGCTGCCCATGCCGTATGCCCCTATTCCAATGCAACGCGCGGAAATCTGGACGTGGGATTGAACGTTGCGGTGTGATGCGAGCTGGGTGGCGTTCCTGGATTATGGGATCAAGCAAGGCGACGGGACGTGGAAGCTCGCGTCTGATCCGAGCGCGACTTATGCGACTGCGGCGGACATCAAGGCTCTGCCGCACGCGACCGGCTCAGGAGCGACCGGCACCCCGGATCAGGGTCCGGGGCAGGCTTCATGGCGGGTTGAGGATATCCAGTTTAATCCTCTGGCGGGCTTGAGCGTTGACGAGATCGGGGTTTATTTCATCGACGGGGCGGTGAAGGATTATAGCGAGCGAGCACGGGTATCCGGGGGATGCCTGTGCGCACGAGCGCGCGTGACGGACAATGACGGCAGCTTTTATGTGTGGGCGCGCAATCTGGACCGGGCGCTGCAATTGCAGGCCGCGCGAGCACGGCTGTCCGGGGGACAGACGAGCGGAGTAGGGACGGGCGCGGCGTTTGAATTCAACCTG
>JANPCO010000014.1:0-6217 GCA_031430995.1 Sphingomonadales bacterium | reverse complement strand
ACTGCAATGCCGCTAATATCCCATCAGGCTCAACACTTCCTTTCGGCTGCTAGAACTATCCAGAAAACAGCCAAGTAAGCGACTCGTCGTCATGCCGACGCCGTGGGTGCGCACTCCGCGCCCTGTCATGCAACCATGCTGAGCCTCAATGACAACAGCGACGCCTTGTGGGTGAAGATTATCCCAAATGCATTTGGCAACTTCTGCGGTCAAACGCTCCTGCACCTGCAACCGTTCGGCATAGCCATGCAGCACGCGCGCGAGCTTTGAGATGCCAACAACCCGATCTTTGGGCATGTACGCTATCGAAGCAGTGCCAGTGATAGGGGCCATATGATGTTCGCAGTGCGACTGGAAGGGAATTCCCTTCAATATCACCACTTCGTCATAACCGCCCACTTCTTCAAACGTGCGGGACAAATGGATGCCAGGATCTTCGCCATACCCGCGACAATATTCTTTCCAAGCGCGAGCCACACGCTTAGGTGTATCGAGAAGCCCTTCGCGATTGGGATCGTCGCCTGACCATTCGATCAACGTTCGAACCGCGTCGGCCACTTCAAAAGGCACCGGAATTTTGTTTTCTTCTAACGCCATAAGTTTTGTGTATTGGTTCATGCTTCAAAGACCAACCGGAAAATGACTGCTTCTGCTATACAGGCATTAGGGGGTAGAACTTTATTTTGCCCGAAACGGCGGCAGACCGCCCGAAATTTGCGCCAAGTCTGCCATTAGCCCCTACCACAAATGAGACTTAGTATTTCTTTTGGCGGCATTTCTCCCATTGACGTATGCGTAAAGCAGTCGCACATTGCTGAAAGAACGTGCAGCGACGCGTCAATTCGCTGGAAAAACCAGCAGATCATGGGAGATGGATGTTATGAGGAAGTTTGACCTTCTGTGCGCGACGGCGCTGGTAATGCTCGCAGGCGCCCCCGCATTGGCGCAACAAGCCGCACCTGCTGAAGAAAAAACCGATGACGCCGGCATTGGTGAAATCATCGTGACCGCGCAGCGCCAATCCGAATCTCTGCAAAGCGTTCCAATCGCAGTGTCCGCCTTTACAGCCGAAGCGCTGGACAAACAGCAAATCAAAAACGCGAGCGATCTTCAACTCACTCTTCCCAACGTCACCTTTACCAAGGGTAATTTCACCGGATCCAGCTTTACCATTCGCGGTATCGGCGATCTGTGCGTCGGCAACTCATGCGATTCCGCGACTGCCATCCATATCAACGGAACGCCTCTGCTCGGAACCCGCTTGTTTGAAACAGAATATTTTGACCTTGAACGGATTGAAGTTCTTCGCGGACCGCAGGGGACGCTGTTCGGCCGCAACGCAACGGCAGGTGTCATCAACTTCATTACCGCAAAGCCAGACCTGACTGGGCTCAAAGCATCTGCCGAAGGCGAATATGGCAATTATAATTCAATGAAGTTCAAGGGGATGCTGAATGTTCCCCTTGGCGACACATTCGGCGTCCGCGTGGCTGGGTATTATTCGAAGCGGGACGGTTACACGAAGAACCTGTTCGATAACAGCAACATTGACGGCCGCGATATGTATGCCGTGCGCGGATCGATCCGCTGGCAGCCCAGCGATACGACGACTGTTGATCTGATGGGATACTATTTCCGCGAAAAAGACAATCGTGCCCGCATTCAAAAGCAATTGTGCCAGCGTGATGCCACAGGCGTTCTCGGCTGCTTGCCTGATCGGCTAGAATTTGGTGCGACAAACAACAACTCGACGTTCGTCGGGGCGCTGACATCCAGAGAATTTTTCACGATTCGCGGGATACCTGCCCCCTTTGCTTTGGGCAGTCTTTACGGCCCAGACAACAATTCGAACTTCGTAAATCCAGCAAATGTACGTCAAGTGCGCACCGACTTCGAACCAGAATATTTCACCTCTGAACAACAATATCAGGCCCGGCTGGAACAGGAATTTGGTTCCATGAAGCTGCAACTGACTGGACTCTACCAAAAAACTAAGGTCGACTCGCGCCAAGATTACAATATCAATGTAGCTGACCGCTCGTTTTACGCCGGCGGTCTAAACACGTTGCAAGCCGCCGCCACGGGTGGTTTTGGCGCCGCGCTGACCCCTTATTTTGCGCCCATTGCCGCAGCTTTGATCCCTAATGGCCCCAACGGTACTCTCTGCGTTTCAAACACGGAGACAACCGGAACAGGCGCGTTTGGCGGCTTCAAGCGCTGCTCGAACACAGTGGCAGAATATGACCGGTCAAACAGCAAGAACCGCAGCTGGTCAGCAGAAGCCATTGTCAGCAGCGATTTCGACGGGCCTCTCAATTTCCTTGTCGGCGGTATTTATGTCGACTCAAAAACGACGGAAGGCGATTATTATGTCAACGCCTTTGGCATTGACTACCTCGCGGGTGTCCTCGGCTCCTTTACCGCATTAGGAAATGCACTGCCACCAGCCTATTTGGGCACACCATTCTTTCGTAATAATGCCATCGAAAACAGCCTGAAATCCTACGGCATATTTGGAGAGGCTTATTATAATTTCTCTGAAAAGTTCAAACTGACGGCTGGCATCCGTTATAATAATGACTCAAAATTCTCTCAAGCCCGGTCAACTCTTGCCAGTTTCCTTGTGCCTTACGGCTCAACCAGTGCCTTCTCTTCGCCTTTCGTCGGATCATTCGATGCTGACCCTGGCATTGCAGGCAACCAGCTGATCCAAGAGCGCAAAGTGAAGTTTAGTGAAATCACGGGCCGCGTGGTACTCGACTATAAAATTTCTGACAGAAGCTTGCTCTACGCGTCATTTTCGCGCGGGTATAAATCAGGTGGGATCAATCCACCGCTCCAGCCAATTTTTGCGGTTCCAGATTCGTTCAAGCCAGAGTTTGTCAATGCATTTGAAATTGGATCAAAAAACACATTTGCCAATGGGAAATTCCAACTCAATCTGACGGCTTTCTATTACCAGTATAAGAGCCTGCAACTGAGCCGCATCGTTGCGCGGACTGCTGTGAACGACAATGTCGACGCGGATATTTACGGCGTTGAAGCGGAAGCCATTGTGCGGCCTAGCCGCGAAGTTCAGGTCAACATGGGCTTCAGCTATCTGCACACGAAGGTCAGTTCCGACAAATTCTTGAGCAACCCACGCGATCCATCTGGTGGTCGTGCCGATGCCGTGATCATCAAAGACATCACAAACGGGTCTAACTGTGCTGTTATTCCAACGGTGGCTGGCAATACAGCGGCGGTTAACGCCTATGTTGGTGGGGTTAACGCAGGTCTTGGTCTGCGCGCTCCCACTGGATTTGGGCCTGGCACAAGCCTTACGGCAACAGGCGCATTCGGCATTTGCAGCGTCTTAAAGGCGAACCAAGGCGCGAACTTCCAGGTTTTGGATGCTGGCGTTGAAGTGAACCTCAAAGGCAACAAACTGCCCCAGGCTCCCGTCGCGAAATTCTCCGTCGGTGCGCAATATACCGCTGAATTTGGTAACGGGTTGTCACTCGTGCCTCGCGTCGATCTTACCTACACCGGCGAACACACAGGCAGCATTTTCAATGGTAACATTGACAAGATCAGAGGCTACGCGCAGATGAATGCGCAAATCCAATTGAACGGCGCTGATGAAAAATGGTTTGTTCGCGGCTTCATTCAGAATATTGCGAACAACAATGCGCAAACAGGCCAATATGTGACTGATCAGTCTTCGGGCCTGTTCACGAACATCTTCACGCTGGAACCCCGCCGTTACGGGATTTCAGCAGGCGTTAAATTCTAAGTTTCCTTGGGAGAGGATAGAACTGGCCCCGGCATGGCAACATGCCGGGGTTTCTTTTTGTTCGCTGCTGCTAGATCACTGGCGCGGTAGGGAAGTTACGTCCGGGCCTAAAACAGCCGCGACCCGTTGGGCACGGCCTTGTCAGGCAAAAACAGCACGACATGCCCTTCCCCGTCAGCAAAGCCCAAAGTCAGCGCTTGCGACATAAACTTGCCAATCTGGCGGGGCGGAAAATTGACCACCGCTGCAACTTGGCGACCGATCAACTCATCCCCCTCATAATTCTCGGTAATCTGCGCGCTTGATTTCAACATGCCAACGCCTGGCCCAAAATCGATCAGCAATTTATACGCAGGCTTGCGGGCTTCGGGAAACACTTCGGCTGAGACGATTGTCCCAATCCGGATATCCACAGTCAGAAACGTGGCAAAGTCAGTATCAGGTTCAGCGCCAGCCGCCGGATCATGATCAAGATGCACTGTGCTTCTCCCGCAATCAATAAGCCAACCGACGCCCGACAAATCTTTTATCAACTGTTTGATCAACGACGGCGTTCAAAATAGGCGTGTGAGCATGGTCGCTGCTCACTCCATCTCCAGAATCACGGCATCCACGGCAAGGCTTTCACCCTGTGTGGCGTTGACGGATTTGACGGTGCCGGATTTCTCTGCGCGCAGGATATTTTCCATCTTCATGGCCTCCACAATGGCCAGCGGCTGGCCTGCCTCCACTTTATCACCCGCTTCCACATGAATGGCCGTGATAAGGCCAGGCATTGGACAGATAAGATACCTAGAAAGATCAGGCGGAGCTTTTTCGATCATATGGCTGGCCAGATGCGCGACATGAGCTGGCAGAATGCGGACGTTGTGCGAAGCGCCCCGCGTTGTCAGCTTGAACCCTGCCTTCCCTTTGGTCAGTTTGACGGCCATATCATCGCCGTCGACTTCAGCTTCAACCAAGCGGTCGCCGGGTGTATATTCCATTTCCAGATCAATGGCTTCACCGTCTACAGACACAGTGTTGCCGTGCAACGAAACGTCATGAACGACGTCATCAATATTCACTTGCCAGCGCGACGGAGGGTCCAGTTGATTACCCAATTGCCCGTCAATCTGAAGCGCACGATCGGCCTCTGCCGTTGCAACGAACCCGGCGATGGCGGCCACCTTTCTGATGACCGCTGTTGAGGTTGCCGCGCCGTGAAAGCCATCCGGATATTCCTCAGCAATGAAACCAGTCGTCAACTCGCCTGACCGGAAGCGCGGATGCTGCATGATCGCAGAGACAAAATCGATGTTATGGCCAAGCCCTTCGATTTCGAAACGATCAAGCGCGGCGATTTGCAGGTCCGCCGCTTCGTCTCGCGTTTCCCCCCACGTGACGAGCTTGGCAATCATCGGATCGTAGAACATCGAGACTTCGCCGCCTTCCATGACGCCGTCGTCAACCCTTACATATCCGTTTCCGTTCGCCTTGAGCGAAGTCGAGAAGTCCAGTGTCTCGACTTCGCTGAACACGAACGGACCCTGCAAACGCTCTGCCAAAGGCGGACGGTAACGCGTCAGGCGGCCCGTGCTGGGCAAGAAACCACGATACGGATCTTCGGCATAGACACGGTTTTCGATGGCCCAGCCGTCGATCTTGATGTCATCCTGCGTAAACGCCAACTTCTCGCCTGCTGCAACGCGGATCATCTGTTCGACCAGATCAATGCCGGTGATGCATTCGGTTACTGGGTGCTCAACTTGCAACCGCGTGTTCATTTCGAGGAAGTAAAAACTCTCTCCCGTAGGGTCCGCTCCAGACACGATCAGTTCGACGGTGCCAGCGCTATAATATCCCACCGCACGCGACAGCGCGACGCATTGCTCGCCCATCGCTTTGCGCATTTTGGGCGTGACGAAGGGCGACGGCGCTTCCTCGACCACCTTCTGGTGGCGGCGCTGGATCGAGCATTCGCGTTCGTTGAGGTAAAGGATGTTGCCGTGCTGGTCACCGAGTATCTGGATTTCGATATGGCGCGGGTTCAGGATGAATTTCTCAATAAACACGCGGTCATCGCCGAAGCTGTTCAGCCCTTCGCGCTTGGTCGCGTCAAAGCCTTCACGGACATCAGCCTCGGAATAAGCCAGCCGCATCCCCTTGCCGCCGCCGCCTGCCGACGCCTTCATCATCACTGGATAGCCAATCTCACCCGCGATCCGCACCGCATGTTCGGTGTCGTCAATTTCGCCCACAAAGCCCGGCACGACATTGACGCCAGCTTTCATCGCGAGCTTCTTAGACTCGATCTTGTCCCCCATCGCGGCGATGGCGTTCACTGGCGGGCCGATGAAAGCGATGCCCTCGGCGGCAAGAGCCTCCGCAAAGCTGGTGCGCTCAGACAGAAACCCATAGCCCGGGTGCACCGCCTCCGCGCCCGTCGCCTTGCACGCGGCG
>JANPCO010000013.1:0-7264 GCA_031430995.1 Sphingomonadales bacterium | reverse complement strand
GCGCTTTCGCCAGTGGTGCCGCACGGGACGAGCCCACTGGACCCATTGTCGATCTGCCAATCGACCAGACGCCGAAAAGCCCGCTCATCAATCGATCCATCGCGAAAAGGAGTCACAAGAGCCGGAATAGAGCCGGAGAACATCATTTTTTCCTTCACCTCAGTCACGCCCCGCGCAATAGGGGGTGCATGACCAAAAATCCTAACTATTTCGCAGCAGATAGGGGGTTCACCCCTGCACTGTCCAGCATGTCCCTTCGGTTAGTCTCGGTTAGTGGAGTCCTGGCCCTGACAGCGGCCATTGCCCCTGCCTTTGCGCAGACCCCTCCGCCACTGCTGGTGCAGCCGATTCCGGCCCAAGTGCGGCCGTCAGACCCTCTTTCAGCGGCGATTGCGGATTGGCGGATGCTTGAACGAAGCGATGCTTATCCGTTCAGTTCCTATGCCAATTTCCTCACCAATCACCCCGGCTGGCCCGGCGAAGCCGTCATGCGTAAAAATGCCGAAAAGATGATCCGCCGCGAAGGCGAAGCTCCGTCGCAAGTCGTTGCTTTCTTCACGCGTTTTCCGGCACTGAGCGCAACAGCACAGTTGCGCTATGCCGAGGCGCTGGAGGCGTTGGGCAAACGGGATGAAGCGCGCATCGCGGCGCGGTCAGCCTGGCTGATGGGGGCCATGCTGCCCGAGGACGAGGCGCGGCTGCTGTCGCGCTATTCCGGGGCCATCCAGTCTGGCGATCACGACGCACGGATGGACAAGCTGCTTTGGGCGCGGTCCACACAGACGGCCATTCGCCAAATTGGGCTGGTGAGTGCCGCCAAGCGAGACTTGTTGAACGCGCGCCTCGGGTTCCTGACAAAGGCTGTTGATGCGCCGCTGCGGGCTGATCTGGTTTCAACAGACCAGCGCCGTGACGCTGGCTATATTGCTGATCGAAATTATTGGCTGCGCAGTACGGGTCAGGGCGCTGTGGCTTTGACAATTCTCTCTGCACCGGTTGCCCTTACCGCGCCGCCAACCAACGCAGCGACTTGGCTGGACATGCTGGAGGGTGCCGCGCGCACAGCAGTCAGCGAAGGCAATTCAAACGCAGCCTATGCAATTGGGAAGCAATTGGAAGTCACTTATGCCCCTAATGTTCCTGTAAGAGACCGCCCCTTTACGGAACGTGACAGCTATACTGATATAGCCTGGATCGCTGGCATGGCAGCGTTTGATCGCTTGAACAGGCCTGCCGACGCCATCCGCATGTTTGAACTTTACGCCAATGCGGCCAAATCCCCCCAAACCAGGGCCAAAGGTTTCTATTGGGCAGGCCGCGCCGCCGAACGCGCAGGTCGCAAGGACTTAACGACGCTTTATTACACATCAGCGGCAGATTATTTTGATCAGTTCCACGGCCAATTGGCTCATGAACGGCTAGGCCGCGCCGTTGCATTGCCCATGATGAGCGCCACAGTGGAGATTTCTGCCGCGCAACGTGCTGCATTTGATCGCAGTGAAGTGGTGCGCGCTACAGTGCTGCTGGGTCAGCAAGGGCTGTGGCAGGATCAGACGCGCTTTGTGCGCACATTGGCCGCCAATGCTGAAGGCGAAGCGTATCATGTGCTGGCAGCAGAACTTGCCGCGCGGATCAACCGGCCTGACCTTGGTTTGCTCATTGGCAAAAGCGCACGGGAAGACGGCTTTCCAGGTTATTTCCGCCCGTCGTTTCCCGTCATGACAGTGCCGAGCGACCAGCAGAGCAACTGGACCATGATCCACGCCATCACGCGTCAGGAAAGCCAATTTGACCGAGAGGCGCAAAGCCGCGTTGGGGCGCGCGGTCTGATGCAACTGATGCCGGGAACCGCACGGGAAACTGCCGCAAGCGCAGGCGTGGTTTATAGTTTGAGTGGACTGACACAAAGCCCGCAAGATAATATCCGCCTAGGCTCTACCTATTTTGGCGGCTTGATGACGCGGTTTAACGGGTCATATGTGCTTTCGGTTGCGGCCTATAATGCCGGGCCAGGCAATGTGAATAAATGGATACGTGCCAACGGCGATCCACGCGTTCCCGGCACTGACATTGTCAGCTGGGTTGAGGCCATCCCTATCAGTGAAACGCGCGGTTACGTGCAGAGAGTGCTGGAAAATGCAGTGGTCTATGACTTGCTCAACCCCAACAAGGGCGGTCGCAGCGGCACACGCATATCTGCCTATTTGGGCGGCTATCCCGCAACAATCACGTCGCGGTAGTCAAAACCTGCCGGGGACATCCAGCTGAATGTCCCCGACGTGATTTTTGCATTAGCCGAGTAGAGAGCTTCTTCGCACCTGTCCCCCAGACAGGCACCACCGGTCAAGCGGCTGTCGCCGTTTAACCTAGAAGCTCTTGCTCAAGCTTTTTGGCCATTTCTTCGATATTTTCTGGTGGCCATCCGGGAATGTCCATGCCCAGACGCAGACCCATGCTCGACAGCACTTCCTTGATTTCGTTCAAAGACTTGCGGCCAAAGTTTGGCGTGCGGAGCATTTCGGCTTCGGTCTTTTGCACGAGATCGCCAATATAAATGATATTGTCATTCTTCAGGCAATTTGCACTGCGCACGCTCAGTTCCAGTTCGTCGACCTTCTTCAGCAGGAAGCGGTTGATCTGATTGCTGTCGCCTGATGTGTCGGCCATGTTCGGCGAAGGCGCTGCCATGCCAATCATTTGCGAGCTGGCGGCCAGAGCTTCGTCGAAATGGACGAAGGTCTTCAGCTGATCCTGAAGGATGGTCGCGGCATAGGCCAGAGCGTCTTCCGGGGTCACAGTGCCATCAGTTTCCACCGTCAGGGTCAGCTTGTCATAATCAAGCTCTTGGCCGACGCGGGTGTTTTCCACCTTGTAAGACACTTGGCGGATCGGCGAATAGAGCGCATCAATGGGGATGAGGCCAATTGGCGCATCCGCCGGGCGGTTGGCAGCGGCAGGCGCGTAGCCCTTACCAATGTCAGCTGTAAGTTCCATGTTGAGCGTCGCGCCCTGATCAAGATGGCAAATGATCAGATCAGTGTTCATCACTTCGATATCGCCGGAAACGGCAATCATCCCAGCTGTCACTGTGGCAGGGCCAGTGGCGGACAGTTGCAGCCGCTTTGGCCCTTCGCCTTGCATGCGCAGGGCAATTTGCTTCACGTTGAGGACCAAGTCAGTGATGTCTTCACGCACGCCAGCAAGGCTGCTGAATTCATGCAGAACATTTTCGATCTTGATCGAAGTGACTGACGCGCCTTGCAGCGAAGACAGCAGCACGCGGCGCAGGGCATTGCCAAGCGTCAGGCCAAAGCCGCGTTCCAGCGGTTCAGCAATGAAGCTGGCTTTACGCAGTGGATCGCCACTGTTTTTCTTTTCCAGCAGATCGGGCTTCTTGAGTTCCTGCCAGTTTTTGGTGTTGACTGCCACGGTTTTCCCCTTTGGGATATGGTGCCAGGCACGTCTGCCTGAACACCGATTGAAACTTTGGGTTTGCCTGGGCGACGAGTGCCACTCAAGCAGTGCGACGAATGCGCGCCTTAGACGCGACGACGCTTTGACGGGCGGACGCCGTTGTGCGGAATTGACGTCACATCGCGGATCGACGTGATCGTAAACCCGACAGCTTGGAGCGCACGAAGCGCAGACTCGCGGCCAGAGCCGGGGCCTTTCACTTCAACTTCCAACGTGCGGACGCCGTGTTCGGATGCTTTCTTGCCCGCGTCTTCGGCAGCAACCTGTGCAGCGTAAGGCGTTGATTTCCGGCTTCCTTTGAACCCCATCGTGCCCGCGCTTGACCAGGCAATGGTATTGCCCTGCGCATCCGTGATGGTGATCATTGTATTGTTAAAGCTCGCATTGACGTGCGCGACGCCTGACGAGATGTTTTTGCGCTCACGCCGACGAAGGCGCTGAGGTTCGCGTGCCATGATAAGGGGTTCCTAGCTGTTTAATATTCTATTGAGTAACGTCTCAGAACCATCCCCCGGATGGTCCTTCGCTTGTTACTTCTTTTTACCAGCGATTGGCTTGGCCTTGCCCTTGCGAGTGCGCGCATTGGTGTGCGTGCGTTGGCCGCGAACGGGAAGGCCCTTACGGTGGCGAAGGCCGCGATAAGACGCAAGGTCCATCAGGCGCTTGATGTTCATCGACGTCTGCCGACGAAGATCGCCTTCGACCATATAGCCAGCGTCAATCGCTTCGCGGATTTGGAGGACTTCCTGATCCGACAAGTCCTGCACGCGGCGCGCTTCGGGAATTTCGAGCTTGGTCGTAATTTCTTTGGCCTTGGTCGGGCCGATACCATGTATATATTGAAGCGCAATAATCACACGCTTGTTGGTCGGGATGTTAACCCCAGCAATACGAGCCATCAATTTTTCTCCTGCTCCACAGGGCGGACGGCAAATCCAGGCCCTATCTCGACGCGTTGAAACCAAAAAGAGCCCAGCGCATCACTGTGCGCTACGCTGTTTGTCTTTCTGGATGGTTGCGGGTTAGCTATCAGCCACTGCGGAGTCAAGGCAGTTGCCAATGCAACTTGACTTTTAGGCGGCTCTCTTGTTTAGGCAGCGTCGTGCAGGGAACACCCTGCCTGATCTGGGCTGCCTGACACGGGCCCTTAACGAACGAAAAGGATATACCATGCGTCATCGCGTCGGCGGCCGTAAACTTAGCCGCACTTCTGCCCACCGTCTTGCGCTTTTCCGTAATATGGCCGCAGCTCTTATCAAACATGAACAGATTACAACGACTTTGCCCAAGGCAAAGGAATTGCGCCCCTATGTTGAAAAGCTGGTAACATTGGCAAAGCGCGGTGGCCTTTCCAACCGCCGCTTGGCCCACGCCCGCTTGCTTGATGATACGCAGCTGGTGAAATTATTTGATGCGCTGGCAGAGCGGTACAAGGATCGCAGCGGCGGATACACACGCATCATCAAGGCCGGTTTCCGCGCCTCAGATGCGTCTGCCATGGCCGTCATCGAATTCGTCGACCGTGATGAAAGCGCCAAGGGCCAGGACTCAGGCCCCGTCATGGGCGCGGATGATATGGACGAAGCCGCCTAAGCCGCTTCACCCATGCGCGCCAAAGTGATTGGCGATGGCCGTTGACACGCGGAGCGCGAGCAGATTTGCCTGGGCTATGGGATCAATATAGTCCGACTGTATCCCTTCGTAGGTGAGCGCACCTGCGTCGGGATAATCAGTCGGCGCGGTTACCGTAAAATCACTGATCGCAGGCTCCGACACGGGATAGGCACGGCGCAATTGTGACACGGCCTCATCAACGCGCAACGTCAGCACCATTTCCAGCACATCTTGACGGCTAATGTCATTTGACCGCGAAAAGGCGGGGATCTGCACGGCGCGCAAAAACATATGCTGCATCAGCGCAAGACGGATGGCGTGGAGCACACCCAAGCTGCGGCGTGTGTCTTCACGCTCTCTGGGCGGTGTGTCGTCGGGGATAAGCGCCAGCAGCCGGTGCAGCTTAAGCGCATCTACGCGCAGCCGAGACGCAAGCCTGCGGAAGACGCCGTTGCGGTCATCCGTCGTCAAATGTTCCGCCAGCGCCAGACAGGGATTTTCCAGATGAGACTCCGTGCCGCGATAAGGGCGGCTGGCCCAATAGGCCGAATTGAATAACTCTCCGTAAGCCGCAACAGACTTGATGCTGGCCAGCGTGTTGGACGCGCGCAACATCCGCATCAACGCCTGGCCGCGCTGCGATGATGTGATCAATTCCGCCAACCCTTCCACATCCTCCGCTGCCGCCGTGCCAGCCCCTGCAATGATGTTGACGGGATATCCCAGTTGCTGAAGCACTGCGTTGTGCGGGATCGCGCGGATCTGACGCAAGTTCATTTCCCGGTCTGCTGCCAGATCAGATTGCCGCCTCGATTTGCGAGACCCCGTTTCATTGAGCATCCCGAGCCCGAACGCCGTCACCGCGCGCGCATAAGTGCGGCTGGTCAGATAGTCGCGCTGAACCCGGCGGATCCCTCGGTAAAAATCAAGGCTGAGGTCCGTGCGCGTGTAAAATGGGTCTGCATCGTCTGCCACGGGCTCACTCTCAACCTCCGCAATCCGCGTGAGAGTTGCCAGAGCAAGTTCGGGCGTTTTGAAGAAGAGATAACCGTCTCCGCCCTGAAAGCTGGCCTCAATTTCCATGGCTATACCAGCCCTTGCAAACTGAGACCGTGCCCAGATGCTCATCGGATAGCGCATCCGGTCCGTCATGCTGGACGGATGCGCGCCGCGGCCCATCGATTCGCCGTGGGTGTTGAATATGAGCGCCGCGACACCGGTAAGATCGCTGCTCACCATCGCCTTTGCCAAGCGACCGTGCAGGCGCTCAATGGCCAAGGCCGCAGGCAATTGCCCGACAAACCGCCCGGCATCGGAAAAACCAGTTTGAATGCACACACGCCCGCGGACCCGTGCATAATCACGGTAGGCGGGTTCGGCGAGCAGTGCATCGAGGAAGCGTCCCCCATGTTCGAGCGCACCTTCAGTTTCAAACAACGGCGACACATCGACGCGGTCGGAAATGCCAAACAGTTTTGCAAAATACAGCGCGGCCAGAACTGTCTGAGGCTCCTCACATTCTGCAATCAGCATGCGAATGGGCGCATCGCCGTCAATATGATGAAGGATTTGCGCCATGGCCAGGAACTGCCGCACGGCTGTGACAGTCTCAATCGACAGGGCGGCAAAGTTGGATCGCAGTGGTTGTGCGGTGTCAATCAGCGCGCGCATCTTTTTGAGTGCGGTGCGGCTGGACAAGTCAAGCACATTATCCGGATCTATCCGGCGGCGAATGGCATTGTGCAATTGCGCGGAGTTCACCCGGAAATGAACCCAGCCCATGCCCAGCCCGTCAGTTCGCATCGATGCTGCTACGGTTAGCAAAGCCACCGCCAGATCGGTCTTCACGTCCTTAGCCGACGCCTCCAATGCCGCAATGATCGGCGCGAGCGAGAGGATTTTGCCCGGAGCTTCGTCGGTGAGCCGGTTGGCGGCATGAGACAGCGCTTCGGGCTCTGAAAGGTCAGCAGAAAACAGCGCAACCATGTCTTGCGTATGGGCAAACGCCGCGTTCAGCAGGTCAAATTCAGGCCGGTGCCAAATTCCTTCGAGAGCCGCGATATAGTGCCCAAGTCGCAACTGCTTTTCAATGAGACGAAACCTGATGCTTGTTGCCCAGCTTATGTCAGTGCGACCGTCCATGTCATAGCCAACCCAGCTCGCCATCCGGTAAGGC
>JANPCO010000012.1:0-14357 GCA_031430995.1 Sphingomonadales bacterium | reverse complement strand
GCCCCCAGCAACGTGCCGACGCGGCCAATGAAACCGGGCGCGTCTTCATTCACGATGTAAAGCATATGGCCATCAAGATCCGCCTCAATCGCAATGCCGAAAATCTCCACAAGCCGCGGCACTGTGCTGCCAAAGAGTGTGCCCGCGACGGACCGGTCGCCTTGGCTGGTGCCAACTGTGACGCGGATAAGAGTTTGATAAACGCCTTCCTTGTCATGGCGCACTTCGCGAATATCCAGCCCGCGCTCCTTGGCCATAAACGGCGCGTTGACCATGTTCACCGTATCCGAATAACGCCGCATCAGTCCTGCCAGTACAGCGCCTGTGATTGGTTTGATATTCAGCTGTGCTGCTGCTCCTTCGACTTCGATGCTGATCTTGGTCAGATTGTCATGGGCAAGTTGTCCAACCAAGCTGCCGAGCTTTTCGGCCAATGCCATATAGGGGCGCAATTTCGGCGCTTCCTCCGCACTGAGCGACGGCATGTTAAGCGCATTGGTGACGCCGCCATTGACCAGATAATCTGACAATTGCTCTGCCACTTGAATGGCAACATTGACCTGGGCCTCATCAGTCGACGCACCCAGATGCGGGGTGGAAATGAAGTTTGGCGTGCCAAACAAAGGCGACTCCTTGGCAGGCTCCACGGCAAACACATCCAGAGCCGCGCCGCCCACTTGGCCGCTATCCAATGCTTCTTTCAGCGCCACTTCATCGATCAGGCCGCCGCGCGCGCAGTTGATGATGCGCACGCCTTTCTTGGTTTTGGCCAGATTTTCGCGGGATAGGATGCCCCGGGTCTGGTCCGTCAGCGGGGTATGCAGCGTAATGAAATCCGCTTTGGCCAGCACACCGTCAAGATCAGCCTTTTCGACGCCCATTTCAACGGCGCGTTCAGGCGTCAGGAACGGATCAAACGCCACAACTTTCATCCGCAGGCCAAGCGCGCGGCTCGCCACGATAGAACCGATATTGCCCGCGCCAATGAGGCCAAGCGTCTTGCCTGTGACTTCCACACCCATGAAGCGGTTCTTTTCCCACTTGCCTGCCTGGGTGGAGGCGTCGGCTTCAGGCAATTGCCGGGCCAGCGCAAACATAAGCGCAATCGCATGTTCGGCAGTCGTGATCGAATTGCCGAACGGCGTGTTCATGACGACAATGCCCTTGGCCGACGCGGCTGGAATATCGATATTATCAACGCCAATGCCAGCGCGGCCAACAACTTTCAAATTGGTCGCTTTTGCGATCAGGTCCTTGGTCAGCTTTGTCGTCGAACGGATGGCCAGGCCGTCATACTGGCCAATGATTTCGCCCAATTCTTCAGGCGTTTTGCCCGTGATAACATCAACATCGCAGCCGCGTTCGCGGAAAATCTGTTCGGCTTTAGGGTCCATTTGATCGGAGATGAGAACGCGTGGCTTGGTCATGATAAACTCCTCTCCCCTTCAGGGGAGAGGCCGGGAGAGGGGACTGTCAGTCCGGCCTATATTGGATGATTTATGATGGGAGGACAGCCCCCTCCCCTAACCCCTCCCCTAAAGGAGAGGGGAACGATGTTAGCCCGTCAACGTCGCCCAGGCCCAATCGAGCCAGGGGCCAAGCGCCACAATATCAGCGGTATCCACCGTTGCGCCGCACCAGATACGCAGGCCCGGCGGGGCGTCCCGGTATCCGGCAATATCATAAGCCGCGCCCTCACCGTCGAGGAGCGCTGCGAACTTCTTGATAAAATCCTCATCCGCGCCGTCGACTGTCAGGCAGACCGACGTTTTAGACCGTGTTGCCGGATCTTTCGCCAGATGGCCCAACCATGCCCGGTCGGCCACTATCTGGTCCAGTGCAGCGGCGTTGGCATCAGACCGCGCCATCAGCCCTTGCAAGCCGCCCACTGACTTGGCCCATTCCAGTGCAAAAATCACATCTTCAACAGCCAGCATCGACGGGGTGTTGATCGTTTCGCCCTTGAATATGCCCTCTGTCAGCTTGCCTTTGGACACAAGGCGGAACAGTTTGGGAAGTGGCCAGGCTGGCGTGTAGCTTTCAAGACGTTCGACGGCCCGCGGGCCAAGGATGATCACGCCGTGCGCGCCTTCGCCGCCCAACACTTTTTGCCAGGAAAAGGTCGTCACGTCGAGCTTGTCCCAAGGCATGTCATAAGCGAACACTGCTGAGGTTGCGTCGTTGAAGGTCAAACCTTCGCGGTTATCGGCGATCCAATCTGCGTTCGGCACGCGGACACCTGATGTTGTTCCATTCCAGGTGAACAGCACATCATGGGACCAATCAACAGCGGACAGATCAGGAATGGCGCCGTAATCAGCACGCACAACTGTGGGATCAATCTTCAGCTGTTTGACAGCATCCGTTACCCAGCCTTCGCCAAAACTTTCCCATGCCATTGCTGTAACGGGACGCTGCCCAAGCATGGTCCACATCGCCATTTCATAAGCGCCCGTGTCAGACGCTGGAACAATGCCAATGCGGTGCGAATCGGGCACTTGCAGCACTTCACGCATCAGATCGATTGAGAGTTGCAGCCGCGACTTGCCGATCTTTGCACGGTGAGACCGGCCCAGGCATTCAGTTTGGAGTTTTGCGGTATCCCAGCCCGGCGGCTTTGCGCAGGGACCAGAAGAAAAAAACGGACGCGCGGGCTTTGTGCCCGGACGGGTAATTACAGTCATGTAAGCTTCTCCTTGCAGAGAGCAGCGCGGCGTTGGGACCGCGTGGCCCGTCGCTGCGTTTAGAGACGGCGACGGGGATGTCAACCAGTGACAGGGGAACGAGCCTCACACCCGATTGGCTTACTCCCCCAAATTCTCCCCAGAACGGGGAGGTGGCGCGCAGCGGCGGAGGGGTCCTAAGTTTCCGACTGCTCCACCACATGTCGAGCTTGGGCCCCCTCCGCCCCGTTGGGGCACCTCCCCGTTCCGGGGAGGATCTCAGCGTTGGGCAACTTGCCACATCACCCCGCCGCCAGATCAGCCTTCACAAAATCCGCGCACCGCTCCCCAATCATGATCGACGGCGCGTTTGTGTTGCCTGACACAACGCGCGGCATCACTGACGCGTCGGCGATGTACAGCCCCGCAACGCCGCGCACTCGCAGATGCGTATCGCACACAGAGTGAGCGTCTGCGCCCATCCGCGCTGTGCCCACAGGGTGATAAACTGTGTCTGACCGGTCACGGATCAGCGTTTCCAACGCCGCATCATCAGCAGGCGTGGGATGACGGTCCGTGCCACCGTGTTTGGCGAGTGACGGCGAACCGATGATCCGGTTCACCAGCCGCACGCCTGATTTCAGCACCGCCATATCGCGGTCATCATCAAGAAAGTTCGGATCAATCAGCGGCGCGGCTTTGGGGTCGGCGGAAGCAAGCCGCACAGTTCCCCGGCTTTCAGGGCGCAACACGCAAACGTGAATGGAATAACCTGCCGCTGCCACTTTCTCACGCCCATGATCTTCAAGAATCGCGGGCACGAAATGAAATTGCACGTCTGGCACTGCCTTTTCCGGCGATGATTTCGCAAAGCCGCCTGCCTCTGCATAGGGCGTCGTCAATCCGCCAGTGCGGTCTTTCCACCAGCGGAAGACATTGCCTGCGGTCTTTTTGACCGTAGCCAGATTATTACCGCTGAACACAGTCCCACCAGTTTCAACTGCAACCACATAATCAATGTGATCCTGCAAATCAGAACCCACCGCCGGGCAATCGCGGACCACAGTTATCCCATGTGATTTCAAATGCTCCGCTGGACCAATGCCAGACAGCATCAGCGTTTGCGGCGTGCCAAAGGCTCCAGCTGCCAAAATGACTGCCTTGCGGGCTTTGATCACGCGGCTGCTGCCAAACAGGCCTTGCTTCACTTGCACACCCACAGCGCGGCCATTTTCGATGATGATCTTTTCCACCAGCGCGCCAGTTTCAACAGTCAACCGCCCGGCATCACGCGGGCCTTCGACATAGGCACGCGCAGACGTCCAGCGTTCGCCTTTGCGTTGCGTCACTTGGTACATCCCGACGCCTTCAAACTGCGCGCCGTTAAAGTCGTCCGTGCGCGGCAATTGCAGTTCCGCTCCGGCCTCGATAAAATCGAGGCTGCCCGCGTTTGGCCACAGCTGATCGCTCACTGTCAGTGGCCCATCGCCACCGTGAAATTCATTTCCGCCGCGCACATTGCCTTCGGCGCGCCTGAAATAAGGGAGGACGTCCTCATAAGCCCAGCCTTCGCAACCAAGGGCCGCCCAATTGTCATAATCCCAAGCACAGCCGCGGATATAGACCATGGCGTTGATCGCTGATGATCCGCCTAGGCCTTTGCCGCGCGGCTGGAACCCGGTGCGGCCATTAAGGCCCTTTTGCGGCACTGTGTCGAACCGCCAGTTGGCGTTCTTTGGGATGAAAGGCATCATGCCCGGTGCTCTGATCCGCCAGCTGGTATTGGTCGACCCTGCCTCAATCACGCAAACGCTCAAGTTCGCGTCCTCAGACAAGCGCCCTGAAACAGCGCTGCCTCCAGAACCGCCGCCAATTACAATGATGTCATATTCGCTCATGCTCTCTTCTCCCATGTCTGTTTCCAGCGCGCGCGGATTTGATCCGACGTTTCGCGGCTGCTGTCGTGGCACCAACCGGGTGGCCGCAAAAGATAGCCTAATTTGAACTGCCACGGGGCGGCCCATATATCCTGCGCCATGCCGATCCATTCGTGAAAAACGCTCCACAGCAAATTGAACGTGCCCAGCTGTTTGACGATACCGTACCGGATGGGCTCGTCACTCGTTTCTGAGGCAAATGTGCCAAACATCCTGTCCCACACAATGAAAGTCCCGGCATAGTTGCGGTCCAGATAGCGCGGGTTGGTGGCGTGGTGGACGCGGTGATGGCTGGGCGTGTTCATCACATATTCGAACCAGCGGGGCAGTTTGCCGATGGCTTCGGTGTGGATCCAGAATTGATAGATAAGGTTGATCGCCCCGACGAACAGCACCATCGCAGGGTCAAACCCGATCAAAATCAATGGCATGCGGAATATGAAACCCAGCGCGAAAAAGCTCGTCCAGCTTTGGCGGAGTGCCGTCGAAAGGTTGTAATGCTGGCTGCTGTGGTGGTTGACATGGCTTGCCCAAAACCAGCGGACCCGGTGGGCAGAGCGGTGAAACGCGTAATAGGCAAGGTCATCAAGAATGAAACACAGTGCCCACGCCCACCACGTCCAAGGGATTGAGACAATCCGGAACTCATAAGCAGATACCGCAATAGTAATTGCCATTCCACCGACCAGCAGCCCTGCCACGGAACTGCCCAGACCAAAGGCAAGTGACGTAAGCGTATCACGTGGTTCATATTTGTCAGGCGCACGAAATTTCGCCCAGATCATTTCAATGACGATCAGACCAATGAAAGCCGGCACAGCATAATCAATCGGGTTGGGCAGCGGCACTGTCATGCGCGCAAATGCCGCAAGCCAGACGCCCAGATTTGCGCCTGATCGCCAAGGTTAAGCGTCACTGTGCCAAAAAAGCGCTCGCCAGCACCAAGGGTGAGGAAATTCTGATCCAGCCGCGCTTCGATGCCCGGAGAAAGTAACCGCCCAACAAATTGCACCCCGTGGCGACGAATGAGCATTTGCCGCCCGTCCGCGTCGCGCAGCAAGGCCCCGATGCAGGCCCTGTCCAGCACAACTGCCACAGCCTCAAAATCGCAGATGGCTTCACGCGCGACGGTACGGGCGTGGTCTACGTCGCGGAGGCGCACATCCCCGCCCAAGCGCAACCAGCGCGCTAATCCAGCGAGCGTGAGGATCGCCAAGAGCGACGCTGCAAATTTGATCACTTCCCCTGAAATTATGGCTGCTGAGATTATGGCCGCCGAAATCACGCTTGCGCCTTCAGCATGTCCAGCAGAGGCCGAATGGGCGTAGCATCATAGCCAGCACCTGATGCGATCTCCGTCAGATCGTCAGGCTCTGCACCTTGGCTGGCCTCAGCCAGCGCCCACAGCAAACAAGACCTTGTGCCGGACCGGCAAAACGCGAGCACGGGCCCAACTGCGGCGTCCAGAGCGTTAGCCATGGCCTTTACCTGAGGTTGACTAAACCCACTGTGAGTGACGGGGATCGCGATGTAGCTAATGCCAAGTGCAGCGGCGGCGGCCTCAATCTCCGCGCCGGAAATCTGGCCTGGCTCTTCCTCATCAGGACGATTGTTGATGATGAGAGTGATCCCCGCGTCACGCGCGGCTCGAACCTCTTCAACTCCAATCTGGGGGGCGACAAACATGGTGTCAGTGAGTGAGCGAAACATCGGCACGGCCTTTCGAAAACTCCCTTATGACAGCCAGAAAGGCTTCGCCATAGGTTTCAAGCTTACGCGAACCAATGCCGGAAACAAGGGCCATATCGCGCAGAGATTTGGGGCGGATTGATGCCATATCGCGCAAAGTTGCATCGTGGAAAATCACATAGGGCGGCACGCCAGCCTCTGCGGCCAAATTTCGCCGCTTGGCCCGCAGCGCATCGAACAGCGGATTACCGACAGGGTTAGGCGCTTGGACGCGCGACGAAAATGACCGTCCGGCTCTTTCGCGTTTGGGGGCCAGAACCAGCGACACTGACTGATCCCCCTTCAAAATCGCCCGCGCCTCTGGTCCAAATTCCAGCCCGCCGTGTTCGCCTGTCCGCAGCGCGTCCTTAAGCAGCAAAGACCGCGCAACAGGTTTAATGAGCGCCGCATCGTCCCCCGTGATAATCCCGAACACTGACAGTTGATCATGGCCAAAACGTGTAACCTTATCATCAGCCCGGCCAGTTAGTACCGTTTCCAGATGCCC
The DNA here is from genome assembly GCA_031430995.1 of Sphingomonadales bacterium. Taxonomy (GTDB): domain Bacteria; phylum Pseudomonadota; class Alphaproteobacteria; order Sphingomonadales; family Sphingomonadaceae; genus Aquisediminimonas. The sequence goes on along the minus strand of JANPCO010000012.1, from coordinate 7,521 downwards.
CACCCCAAAGCTTTGCCCGGTGCGAAAGACCGCGGAAAGGAATTTCCTCGCCACCTCCGTGACATCGAAAGAGGCAGGGGCTTGCAAGCAATTATCGCAATTGCCGCAGGTTTCTGGTGGCTTTTCCCCGAAATGTTTCAGCAATACGGCCCGCCTGCACCCAGCCGTTTCCACAAGCGCGCCAAGCGACGTAAGCCGCGCCTGTTCGCCCGGCAGCCGCGCAGCCTCAACATCGCGCATCCATTGCCGCGCACGGGCGAAATCTTCCGCTCCCCAGAACATATGGGCCGCTGCCGGGTCTCCGTCGCGCCCTGCCCGGCCCGTTTCCTGATAGTAAGACTCAATGGATTTGGGCAGCCCGGCATGGATGACAAAGCGCACATCGGGCTTGTCTATGCCCATGCCAAACGCAATAGTGGCGACCATTACCATATCTTCGGACGCGACAAAATCGGCCTGATTGCGCTTGCGCACTTCGGGATCAAGGCCTGCATGATAGCAGCGCACAGGCCGACCCGTCTTGGCCAGCGTAGCGGCTAGCTTTTCCGTCTGATCACGCGACCGGGCATAGACAATCCCTGCACCTGGCGTGCTGATAATAACGTCTGCCACTTGGGCGCTGGTGCCTGCGCGCGGCGCAATGGAATAACAGATATTAGGCCGGTCAAATCCCGCGACGATCATGCCAGACACTGGGATTCCCAGTTGCGCCAATATGTCGCCGCGCGTGTGTTCATCGGCCGTCGCCGTTAGCGCCAGACGCGGCACATCAGGAAAATCATCCATCAACGGGCGAAGCAGCCGGTAATCAGGCCGGAAATCATGGCCCCATTCAGAAACGCAGTGCGCCTCATCAATCGCAAATAGTGAAATCCGCGCCTCGCGCAGCAGCCCGCGAAATTCCATGCCCGATGCGCGTTCAGGGGCCACGTAGAGCAAATCAAGCTCTCCCCGGCGAAACCGCTCCATCGTTTCAAACCGGTTGTCATCCGCTGATGTCAGCGTGCCTGCAGCAATCCCAACGGCGGTTGCGGCGCGCATTTGATCATGCATCAACGCGATCAGCGGCGAGATGACGATGCAGGTGCCATCCATCATCGTGGCCGGTAACTGGTAACATAGCGACTTGCCCGCGCCAGTTGGCATGACAGCCAAGGTCCGCTCCGCGGCCAGCACGCGGTCAACCACTTGGTCTTGAACGCCCCGAAACCCGTCAAAACCAAAGATGCGTTTCAGGGCGGAGAGTTGGTCATTGGCGCGAGGCGTAACGGTCATGCTACAGGCGATAGAGGGAGTAAGCGTAAAATGGCAGCGGGCGAGTGAAAAATTTATGGGCACGGGAGTCAATCAATTGACGATTGTATCCTATATAGATACACGCTGACGAGCAGGAGCAAAAATTGCGAATTGTAAGTGTGAAAGACAAGCGGATTCGATCGTTGATAGAGGCCCCAAATGCGAGATCGATAAAGGGGTTGGACCCAATGGAAGTCCGCAAATTGGGACCAATGATCTTAGCGCTTCAGGCCATGACAGATCCGAGACAGCTCACCTCTGTGCCATCGTGGCGCGCACACGAGATGACGGGAAATGAAGCAGGTGTCTGGTCGTTAACGGTGACGCGGAATTATCGGTTGACGTTTTTTGTGGATGTAGCGGCGCAGACTGTCGCACTTCTTGATTATCGAGATTATCACTAAGGAGAAGTGAGATGAATGATGTGCCTAATATCAAGATTACCGATCCGCCCCACATCGGCGTATTTTTGAGGAGTGAAGTGCTTGACCATTTCGATTTGACAGTGGGGGCAGCCGCCCGTGCACTTGATGTTGCGCGCCCCGGATTTAACAATCTGCTGAACGGTAAACGCGGCCTCTCTTACGAAATGGCACTGAAGATCGAAGCTGCCTTTGGGATTGATGCTGCGTTGCTATCGGGAATGCAGCATGAATTTGAAATGGCACAGGCAGTGAAACGGCGCCAAGAGTTCACGCGTGGGATCACACGATTCACGGCGTTGGCCCGGGCTTAACATCCGCTAAGGCACCAACACCGTATCAACTGCCTCTTTCGCCAGTTCTGGCCAGTCGAGCGTATAATGGAGCCCCCGGCTTTCATGCCGCGACAAGGCGCACCGGATAATCAGGTCTGCCACTTCAACCAAGTTGCGCAGTTCGATGAGGTCAGGTGTCACCCGGAAATTACTGTAATATTCCTCTACCTCTTGGCGCAACAGGTCGATGCGGTGCTTCGCGCGTTCCAACCGCTTGGTGGTGCGGACAATGCCGACGAAACTCCACATGAAATTGCGGATTTCGCGCCAGCACTGGGCAATCACCACCTCTTCGTCGCTGTCCGTCACCCGGCTTTCGTCCCAGGCGCGGATGGCAGGCGGCTCCGGCAGAGCATCCCAGTTGGCTGCAATATCGCGCGCGCAGGCGTCCCCAAATACCAGGCATTCCAGCAGCGAGTTCGACGCGAGACGGTTCGCGCCGTGCAGGCCCGATTGCGTTACTTCCCCTGCCGCATAAAGCCCCGGCGCATCCGTCCGCCCGTCCAGGTCAACCAGCACGCCGCCGCAGGTATAATGCTGCGCTGGCACGACTGGTATTGGTTGCTTGGTGATATCAATGCCAAGCCCCATCAGCTTTTCATAGATGTTGGGGAAATGTTCGCGGACAAATTCAGGTGGCTTGTGGCTGATATCCAAGTGCACGAAATCGAGGCCGAGCCGCTTGATCTCATGATCAATGGCGCGGGCCACTACGTCACGCGGGGCCAGTTCTTCGCGCGCATCAAAGCGCGGCATGAAGCGTTCGCCAGTGGTCGGCAGCTTCAAATGGCCGCCCTCCCCACGCACGGCTTCCGTGATCAGGAAATTCTTGATCTCAAGATTGTAAAGGCACGTTGGGTGGAACTGCATGAATTCCATATTTGAAATGCGGCACCCTGCGCGCCACGCCATAGCAATGCCGTCTCCAGTCGCGCCGCGCGGTGCTGTTGAATAGAGGTAAGCGCGCCCTGCGCCGCCGGTGGCAAGAATAGTGGCGCGCGCCGTGTGCGCCTCAACTTTGCCGGTTTTCCGGTTGAGAGCGTAAACGCCGTGGACGCGGCCACTGGTCGAAAACCGCTCCTGATGCCGCCCCGTGATCAGATCAATCGCGACCATATCAGGGATGAGCGTGATATTCGGGTTCGCAGCTGCTGCCTTTTCGAGTGCCTGCTGCACGGCCCAGCCAGTCGCGTCATTGACATGCACAATGCGGCGGTGGCTGTGCCCGCCTTCGCGCGTCAGGTGCCAGCGCTCATCTGGGTTCTCGGCGTCATCGCCCGGATTAAAGGGCACGCCCAGGTCAGCCAGTCGCGCAATGGCCTGCGGCGCGTTTTCAATCACAAATTCAACGGTTTCACGCTTGTTAAGCCCGCCACCAGCAACCATTGTGTCGCGGATATGATCTTCAAATGTGTCACCGGGTTCCAGCACAGCAGCAATTCCGCCCTGCGCCCAAGCTGTCGCCCCATCCGAAAGCGATCCCTTCGCCAGCACAGCCACACGCTTATCCTGCGCCAGTTGCAGCGCGGCGGTCAGCCCCCCCGCGCCAGATCCGATGATGAGGATATCGAAATTTGCCATAGTCAGCCCTAAGCCGCACGCGTCAGGTTAAGAAATACATCCTCTAGGTCTGCTTCGCGCGTCACAACGTCAGCAATGCCATATCCCGCCGCCTGGACAGCGGCCAGAACCTGGCCAGCATTCGCACTGCCTTTATTATACGTGATGGACAGGATGCGCCCCGATTTGGCCTCGACCTTCTGGAAAAGGGGAGAATTGGGTACGGCAACAACATCACTATCCACTGTTACCTCGACCACCTTTTCCTGCGCCATATCGACCAGTTCGCGGGTCGGCTTGTTGGCAATCACTTCGCCGTGATTGATGATGGCAATCTGGTCGCACAGTTGTTCAGCTTCTTCCAGATAGTGAGTCGTGAGCACAATTGTGACGCCGCGGGCATTGAGTTCGCGCACATAGGCCCACAATTGCTGTCGCAATTCCACGTCAACGCCGGCAGTGGGTTCATCAAGCACAAGGATCGGCGGCGAATGGACCATGGCCTTAGCCACCAGCAACCGACGCTTCATGCCACCAGACAATGTCCGCGCATAAGCGTCTGCCCTGTCCTCCAGCCGCACCGCGCGGAGCAACTCCATCGATTTGCGCTGGCCCTTTGGCACACCGTAAAGCCCCGCCACTAGTTCCAGCGTTTCAAATGGCGTGAAAAACGGATCAAACACAATTTCCTGCGGCACAATGCCAATAGAGTTCTTCGCGTTGCGAGGATGCTCGTCAATATCAAAGCCCCAGATCGAGGCTGTCCCGCTGGTCTTCGTCACCATTCCCGCCAGGATGTTGATAGTTGTCGATTTGCCAGCGCCGTTCGGCCCAAGCAGGCCAAAGATCTGGCCCTGCGGAATTTCGAGGCTGACACCTTTAAGCGCTTCCTTGCCCCCGGCATAGACTTTGCGGAGGTGAGAGATGCTGATGGCTGATGGGTTCATGCACTGCCCATAACGCGGTAAACCCGCACGCGCAAAGGCAGAAGGGTTACACAGGGATTAACCATATCTATTGCATCAGCCTTTAGGGCAGGTCGTGCATAGCGCCTGTGTGAACAGGGGATCATCAACACAATCCGGCGCGATTGCCGCTGCCATGCTTTGCGCGGCGGCCAATATGGTGCCGTCCAGCGCGCAAGCCGCGACGCAACCGGCAAAGGCTGATGTTACCGTCGTCACGCCGCTCAGCTTTATCAAAGATGAAGACCTTGATTTCGGTACGATGATTCGCGGAACAACCGCGGGAACGGTTGTTGTGCCCCCAACGGGCGCGCGAACAGTAACGGGCGGCGTGACGCTGGCACCGGGCACATTCGGGCCGTCGCGCTTTGCAGGCTACGGCGCGTCGGGGCAGACCGTGCAAATTTCCGTTGCATCGAACAGTATCACGATCAACCGCGTCGGCGGCGGCGGATCAATGACAGTGGATACCTTCATGATTGGCAGTTCGCCAACATGGACAGCCATCACGACGGCCCCGGCTAGCTTTACCATCGGAGCTGCCAATGGTATTTTCAACTTTGCCTTAGGGGCCACACTGCGGGTTGGCGCAAACCAAGCCCCCGGCGATTACAACGGCACGTTCACAGTCATTCTTAACTACCAATAGTTGCCCACGCGCCAGCAGTAGTTGCGCCGCCATTGGCGACTTGCTAACCGCTCCCCATGGACCATACGCCCGAAACAGTTACCGTCTCCAGCCGCCGTGTCTCTTGTGACGGGGCGACTGACATTCCCGGCGGGGCAGCTCTCGGCCATCCGCGCGTCTGGCTGGAAATTGACGAGCGCGGATTTGTGGATTGCGGCTACTGCGATCGTCGTTTCATTCTGAAAGGCGGCGTGGCCGATCATTAGGGCCAGATCAGCACGCGCTAGTCCCACATCCTAACGCGCCGTTTACCAGCGCAGGCAACAGCAATCTCATACTTCTGCGCTAACGCGTCCTTGTGATGGGGACAATCAAGAGACAAGGATTTGCAGTGAGGGCTGCGTTGGCAGCAACGGCACTCACCAGTGCTGCACACGCAGCGACTGCGCCAGCCACGGGAAAAGCGCGCATTCGCGGTGCTTTGACCATTACCAACGCGACGCCGCTTGATTTCGGAACCATGATCAGGGGGACAACGGCGGGCCGTGTTGTGATCAACGCGCAAACTGGCGCGCGGACCAGCACAGGCGGCGTCGTGCTGGCCGGCGGAACATTCACCCGCGCGACATTTACCGCCACAGGCACGCCCAGCGCTGTTACCACCTTTTCCATTCCGTCTGGCACCGTTACGCTCACTCGCGCATCAGGCACAGAGACAATGAACGTCAATGTCTTGCGGCTCAGCATCAACGGCGGCGGGCAAGTCGGCGTCAATGGCAACCGGACCATCCCGGCGAGCGGCACCATGACATTTGCCTTGGGTGGCCGCCTGAACGTCGCGGCAAACCAAGTGCCAGGCATTTACAACGGCACGGTCAACATTTCAGTCAATTACCAGTAAGTTTGCCGGGTAGCGTTCGCGCCTCAACACCCTATATGGGTGAGATGAGCAATATCACTGACCCCCGATCTTTCCTTTACCGCGATGGCCAGCTTGATCCGGCACGCGCTCAGGCCATCACCCGCGATTTGCTTTCGCGCTGCGATGACGGCGAACTTTACCTGCAATACCGCGCCAGTGAAGCGTTCGGCTTTGATGATGGCCGCCTGAAAACCGCGGATTATTCAACCGATGCAGGCTTTGGTCTGCGCGGCGTTTCCGGCGAAATGACAGGCTTTGCCCATGCCAACGACGTGAGCGAAGCTGCCATCCGCCGCGCCGGTGAAACTCTGACGCTGCTTGACCCCACCAAAGGCAGCGCCAGCCCCGCGCCGCGCCAGAACAACCGGCATCTTTACACTGCTAGTGACCCGATGAACCTGATCCCATTTGCCGACAAAGTGGCCCTGTGCCAGAAAATTGACGCTGCTGCCCGCGCCCGCGATCCGCGTGTAGCCCAAGTTTCCGTAAGCCTTGGCGGCAGCTGGAGTGTTGTCGAAATCATCCGCGCTGACGGATTTTTGGCAACTGACATCCGCCCGCTCGTGCGCCTGAATGTCTCCATCATCTGTGAAGCCAATGGCCGCAAGGAAGCAGGCAGTTTCGGCATTGGTGGTCGCTATTTGTATGACAGCCTGTTTGAAGAAAAAACCTGGAACCGCGCCATTGATGAGGCTCTGGCTCAGGCCCTCGTCAATCTGGAAAGCGTCGATGCCCCTGCCGGTGAATTCACAGTCCTGCTTGGCCCCGGCTGGCCCGGCATCATCCTTCACGAAGCGATTGGCCACGGGCTGGAAGGCGATTTCAACCGCAAAGGCACATCGGCTTTTTCTGGACGCGTCGGGGAACGCGTTGCGGTTCCTGGCGTCACCATTGTTGATGATGGCAGCATTGCCAACAGGCGCGGCTCGCTTTCGATTGATGATGAAGGCACGCCGACATCAGAAACCGTCCTGATCGAAGACGGCATCCTCAAAGGTTACATGCAGGACCGGCTCAATGCGCGCCTGATGGGTGTGCCCACCACAGGCAATGGCCGCCGCGAATCCTACGCCCACGCACCGATGCCGCGCATGACCAATACGTTCATGAAAGGCGGCAATGACGATCCGGGGGAGCTGCTATCCCGCGTCAAAAACGGTATCTTCGCCAAGAGTTTCGGCGGCGGACAAGTGGATATTGTGTCCGGCAAATTCGTGTTCAGCTGCACCGAAGCCTATAAAATCGAAAACGGCCGCATCGGCGCCCCGATCAAAGGCGCGACACTGATCGGAGACGGGCCGACTGTCCTCACCAAAGTCATTGGCATCGGCAATGACATGGCGCTGGACGAAGGCATTGGCGTCTGCGGCAAAGGCGGACAATCTGTGCCCGC
>JANPCO010000011.1:0-6478 GCA_031430995.1 Sphingomonadales bacterium | reverse complement strand
CTCGCGATGATGAAATTGACCGCGTGATTGGCATTGAATTGGGCGCGGATGATTATGTCGTGAAACCGTTCAGCCCGCGTGAAGTGGTGGCGCGGGTCATGGCGATTTTACGGCGCACCAGTGCCAAGGGGGCACTACCCTCAGCTGATGCTGGTAAGCCTTTGGTGCGCGGAAAGCTGTCGCTTGACCTTGAAGGCTGGCGCGCGAGTTGGGGCGGCGACGAACTGCCGCTGACCGTCACCGAATTTTCGATGTTGAAGGCCCTTGCCTCGGCACCTGGCCGCGTGCTGAGCCGCGATGCCATTATCGATCAAATCCACGGGCCGGGCTTTGCGATTACGGACCGCACAATCGACAGCCATATCCGCAATCTGCGCGCCAAATTTGCAGGCGTTGGCGGGGCGGATCTGATTGAGACTCGCCCTGGCGTTGGCTATTCCATTGGGGCCTGCGGATCCGCTGGAGCCAACAGCGGCGTCAATAGCGAGGCGTGACCGTCAATTCCCTTAAACGCTACTGGCCAGGCCTGCGGCTGCGCACGATCCTGTTCGGCGCTTTTCTGTTTGTTGCGGCTTTGCCCGGTTTCGGGGCAGTGTTCTTGCGCGTGTATGAAAATACGCTGGTGCGGCAAACCGAAAGCGAACTGATTGCCCAAGGTGCAGCGCTGGCCGCCACTGCTGGCCACCGATCAGGCGGGCCATCAACGCCGGATGAATGGGGATATTACACAGCAGAATCACCTCAGATTGATTTGAGCCGGTCCGCCATCGAACCCGAACGGCCTAACCCTGTGCTGACGTCGTTGAAGCCAAGCCTGTTGTCGCAAGCCATGGCCGCGCAAATGGCACCGATCATTGCGCAAACCGGGCGATCAACGCTGGCGTCAGTCATCCTTGTTGATAATCAAGGGCTTGTTTTGACAGGTGCTTACAAAGGCCTGAGTTTTGCTCATGTCGGCGAAGTGCAACGCGCGATGAGTGGCCGGACGATCACGAAGCTACGCGTGAACGGCAGTTACACCCCGCGCTATTCGTTTGAATGGCTGACGCGGGCCGCAAACTTGCGGGTGCATCATGCACGGCCCATTGTGATCAACGGCAAAGTGGAAGGTGCGCTTTTGCTTTCCCGTTCTTCGCGTGCGCTGTTTCGCGGCATGTATCAGGACCGGGCGCAGATTGCGGTTGGCGTCGCAGTGATTTTCATGATCTTGCTGGCGCTGACCGTCATCCTCCACCGCACGATTGCCAAACCGATTGAGGCGCTGAGTGCAGCCACGCGGGATGTGACGGCAGGCATAGGCAACATTCCAAAGCCGCCCAATGTTGCGGCGCTTGAAATCCGCGCACTGTATGAAGATTTTGGCGAAATGGCGCAGGCGATCACGCGGCGATCCCGCTATCTGCGGGATTTTGCAGCGGCGGTTAGCCACGAATTCAAAACGCCGCTTGCCGGAATACGCGGCGGAATTGAGCTGATCGAGGATCATCACGGCGCTATGAGTGAGGCAGAGCGCGCGCGCTTTCTTGGCAATATCTCCGCCGACGCAGACCGGCTGTCAGCTCTTGTCAGTCGCCTGCTTGATCTGGCGAGAGCTGATATGGCGCGGCCAGAGGCAGGGGTTGCGACTGATTTGGGGGGCATCATGGCCCACACCGCTGACGCTGTGCGCGGGGACGGATTTGCCGTGGACATCAAGGACAGTGACGCATGGCCCGCCGTTGCCGTGCCGCGCGCGACACTGGAAAGCATCACGCTCAGCCTGCTGGAAAACAGCCGCCAAGCCGGGGCAAGCCGTGTCGCCGTTGAGGCTGGTCTTGAACGCAATCAGCTTTGTGTGATCCTTTCCGATGATGGGCCGGGCATATCAGAAGCAGACCGTGAACGCTTGTTTGAACCCTTCTTTACCACAAAACGGGCGAACGGCGGCACGGGGCTGGGCCTGTCCATCGCCCGCTCGCTTTTGGAGGCGAGCAATGGGACGATTGACCTAGGCCCTGTGGAGGCCGGGGCTTCATTTGTTTTGCGGCTCCCAGTTTCGCCTGTGCATTGAGCGATACCGTCTGTCGTTCCATGTCAGTCTGACCGCGTCTTCGGCGCATGGGCCGCATTTACACTGTGCTGCCAAGCCGCTAGCGACCTTCCGATGAGAATTTTGAAACGCATCTGGCGCGGGCTTGTCGCGCTGAAAGACGGGCTTGCGCTCACGGCACTGGTCTTGTTCTTCGGGGCTTTGTTCATGCTGATGTCGGGCTCGGGAGATGCTGCGAACATGCGCGGAGGCGCGCTGATGCTTGATCTGAACGGCGTCATTGTTGAACAGCCAGAGGACGTCGAACCGCTGGCACTGATCCAGGGCGGGGGGCCAAGCTTTACGCAATACCGTGCCCGCGATGTCATCCGCGCGCTGGAATTGGCCGCGAAAGACGATGATATTAAAACCGTCGTGCTCAATCTCGATGGCTTCATGGGCGGCGGACAAGTGGTGTTGCAAGATGTCGCAGCGGCACTCGACAAAGTGAAAGCAGCGAAAAAGCCAGTGCTGGCTTATGCGACGGGCTATTTCGATGACAGTTATGTGCTGGCTTCTCATGCGAGTGAGATTTGGCTTAACCCGCTCGGTGCAGCGCTGTTTGCCGGGCCCGGGGGCAGCCGCCCCTATTTCAAAGGCTTGCTTGATCAATACGGCGTGAAGGTGAATGTCTACCGCGTTGGAAAATATAAATCTTTCGTCGAACCGTTCACCCGTGACGGCCAGTCAGATGAGGCCCGCGCCGCCAATCAGGAACTGGTCGATGCGCTGTGGGAAGATTGGCAAGGCCATGTGCGTGCCGCGCGACCGGCGGCAAATTTTGCAGCTTTAGTGAGTGACCCTGCAAAGGTGGCAGCAGGCAAAGGCCTTGCCCAGACTGCGCTTGACCTGAAAATCGTCGACAAACTTGGCGATGAAACCGCGTTCGGCCGCTATATTGCCGGCAAAGTCGGCGCGGATGAAGACAAAGGCCCGGCAGACTTTAACCGCACTGACCTGACGTCTTACCTTTCTGCCAACCCTGCAGATGACAGCGGAGACGGCGTTGCAGTTGTGACGATTGCAGGCGAAATTACCGACGGCGAAGCAGGTGCTGGCTCTGCTGGTGGTGACACCGTTGAACGCCATGTTCACGCGGCAATCGCCAACGATGACGTCAAGGCGCTGGTTGTTCGCATCGATTCGCCAGGTGGTTCTGCCCTTGCGTCAGAGAAAATGCGGCTTGCGATCCAGGCTGCGCGCGCCAAAAAGCTGCCAGTGATCGTGTCGTTCGGTAATGTGGCGGCATCGGGTGGCTATTGGGCAGCAATGGCCAGTGACAAAATTTATGCTGAGCCTGCCACGATCACGGGGTCCATTGGTGTGTTTGGCATCATCCCAACCTTTGAAACCACGCTTGCTAAATATGGCATCAAAAGTGACGGTGTGCGTACCACGCCGCTTTCGGGCCAGCCCGACATATTGGCGGGCACATCGCCAGAGACTGACCGGATGATTCAGGCCGGTGTTGAGGATATTTACGGCCGATTTACAGCCATGGTCGCAGCGGCGCGCAAGCTTCCGCTCGCTCGCGTTGAAGAAGTGGCACAGGGCCGGGTCTGGGCAGGCGGTGCGGCGCGGCAGATTGGCTTGGTCGACGCGTTCGGATCGCTCGACGATGCTGTTGTTGAAGCCGCCAAGCGCGCTGGGCTGGATGCAAAGGACGTGCGCCGGATCGAAATTGAGGATGGGCAGGGGTTCTTGTCTTGGGTCTTGTCTGGCTTTTCGGTGCGCGCGCAACCTTCGGCATCAGTTGACCTGATCAGCCAGATGAGCGCGCGTAATCAGGCACTCGCCTTTGCCGGTTTCCGCGATGCGGCCCGCGTGATGGCGGGTCCGGCGGTTCAGGTGCGGTGCATGTCTTGCCCGTCATCCCCAGCGGACGCCAAACCATCAGACCAGCCGCAGACACTATTATCCAGACTCTCTGGATTTGCAGGGATTTTCAGATGATCGAACTTCGCCCCGCCAAGCCTGATGACGCGGACGACATTGCGCATATTTACGCGCCTTATGTTGTGACCAACGCTGTCTCCTTTGAAGAAAAGCCGCCATCGACGCGGGAAATCAAGTCGCGGATGGCGGCTTTTGACGGGCTTTACCCGTGGATTGTTGCTGGCCCACCCGGGTCAGATGTTGTGCTGGGCTATGCCTATGCCAAGCCGTTCCGGCCCGGGCCGTCCTACCGCTTTACAGTTGAAGTTGCCGTTTATGTTGGCAGTGATCTGGAAGGGCAGGGGCTGCGCAAATCCCTCCTCGCGTCTCTTATCGCGACGCTTACGGCGCAGGGCTTCACTCAAGCGATTGTGACGTTGACCACGCCCAATGACAAATTCATCCAGATGTTTGAATCCGGTGGGTTTCGCCGGGCCGGGCAATACCGCGAAATCTGTTACAAAAACGGCCAGTGGAACGATGTTGGCCTGTGGCAGCGGGAGCTTGATGATCCAAATTCACCGCCTGAGGAGCCCAAGCTGTTCGGTGATGTTGGAGTGGTGCGGGTTTAATATTTCCCGGCTTCCGATTGCATCCCCGTCATTGCGAGCGAAGCGCGGCAATCCAGAAGCCAACGCCGCACAGTCTGGATTGCCGCGCTGCGCTCGCAATGACGAGGAGGCAGAATTAACGCCTTCTGTTTTAACGCGTTACGCGCCTCACACCCGCGCCAGATGAAACAGCAGCACTGTTTCGGGCCGTGATAATGGCAATTGCATGCCAACAGTCATCAACGCCTCCCCTGCAAACATAGCGCCGTTGACTGCGTCCATCACGCTTGGCGAAATTACGGGTTTCCAGTCCTGCGGCCAGACGAGGCTGAGACGATAACGCGCCGCCCCGTCTAGCCCTGCAAACTGAAGCTGCGTGGGCAGGGTGGTGCTATGGCCCGTAAGAAATGCGACTGAGAACAGCGCTTCGCTCTGATCCACCGCGACGACACCAAAAGCAGTCAGATAGGCGGGTGTGTCGAGGCGTTGCATCGTTCCGCTATGCAGCAAATTCCGGTGGGTTTTGTGCAGGGCAATGGCAGATTGCAGCACTTGCAAATCCGCCTCTGGCTCCGTCAGCAAGTTGAGTTCCGCCCCCATATGCCCCATCAGTGCCGTCCCCGCGCGCATGGCCATGGAGAGCGTTCGCCCTGTCACATGGCAGTGCCGCGGCCCCGCGTGCGCGCCGATCACACTCAGCGGCAGAAAAAAGCTGGCCCCGCGCTGGATGGCTTGGCGGTCGACGGCGTCATTGGTATCTGATGTCCAGACCCGGTCAGTATGCGCCAATATGCCCAGATCAGCGCGTCCGCCGCCTGAGGCGCAGCTTTCGATTTCGACGCGTGGATGCGCCGCTTTGATCCGGTCGATCAGATCATAAAGCGCCTGAACCTGGGCATGGGCGCGCGGCCTTCCGCCTTCACCGCCGGGATGGTTGAGATCGCGGTTCATATCCCATTTGATATAGCCAATGTCATGATCAGACAGGATCGCGTCGATGCGGTCAAACAGATAGTCGGAAACTTCGGGGCGTGAGATATCAAGCACATATTGGTGCCGAAACGGGATTTGCGGCACGCCTTCGATTTGCAAGACCCAGTCTGGATGCGCGCGGAACAGATCGCTGTCCGGGTTGATCATTTCGGGTTCAAACCAGATGCCCATTTCCATGCCAAGGCCTGTCACATGATCCACCAACGGCTTCAGCCCTTCGGGATAGACGGCATCAGAAACCGTCCAGTCACCCAGACCGCGTGTGTCATCGCGGCGCGATCCGAACCAGCCGTCATCCAGCACAAAGCGTTCCACCCCGATGGCAGCGGCTTTGTCTGCAATGGCTTTCAGGCGGGGGATGTCATGATCGAAATAGACCGCTTCCCAACTGTTGTAATGCACTGGACGGGGGCGATTGCGGACAGCGGGGCGTAGCAGGGTTTCGCGGACATAGGTGTGATACTGACGGCTGAGCGCGGAAAGGCCGCTGCGGCTGTAGCCCGCGATAATCGGTGGGCTGGCAAAAGTTTCGCCGGGGCCCAGGATGATTTCACCGGGGAAAAGGAAACTGCCCAGGGAAGCAAAGACACGCCCGTCGCTTAGGCTGTCGACGCGGACGGTGTGATTGCCGCTCCACGCCAAGTGCAGCGCATACGCTTCTCCGCTTTGTTCACGGGTGTCGCTGGCGCACAGGATGACAGCGGGGAAGCTGTCATGTGAAGACCGTCCGCGCTTGTTTTCGCGCAGATAAGTGCCAGAAAAGCGAGCCAGCCGCTCACGCCGAAATTCGTCTGACCAACGGCCAGAAAAGCCGATGATGTCCGTCATGGTCTGCGGGATGGGTAGGCACGCTGTGGCCATGGCATCAATCGATAGCGGTGCAGATCCCTTATTGGTGAGCATTGACGTGATGTGAAGCAAGCCTGTGTGG
>JANPCO010000010.1:0-3760 GCA_031430995.1 Sphingomonadales bacterium | reverse complement strand
CCGGACGACGCGGCTCGTATCTTCGTCAAGGCTGGCCAGCGCTAAGATATCAAGGGCGGCTTCGGCAGCGGGTGTATGGTCGCGGTAGCTCTGCGGAAAATGGGGGGCGTAACGCAAGGCCAGGCGCGTGGCGCTGCGCGGTTCAGCCAGTGCGGCTAGGCTGGCCTCAACGGCGCGCGGCCAGCCCCGCACCATGGCCTCAATTTGCGTCTCAATCGCGTTCTGATCCGGCAATTTGGCAGAACCGCGCACGTCAATCATGTAGCGCAGGCCAGCAGCACCGCCGTCATCCAGCTTGATCGACCAGTTGAGCAATTGGCCACCGGTTGCCTCTGCCAGCAAGTCACCAATGCCGACGCGGCGGGCCGTGGTCAGTTCATCGCGGGGTAACCAGACAAAGCCAAAGACATGCCGGTCCAGCGGCGCGCGGACCAATTCCACGGCAATACGGGGCCGATCCGCAATGGACATGGCCGTCAGCGCTAGCCGTTGCAAATCGTCTTCGTCAATGCTGACGGCAATATCGTGGGGCAATACGCCGACGGCATGGGTCAGGGCTTTGCCGGCATGTCCTGAAATGCTGAAGCCAAACGTGGCTTGCAAAGCTGCCAACCGCGCCGATAGTATGGGCACATCGTCAGGGGCAGCGCCAAGTGCGCCGCTGGTCCAAAGCCCGGCATGAACGCGGATGCCGCCGTTGGCCAGCGGGGTGATCAGCAAATCGAGTGGAACGGCCCGGTGAACAGGCGAAATCAGGTTGGACTTCACGATTAGCAGCGCGCGTCTGTCCTGAGTGGTCGCTCTAGGCGCCATCGCTTTGGCAGCGGCAACACGCGCAGTGGCAGAAAGCAGCGCTTCGGCCTTGCCCCGCGCCAGGCCGAGTTTGGCCACGGCTGCGCCTTTTGTGGGAAAATCAGCTTTGCCCAGCAATGTGAAATTGCCGTCCGCCGCCCAGTTGAGGAACGCGCCTTCATCCCCTGTTGCGGCCGCCGCGTCTGCGCGCACGGCGGACTCTAAGGCGTGCCAATCTGTAACGGCAGCGCGCACGGCCCCTAAATTGGCGCGCAGCTCCTCTCGAATGGCCATGCGCGTGCGGGCGTCGCCGCGATCACATTCGATATAGATAAGCGATTCTGCACCGCCGCCTTTGCCTATTCCGGTCAGGTCACCTTCCGCTGTTCGGCTGACGCTGATCACAGGGTGCAACAGCCGCGATATGATCAGCCCGTGGCGCGCGATAATAGCGGCCACAGTGTCAACCAGAAACGGCATATCATCATTGGCAATGGCCAGCCGCATCTGCCGCTCCCCATCTTTGCGCGCAAAGCTTTCAAGGGCAATGGAGGGGTGTAGTGGCGCGCGGTGAAGCAACGCCTCAGCCGCCAGACACGCCGCTTCTCGCCGCGCTGGGGCTGCAAAACCCTCGATTTCGCCGGGCACGCTGCCTTTGGTGATCAGGGCGGCAAGGGGCCTGACCCAGCCCTCTAGCAATGCTGCACGCTGCTGATCACTTACCATGATACTCAATCCTCTCACTCTCCCCTCGTTATGGCGGGGGAAGCGAGTGGGCTCAAGCAGATAGGGTCATAGTGGCGGAATTTCAGCGGACGATTTGGCGCAGTGCCTTTTCAAGTGCTTTGTCATCGCCAGCCATCTGGCCAATGACGGCCACATGATCGGCGTCAAGACGGCGTGCGACGAGGATGACAAATTCGTCTGACCCTGCCAGTTCGACCATACCGCGCGGCATCATGGCCCGGGCCTTGTTCATCACAGCATCCATCACAGCCGTATCAGCTGCGCCAACAGACGTTGGCGCGCGCAGGCGGCGTTCGGCCTGAACAATGGCTTTCAGCCCGCCCTGATAGCTTTCGACAAAGCGCGTCATCGCCCCGCGAGCAAGACCTGCGCGTTTGCCGTGCATCAGCACCTGGGCATATTCGGTCAGGCGGGTCTTGTCATATGTCGCCCCGAAAACAAGCTTCACAATTGGCGTCATGGGCGCGCGTGGTTGAACGCTCAAGTTACAGTCGGAAAGCAATTCCTCATATTCATCCGCGCGTTCGTCTGCCGTCAAGGCGAAGTCATACGCTTCCCCAAGGGCACGATAAAGTGCTGACCGACTGCGCACATCGGCGTGGCCCGCGGCGTCGGCGGACGAACGCGCAGCGGCTAGCCAATCAGCAAGGCTTTCACGCACATCATCTTCAGCGACAACGGGGGCGCTATCCTCAAACACATCACGCTCTGGGATCCGGTCTTGGCCAAGCACATCATCGCGCCGGGTTGCAACAAGCGGTTCAGGCGCCGTGGCTGTCGGGCCGTCTGCCCAAGCCGGTGATTTGGGCAGCGTGCGCGCCGCTTGTGGCACTTGCAGGGCACGGCTAACTTCTTCAACTAAACTTTCGGAAAGGCCAGCGTCTGCTGCTTCTTTCCAGTTGATGACGCCGTAAATGAAATCAATGGTATCATCGTCGGACGAAAATGGCATCAGAATGCCGCGATACATAATGTCCTGGCCTGCTTCGTTTACAAATTCAGCTTCAAACCCAATCGGCGCGCGGTTGGCGATGATCTGCATATAATGGTCGGTCAGACGCGACAGCAAAGACCCGCGCGGAATTTCGGATACGGACGCAACGCCGGTATCCAGTTCGCACGCCACGCGCAGCTTGGGCCCAAGATAGGCAATGGCCGGGTTTTCAATGCCCGCTGTAAAATCCAGCAATACGCTGTTCGGCCCGAAATCTTGAAGATTCTCAGGCTCCAGATCCTCAATCGAGGGGTAAGCGCGGCCATCAAGCAGCGACACCCAGTGATTATAAGCCCGCACATGCATCCGCCGCTCATCACCGCCAACGCTGATCTCTGTATCAACGCCGTGAGAATCGGCCTCTTGACCATGAGAAAACGCACTTGTTCCGTCCATTTGACAGATCCTTTAGAAACTTGGTCCCCGAATATCCCTTCTTCTGCCAACATATGGTTGACGAAGTGTTAACTGTGGCTCTTGCCATGAACGGGGGTAAAGCCCTTGAAGTGCAGCGCGCCCCTTGGTAAAGGCGCAGCTTATCAATCCGGGCCGCTTTAGCTCAGCCGGTAGAGCACGTCATTCGTAATGACGGGGTCAGGTGTTCGAGTCACCTAAGCGGCACCATTTTCACGCACAGGCAGTCCGGGGGACTGCCGAGCATGAAAATCCCGAAGCGAAGCGCAGGGCGGATCTAGGATCACGCAGGGCGTGATTAAAATCTCAAAATCCGCCGGACGCCAAATGCGCAGCGGTCATCCGCGCGTTCTTATTTTGTTCTTGACATTGTCAGGCTCTTGTGAGACTATCTGCGAGTGTCGAGAGGTGCCGTTCTCCCCCGCCGCTCCCGACACCACCCTCCTGACATCCCGACGCCAACCGGCCATCCGTTCCCGCTTGCACAACCGCGACGCCCCGTGCATCACCAGCGGATGAGCCGCCAACTGATCAACGAATATCGAGCCGACCTGGATAGCAACTTTGGGAATCACGCCTGATGAGTTTGTTCGCTGCCCTCGTTCGCGTCAAAACCGAGGAAGATGTTAAAGACGCCTATATCAAGGCGCTTGGGTTGTAGTCCTATTTCAAGGGACTGGTCGATATTCAAACCAAGGAAGTGTGATTTGAAGCAAAGGAAGCAGCGACCCCGCCGATCATCATGTTTGCGCAGTTGCTGGTCTATGTCCGTGCCGCGCAGAAACGGGGCGAGCCAATCCCGGCGTTTCTGGC
>JANPCO010000009.1:0-23712 GCA_031430995.1 Sphingomonadales bacterium | reverse complement strand
GGCCGTGGACGCTGTGGCCTATATCCGCTTTGCATCGGTTTACCGCGACTTTACCGAGCCCAAGGATTTTGAGGAGTTCGCCGGGAATGTGGCGGAAGCCGCGAAGGGGTAGGGGGAGGTAACCCTGTTCCTATTGCTGCAGACCTTAGCATATTCATTCGTCCGTTCTGAGCAGTATCGAGCCTGTCGAGATATGACAGTCTAGGATTGTCTCGACAGGCTCGACACGAACAGATTTTGGAACGTGGAACTCAAAACGCGGAGATGACATGTCTTTCTGGGCCTATATCCTGCAATGCTCCGATGGCAGTTATTACACCGGACATACCGACGATTTGGAGATGCGGATTTCGCAACACCAATCGGGTGAGGTGAAGGGATATACCAGCACGCGCCTACCAATCTCACTTGTGTGGTCGCAAGATTTTGGTTCCCGTATAGAAGCAATTGAAGCTGAAGTGCAGGTTAAGGATTGGTCCCGTGCGAAGAAACAAGCCCTTATTAAAGGGGATTGGGGATTGGTCAGCCATTTCGCCAAGCCTCCATCGCGGCGACCTCCTCGACACGATGTCTCGACAGGCTCGACATCTGCTCGAGACGAACGGGCGGGCGAGAATGAAAGCAGGAACTTGACTCCCACTCCCGTTCGCGTCGAGCCAGTATCGAGCGAAGCCGAGATACGCCGTCGAGATGTCACCCCCCCCACCATCATCCTCGTACGCCCACAACTCGGCGAAAACATTGGCAAGGCCGCGCGTGCGATGCTGAATTTTGGCCTGACAGACCTCCGCCTTGTCGCGCCGCGTGATGGCTGGCCAAATCCGGATGCAGGGCCAGCGGCGGCAGGCGCGGATATCGTTCTGGAAAAGGCGCACGTGTATGACACTGTTGCAGAGGCGGTGGCGGACTGTGAACATGTCTACGCCACCACTGTGCGCAAACGCGGTGTGGTGAAGCCAGTCCTGTCTCCCGATGAAGCTGCCGAGACAATCTGGGCAGCGGATGGCCGCACCGCGATCCTCTTCGGCCCAGAAAGATCCGGACTGGAAAATGAGGATGTCGCGGTTGCGCGGACGATCATCACAGTGCCGATCAATCCGGAATTTGGCTCGCTTAACCTCGCGCAGGCTGTGATCCTTGTGGCCTATGAATGGTCAAAGCGGGCAGGGCTTGCCTCGCCACCCAAAGTCGATCTGGATCCGCCGGCACCGCAAGGTGAACTGGACGGGATGATTGGTCAGCTGGATGCCATGTTGGAAGCGGCAGGTCATTTTCAGCCAGCGGCACGTGCCCACATCGATCGCTCGACGATCCGCTCCATCCTCACCAAGCCGGGATGGTCCGCGCAGGAGGTGCGGACCCTCAGAGGCGTGCTCCGATCTCTAAACCGTAAAAATCGCGACAGTCGCGC
Source organism: Sphingomonadales bacterium (assembly GCA_031430995.1). GTDB lineage: Bacteria > Pseudomonadota > Alphaproteobacteria > Sphingomonadales > Sphingomonadaceae > Aquisediminimonas. The sequence goes on along the minus strand of JANPCO010000009.1, from coordinate 22,301 downwards.
TGCAGACTGACGCCAAGAAAGTGGATTGCCACTGTCTCCTGAAATGATAAGCGTGTGCCAATCTTTATGGAGCAGCGAACATGTCGATTGTGTTTTCCCTTTTTCTGATGGCGTCCGAACCCGTTGCCGCTGTGCCAGTTCAGCCCGGCAAACAATCTGACCCCAATGAAATCGTCTGTGAAAAACTGCCTGCGCCAACCGGATCGCGTCTAGGTGAGCGCAAAGTGTGCAAGAGCCGGGCACAGTGGGAGCAGGAGCGATTTGATGCGAAGCAAGCGCTTGAACTCAACCAGACGCGCCGGTCGACCAAAGGTTAGTCCGCGACTGCCGTAAAACTTGACTTCCCCGAGTCTGACGCTAAGGCCCCAACTTCGCAATTGACCCTGCACGCCGGTGAAGCAGTGGTCCGTCTTTTGTCCGCTCATCCAGAGCTGGGGAAATGGCGCGCGGACCCGGCACTGTTGATAACGCAATTGAAGGACTGACCATGTCAAAGCGCAAAAGCGCCAAGTATAAACTCGACCGCCGGATGGGCGAAAACATCTGGGGTCGCCCGAAATCTCCTGTAAACAAGCGCGAATACGGCCCCGGCCAGCATGGCCAACGCCGCAAGAGCAAAGTCTCTGACTACGGCATTCAGCTGCGCGCCAAGCAAAAGCTGAAAGGCTATTACGGCGACATTACCGAAAAGCAGTTCAAGGGTCTGTATCAAGAAGGCGACCGGATGAAGGGCGATACGTCGCAGAATCTTATTGGTCTGCTTGAACGCCGCCTTGATGCGATTGTGTATCGTGCCAAGTTTGCGCCGACGATCTTTGCCGCTCGCCAGCTCGTCAGCCACGGCCATGTTCGTGTTAACGGCGGAAAGTGCAACATTGCTTCACGTCAGGTTGATGTCGGTTCTGAAATCAGCCTTGGCAGCAAGGCTCAGGAAATGGCGTTGGTCATTGAAGCACAAAGCCTCGCCGAACGCGATATTCCTGACTATCTTGCTCCAGATGGCGCGGCCAAAGTAACCTTCACGCGCGTGCCAACGCTTGATGAAGTGCCTTATCCGGTCAAAATGGAACCGAACTTGGTCGTCGAATTTTATTCGCGCTGATCTGATTTTCCATCGGAAACGAACATAAGAGGCGGTCCGCTTGGGCCGCCTTTTTTGCGCCTATTGTCCAAAGTGGCGGTGTTCCGCACCGAGTCCGGACAGGCGCTCCGCGAGTTGTTTTCGATTGTATCCATCCCACCGCTTTGCCATGACACCTGCGTCAAAGACTTCGGGAGTCCGTTTCATGCGCGCCTTACATTTCGTGTTACTTTCCAGTGTGATGACTGCACCGGCGTTTGCCCAAACTGCTGCAATTTCGACTGAGACGCTCAAAGAAGTCACGCGCACGCTCTCCTCTGATGAGTTCGAAGGGCGCGCACCGGGAACGTCCGCAGAGGATAAAACAATCGGCTATGTCGCGGGTCGTTTTGCAGCGGCTGGTCTGAAGCCGGGCAATGGCGACAGCTGGTTTCAGAATGTGCCGCTGGTTGAAATCACGTCTGACCCGGCGATGGTGCTTTCGTTTGTTGGCGGAAAAGAACCGCTACGCCTCGCCTATAAAACCGATATGGTCGCCGTGAGTTACCGGATCACGCCCAAGACCGAAATCACCAACAGCGATGTCGTGTTCGTCGGATACGGCATCAACGCCCCGGAACGCGGGTGGAATGACTATGCGGGCATGGATGTGAAGGGCAAAACGGTGATCATCCTGATCAATGATCCCGATAATGTTGCAAAGGATTTGAAAGGGCCATTTGGTGGCCGCGCGATGACTTATTATGGCCGCTGGACCTATAAATATGAGGAAGCGGCGCGGCAGGGCGCGGCAGCAGCGATCATTGTGCATGATACCTATCCAGCGGCCTATCCCTGGGATGTTGTTGTTTCCAGCTGGACTGGCCCGCAAATCCGCATGGAGGCCAAAGACAATGGCGCGGATCAGACGCAGGCCAATGGCTGGATGACGAATAGCGCGGCACAGGCCCTAATGGCGCAATCGGGCCAAGATTTAGCAGCACTTTCGGCGCGGGCGAGGAAAAAAGGCTTTAAGGCAGTTCCGCTGGGCGTGACGGCGTCACTGTCTTTTGCGAACACCATTAGCCGCGCCAAATCAAAGAATGTCATAGGGATACTCCCTGGTAAAACCCGGCCAGACGAATATGTGCTTTATTCCGCGCACTGGGATCATCTTGGCAGGTGCGAGCCCGTAAAGGGCGATGACATTTGCAATGGCGCCGTCGACAACGCGAGCGGCACGGCGGGCTTGATTGCGCTGGCCGAGGCGCATGCCAAGGCCGGTGCTGCAGACAGGAGCCTGATGTTTCTTTCTGTAACTGCTGAGGAATCAGGTCTGCTTGGATCAGACTATTATGCCGCCAACCCGGTCGTTCCCCTCGCCAAAACCGTCGGTGGCATCAATATGGACGGATTGAATGTCGTCGGTCGCGCGAAGGATGTGGTGGTGGTCGGTGCTGGCAAGTCTGAGCTAGAGCCGATCCTCGCCAAATATGTAAACGGTCAGGGCCGCGTGATTGTGGCTGAGCCGACCCCGGAAAAAGGCTTTTTCTATCGGTCCGATCATTTCAGCCTTGCCAAGCGCGGCGTGCCGATGATTTATTTTGATTCCGGAGAAGATCTGGTGGCGGGCGGAAAAGCGGCGGGTGCGGCCGCTGCGGAAGACTATACCACCAACCGCTATCACAAGCCGCAGGATGAATACCGCGCTGATTGGGATTGGAGCGGGGCCGTTGAAGATTTGCAACTGAACTATGCCATTGGTCGCGACTTGGCGATGGGATCAGTGTGGCCGAACTGGTATCCTAGTGCAGAATTTCGCGGTGCGCGGGATAAGTCGCGGGGCGGCAAGTGACGCTTTATCAACCACCAGAATGGGCGCTGCATGACAGCGTCTGGGTCGGTTTCCCCAGCGCGGCGGACTTGTGGCTGGATGATTTGGAAGGCGCGCAGGCTGAAGTCGCTGCTTTTGCGCGGGCGGTTCACGCAGGCGGCAGCGGCGAGACGGTTCGCCTCGTTTGCGCGAATGCCGCAGCGGAGGCGATGGCGCTGGAATTGGTTGGCGACTGTGCAGAAATTGTCGCAGCGCCGTTTTTCGATATCTGGCTGCGTGATACTGGCCCACTCATTGTCAGCGATTCCGGCACGCCACTTGCGCTAGACTACCGCGGCAATGGGTGGGGCGGAAAATATCCATCGCCGCTGGATGACGCTTTGGCGCGTATTCTTTGCACGCAGGCTGATCTGCCGCGTGTTGAGCGTGACTGGGTGCTGGAGGGCGGTGCAATCGATGTCGACGGCGCCGGGCTGTGCGTGACGACCGGACAATGCCTGCTCAACCCGAACCGCAACCCTAGCTTATCGCGGCGCGATATCGAACAGCGGTTATGCGCTGATCTCGGTTTACGCGAAATCCTTTGGCTGGGTGTCGGTCTGGTCAATGATCATACCGACGGGCATGTCGACAATCTGGCGCGGTTCGTGGCACCTGGTGTGCTGGCTTTGCCCGTAGCTTTCGGTGCTGATGATCCCAACACAGCCGTGTTTGCCGATGCGCTTGACCGTGCGCGCAGCTGGCCAGTGGAAGTTGTAACGATCCCGTCTGCAGGCCTGCACTTGGGTGATGACGGCGAACCAATTCCGGCGAGCCACATGAATTTCTACATTGGTAACGCTTGTGTCGTGGTGCCAACATATGGTGGGCCAAGCGATGACGCGGCTGTTGCGGCTATAGCGAAATTGTTTCCGGGGCGCGAAACGGTTGGACTTCCAGCAACACATATCCTGACCGGGGGCGGCAGTTTTCACTGTATCAGCCAGCAACTGCCAACACTGTGACCTCTGCTGCCTTCATTATTCGGGCTGTGCTGTCAGGTCTTCTGGTGGCTGCCATCGCACTGCTGGCAAAGCGCAGTCCGGCAATTGGCGGCTTGGTTGCCTCCATTCCCTTGGTCTCGACATTAGGCATGATCTGGCTTTGGCGCGATACGCAGGATACTGAACTTGTAGCGGATTATGTGGGTTCGGCCTTTTGGTATTTCCTGCCTTCGATGCCGATGTTTCTGTTGATCCCAGCGCTGTTGCGGAATGGCTTTGGTTTCTGGGCGTCGCTGGCGGCAGGATGTGCAGTGACGATCATTCTTTACCTCATAACAATCAGCATCGCTGCCCGCTTTGGCATCAGGCTTTAGGACTATGACGATGAAAGTAGCTGCTCTTCAACTTGCCCTTGGTGGATCGTTTGATGCCAATATCGCCGCTGTCGAAGCACAAGTGCGTGAAGCCGCACACCACGGCGCGCGGATCATCCTGCCGCCAGAATTGTTTGAAGGGCCGTATTTTTGCCAGGAACAGCATGAACGACACTTTGCAGGTGCTAAGCCTGTGGGCGAACATCCAAGCGTGCTGGCCATGCAGGCGCTGGCGGCTGAATTGCAGGTTTATATCCCCTGTTCCTTTTTCGAAAAGGATGGCCCGCATTATTATAACAGCCTTGCCATGATCGATGACGCGGGCGACGTGATGGGCATCTATCGCAAAAGCCACATTCCGGACGGCCCTGGCTATACGGAGAAATACTACTTCCGCCCCGGCAATACCGGTTTCAAAGTGTGGGACACGAAATATGGCCGCGTTGGCGTCGGAATTTGCTGGGATCAGTGGTATCCTGAAACTGCCCGCGCGATGATGCTGATGGGCGCAGACATCCTTCTCTATCCGACGGCCATTGGGGATGAGCCAGCGGCGGAAGAGCTCGACACATCCCGGCTGTGGCGGCGTGCCATGGTGGGCCATGCTGTCAGCAATGTCGTGCCTGTGGTAGCGTCCAACCGGATTGGCGCGGAAGGGGCAATGACCTTCTACGGCCACAGTTTCATCACCAACGAACGCGGCGATATGCTGGTGGAATACGGCGCGAAAGAAAGTGGTGTCCTTGTCGTGGAGTTTGATCTTGAAGTGATCAGGAAACACCGGGCCGCGTTTGGATTCTTCCGGGATCGGCGGCCTGATCTATATGGGCGGTTGGTAGAGGATGTTTGACTTTGAGCGGTGACGATAAATCATGGCGACTGGTAACTATTTGGTGCATGATCAAGCGATTGTGATACCGACGGAGCGATTTGCGGAATGCCTTGTCTTTCTTACAAGTAAGGCTTAAAATCACAAAATGAACGCGCAAACTAAACTCTCTGCCAAAGGCCAAGTCGTCATTCCAAAGGATGTTCGAGACCGTCTGAGATGGGCGGAGGGAATGAAGCTGGCGGTTGTCGAATCGTCTGGCAGTGTGACACTCATCCCTTTGAAATCGCGGCTTAGACCTCGCATGCTTTTTCCGAAGACGACTATTGAAGACGTCATGGCTGGGCCAAAATGGTTAGGGTCTCCAAAAACTGTAGAAGAGATTAGCGGTCTAACCGCCAACGATTTGCGGCATATTTTTGATGCACAGGAACGCGATGAAAGCGATTGACACAAATATTGTTCTCCGCCTCATTGTTCGAGATGATTTCGACCAAGTCGAAAAGGCAAAGAGCATCGTTGCTTTGCCATTCGTGTTACTTCCAACTGTGATTCTGGAGGCAGTTTGGGTCTTGCAGACGCGTTACGGCTTTGAGCGGGGCCGGATTGTTGAGGAGTTGGCTAAGGTGATTGCACTCGGCACCGCAACTGTCGTGTCAAGAATTGCTATTCAATGGGCGCTCGAACGATTTTCGTTCGGTGGCGATTTTGCAGACATGCTTCACGTGGGTCTGGCTGCGGAGACTGAGGCAACGCATTTCGTAACATTTGACAAGCGAGTTCAGCGCAGTGTCGCTGACGCAGATATCATCGTGGAAACGATAGGCTGACTCCAATAACATCCTCCACCATCTCCAGCGTCACGCGCCGGACATTCTGGTTAAGCCGCGACGGGTGGTAGCTGTCAATCAGCACGCGCCCGTTCAGCAACTGGTGCACGGCACCGTGGGCGAAGCGGCGTTTGGGGAGTTTTTCGTCATTCGCTTTGACGGCGGATTGATGCGCGCTTGCGCCTAGGGCAAGCACCACGCGCAGGTTGGGCAATGCATCGAAACCTCTGGCCAGAAAGGGGCGGCAAGTGCGCAATTCCTCTGGCGTTGGTTTGTTGCCCGGTGGCAGGCAGCGCACGGCGTTGAAAATGATCAGGCCTTTGGGCGCTTCGCGGTCAAAGCCGTGCGCCGCAAGCGCCGCCCATAACAAATCGCCCGACGCGTCACCTGTGAACGGTACCCCAGTTCGGTTCGCGCCTTGTTTGCCTGGTGCAAGGCCCACAATGGCCAGCCACGCCCCTGGATCACCAAAGGCAGGGACAGGCGCATTCCACCATTCGGGCTGCTCTGCACGGCATTTTTGCCGCAGATCAACAAGGCGCGGGCAAAGCGCACAGTCATGCGGGGCGTCGGATTGGGGGAGGGGGCTAGGCACAGTCATGCTGTCGCCTCTAGCCCGCCACTCAACGCTTGTCGAAGCTTGTTGCCAACTGTCACAGCCTCTCTTCGACAAGCTTTGGCAGAGCGGCTAGGGGCGATATCATGCACCGTTATCTTATCGCCTTAGGGTCAAACCAGCGCCATCCACGCTACGGCGCGCCGCACCAAATTTTGGTCGCAGCGATTGAGGCGTTGGATATGTCCGTACTCGCCCGATCAGTGGTCCGGCACAGCCGCCCCATCGGGCCATCGCTGCGCATATATGCCAACGCTGCCGTTCTGGTGGAAACGAAGATGGCCCCGCCAGACTTGCTAGACCATATCAAAGCCTTGGAAGCCAGTTTCGGACGGCGCACGCACGGCCAGCGGTGGCGGGCGCGTGTGCTTGACCTTGATATCATATTGTGGACAGGCGGGTTGTGGGCGTCTCAGGATTTAGCCATTCCGCACGTGGAATTTCGAAACCGTGCCTTTGTTTTAGCGCCGATTGTCGACTGTGCGCCGACTTGGCGTGACCCTATTTCAGGGTTCACTCTAAAACATCTCAAAGCACGGGTTGACCGGCGCGTGCCGGTCGTTAAGGGGAACAGGCCTTGGTAAGGGCCCTTAGCTCAGTTGGTAGAGCAACTGACTTTTAATCAGTAGGTCGCTGGTTCGAATCCAGCAGGGCTCACCAAGGCAATCTCCATTCAGCGCTCATGAACAATCTAAAACTCGTCCCGCACGGGGGGTAGACGCGCATGCTTGACCCGCCGCCCGAAACATGTTGCATATTGTTGCGATGGTTATGGAGCGCAGTTTAACATGAGTGAAGCATTTGTCTGCGCGCTCACAGCGTTGATGCTGGTTCTGGCCGCGCCTGCACTGTCACAAGTATCTCCGTCCGACATCGCAGGGGCGCAGCGCGGGTTAAGCTGGGATCAGGGGCATAGCGCGGCGTGGCACTTAAGCCAGCACCGTAAACTTGAAAGCGCAATTGCCGCCCTTCGTCCCCAACGGCCAGGCATTATTGATGCTTATGTGATTGTTATTGGGCTCGACGGTGACCCGGTGTTTGGGCGTGAAGCTGCGGAGACAGCAAAGGTCCTATTGCGGCGTTATGACGCTGCTGGGCGGGTGATTCTGTTGGCGGCGGGCAGCGACGCTCACCCTGACGGCTCGCCTCCTAATCTCGCAGTGAGTTTGGCAGCAGTTGCCGCCAAAATGGATAAGGCGGAAGACGTTCTGATCTTGTACGCGACGGCTCACGGTGGGCCCGGGGTCGGTTTGGTGTATAAAGATGGCGACCAAGGCTATGGCATGGTGGCGCCTGCACGGTTGGCAGCCTTACTCGACGAAGTTGGTATTAAGCGGCGCATGTTGCTGATCTCGGCCTGTTTCGCGGGGCAATTTGTGGGTAGCCTCGCTTCGTCTGACAGCGTGATTGTTGCAGCGGCGGATGATGACCGAACATCGTTTGGCTGCGCACCAGCCAATGACTGGACCTTCTTTGGCGACGCGCTAATCAACACTGCGCTGCGAAAGCCGACCGAGTTTGGAGCAGCGACTGCCGAAGCTTTTGCCCTCATTAGCGAATGGGAATTGGGCAAAGGATTGACGTCATCCAAGCCGCGTTTGTTTATGGGCGAGCAGGCCAAGATGTGGCTCGGAGCGCTTGAGAGGCGAATTCCACCCGGAACAACGCCTAAAGTCGGTCGTCCGTCGATCGAATGGGAGACAGCAGAGAAAGCAGTTACCGCCAACCCATGATCTAAATTCACCCTTGACGTTAACGTCAACTTTGGCATTGGTGTCGTGTTACTCATTGGTTGGAGTTTGCCATGTCGCTCGATGTCCTTACCCGCACAACTTACACGCAAGATCATGAGGCGTTTCGCCAGACCGTGCGCCAGTTTGTTGCTAAGGAAATTGCGCCCAATGAAACGGCTTGGGATGAAGCTGGGCTGGTGCCCAAGTCTGTTTGGCCAAAAGCAGGCGACCTGGGCATGCTGTGCCCGACAGTGCCAGAGGCCTACGGCGGGCTTGGCCTAGATTTTGGCTATAACGCAGTGATTGACGAGGAATTTGGCTACGGCACTGATGTTACCACTGGATTTTCCCTGCAATCCGATATCGTTGCTAATTATCTGATTGCTTACGGGTCGGAGGAACAGAAGGCGCACTGGTTGCCTAAAATGGTTGCCGGAGAAATCGTGACTGCCATCGCCATGACGGAGCCAGGCACCGGGTCTGACCTTCAGGGTATGCGTACGACTGCGAAAAAGGACGGCAACCATTATGTCGTCAACGGTTCCAAAACATATATCACCAACGGCCAGAATGCCGATCTGATCCTTGTGTGCGTGAAGACTGATCCGGACGCTAAACCATCGTGGAAAGGCGTTTCGATAGTGCTGGTTGAGGCGGACCGCGATGGTTTCAAACGCGGGCGCAATCTCGATAAAGTCGGTCAGGATGCGGCAGATACGTCAGAGCTTTTCTTTGAAGACGTGCGGGTTCCAATGACAAACTGTCTTGGCGAAGAAGGCATGGGTTTTGTCTATTTGATGACAGAATTGCCGCAGGAGCGGCTTTCGATTGCGATTTCTGCGCAATCCGCGGCACAGCGTTCGTTCGATCAGACGGTGGCATTTGTGAAAGAGCGCAAGGCGTTCGGCCAGACAGTTTATGATTTTCAGAACACGCGCTTTGTGCTTGCTGATCTGAAGACCAAATTGCAGGTCGGCTGGGCACATCTGGATTGGGCACTGGCGCGGCATCTGAAAAAGGAACTGACGCCTGTTGAAGCGTCTTCGGCAAAGCTTTGGCATACCGAATTGCAGGGGGAAATTGTCGACACTTGCCTGCAACTGCACGGCGGTGCCGGATATATGAATGAATATCCGATTGCCCGCCAGTGGCGCAGCGCCCGCGTCACCCGCATTTTCGGCGGCACGAGCGAAATCATGAAGGAACTGATCGGACGGTCGCTCTAAACTGGCAATCAGCCGACGCTGAACGGCACCCAGTAAAACAGGATGGCGAACACGGCGATAACGAGAAGCAATGATGCAATCAGCATGTAGCGTAAGCCTTGGGCCTTTACGCCGCCGCTGGCTTGCGTTTCCGTCAGTATGATTTTTTCGTCCGACATGTTCGATCCTTCTAGTGCGAGAGGGGAACGCGTGGGCAGGTGAAAAGGTCCGCCGCTTGACCTCATAACAGATTTTGATCGAACATGCGCATCAATCTGGCGATTTTGCAGAAGGGCTGAGGAGTTGGGTAATGGGCAACTATGTCGGCATCATCGAAATGGCACTGAGCGGAGCCATTGTCCTTGGGTTTTGCGCTCATCAATATTGGCAAGTCCGCGACGCTGGAAAACCTGATGCCTCAGACAACACGGGGATTGCGGAAAGGGACCATGAAGCGGACGATGGGGGACCGGAGCCTGTCAAGTGACAGGCTTTCGTGCACAGCTTCAACCCGTTCACCGTAAAGCTGAGTTGAAAGCGCTGTGCGGCTGTAGAAAGGCGCGTTTTCCCATGATTTGACAATAGTGGCACCGTGCCCTGCGTCTGCCCGCGTTTCTCGCGGCACCAGCCAGGTGGTTCGGGGCAAGCGGACCAGCGGCGGCGGGGCTACTTCGACGGCGTGACCTGACTTGTCGAATTGCAACGCCAAGTTGAATTTGCTGCCATCCCGCCGATCGCCTTCGTAAAAGACTGACGTCATATTCGTGCCGTGCGCGCGGGACCAGTTCCACTGCGAAAATCCCTCCTCCAGTGGCTCATCCCCGGCGTTGCTATCAACATAGCCGCTACCATCCCAACTCAGTTCAGGCTGATCAATTACCACTTGTACGCGCGCGCGTGGGCTGATCGGTGTCCAGCGGTGTTTGCCCTTTGCATCAAGCGCAAAGCACTGCGTGGCAAGCGCATCTGGCGTCACTTTTACAGTGCCACTGATCTTGCGCGGTATCGGCGCGCAGGTTTCAGAAAATTGAATGATCAGCGCCTCGCCGTCCCACACCATCGTGCTGGGTCCGATTTGAATCGTGTCTGCTGTGCGGGTCAGGCTCTCCTCGCCCCGCTCGGTCATGGCCCAGCGCTTCGCACCCGGGGAATAGAGCGCAACGTTAAGGCACACATGATTTTCGGGCTTCATGCGGCCTGAATTGGCATACCAGCTGGAAAAAACGCTGCCGACAAAGGCAATGATGGTTAGGCCGTGTTTGCCGTCATCGCTGATGGCGTCGATGTACCACCAGGCATAGCCACCGGACGGAACTGGCGTGTCAAAGCGAGGTCCGCCAGCAAGGCGGATGCTGCCTGCAGGCCCGAAAGTGTCGCCATCGGCACACCCGCGCCGGGATGGGTCGATCCGCCCGCCAGATAGAGGCACGGCGTTTGCGTTTTCACGGGCGCTCGCATGAAGGCCGCCATCGCCCCGTGTGTCGCTCGTCCGTAAAGCGCGCCGCCCGATCCCGGAAACCGGTTCTCGAAATCCGTCGGTGTCGTGAACTGGCCCGTCTGTTTGGTCAGCGTGAGGCCGCTTTCCCGAAGCCGCCTCGTAATCGCGGTTTGGCATGGCTCAGTCTCCTTGGATGTATAGACATGGCTGTCCCCGTTGGCAGGGGCATTGATAATGAATTGATAGCGTTCGTCTGGCGTCTTGGTCTTGTCATGCGCGTCGCGGTCTTGCGCACAGATGTACACGGTGGGGTCTGCTGGCAGCCGGCCCGATTTGATCGCGTGAAATTCAGCGCGGTAATCAGGTGAGAAAAACACATTATGATGCGCCAACGGAAAATCTCCGGCATCGCCTCGTCCGGTCCACACCATGGCCGACATTGATCGGTGTTTGGCCGCAAGTGGCTTAGCCCCGACAGCTGCCGGATCGCCGTTAAAGATAAGCGGACCGTCAGTCGGCCCTGTCCACTGTTCGCCGTATCTAAATGTCACGCCGTGCCGCGCGGCCAGATCAGCCATGGCTGAGGCCAGACGTTGCACGCCGCCATCAATCAGCCACACGCCTTGCGCTTCAACATGCGCGATAAGCATCAGTGTCGCTGGCGCCTCAAAGGGCGAAGACCCGGTATAGGTCGCATAACGTCCGAACAGTTGCCGCAGGCGCGGATCAGCAAAATGTTTGCCGAGCGCGCCCCATAACGACTGCCACGGGTTGATCCCCCGCAGTCTCCCAAGACGCGCAGGGCCGATCCGCCAGCTCAACCCAATCGGGTTTGTCGCAGATGTCCGCATGAATGTCGCATCAAGCGTGTCATGAATGCGCGCGGCCTCTTCGCGGAAACTGTCAAACCCGCGCGCGGCGGCTGCGCCCGCAAAGTCGCCAATGGCGTCGCGGCTTTGTGCCGGGTCGGCAAAAAGATCCAGCCGCGCGTCTCCACCCCAAAAATGGCGGGCAATCGTTTCCGCGCGCGTCAGAGTGACATGATCCTCCAGCCGTTCGCCGAAACGGGCGAACAACGCGTCAAACACAGGCCGCATCGTGAGCACGGTCGGGCCTGCGGCCACGCCGTCGATCATCCTTGCTTTGCCGCCCGGCAAAGTTGCGGACTCAATCACGGTGACTGACACGCCTTCAGCAGCCAACGCCAATGCCGCTGCCAATCCGCCAAATCCGGCCCCTACAATCGTGACTGACTCGTGCGCCACCGCTCACTCCCTAAGGTGCAGCATTGACCGAAGGCGCGCAATTGTCCAGTTGAGAAGGCAGATAAGTGTCAAGAAGGATGGACGATGGCGTCAGTGAAGGAACATTATATTCGGCTGCGCAATCAAATCATCGCCAATCCCACGTTTCAACGCCGCACTGCTCTATTTCCGTTAAGCCGCCCAGTCGCGCGTCATCATGCAGGCAAATTGTTCAATATGGTCACAGGCTATATTGCTTCCCAATTGGTGCGGGCGTGCAGCGAATTGGAAGTGCTGCCGATGTTGGCGGAATGCCCGATGACGGCTGAACAAGTTGCGCAGCGGTGCGATTTGCCGTTGAAGTCGGCTGAAGCGCTGTTGAAAGCAGCTGCAGCTTATGATCTGGCGCAAGCGTTGGGGGATGGCCGCTATGCTTTGGGGGAGACTGGCGCGGCGCTGATCGGAAATGCCAGCCTGAAAATGATGATCCGCCATCATGAAGTGCTTTACCGCGATCTGGCGGACCCGGTCGCGATGTTGCGCGCAGGCCACGGCGCGTCGCTGGCGGCTTACTGGACCTACGGCGACGGGGATGAGGACGCGTCAGACACTTATTCCGAACTGATGGGCGAAACCCAGCCCATGATCGCAGACCAAGTGCTGCGTGTCTATAATTTTGGACAGCATCAGCAGTTGCTGGATATAGGGGGCGGCGCAGGGGCCTTTTTGTCGGCGGTGGGTGAAGCCCATGCGGGGCTAAAACTTGCCCTGTTTGATCTGCCTCAGGTGGCGGCACGGGCCAAAAACCCTTGCATTTCCGTGCATGGCGGCAGCTTCAAGACCGATGATTTGCCACGCGGGGCAGACTGTGTATCGCTTATTCGCATTTTGCATGACCATGACGATGATGTCGTGAAGCTGCTGCTGAAAAAGATTGCAGCTGCGTTGCCGCCAGGGGGCACAGTAGTCATCGGTGAACCAATGGCGGAAACGCGCAGCGCAAAGGCGATGGGCCACGGCTATTTCGGGCTTTACTTGCTGGCCATGGGCAGCGGCAGGCCGCGCACAGCGGACGAATATCATGCCTTCCTGAAGGAAGCTGGCTTTGCCTCTTCGCGTGAACATAAAACAGCTATGCCATTGATTTGTCGTGTTATTTCGGCGCAGGTGTAAGCGCGTAATTTAGCGCGGGGTGCGTAAAATGGGCATTTGCCGTCATGCTGAACTAGTTTCAGCATCCATGCCTCCGTCTCGGTGCAATGCTGGATGGGTCAAGTCTCGCTCGAATGGCGAGGGATGGATGCTGAAACAAGTTCAGCATGACCGTGTCGCGCCTGCTTTTCAGCAAATCCTACCGCCTTTATACTGTAATATCTGTTTGACATGCCAATGCGTCAAGTTAGAGTGACATCCACGGAACGCCTTTACGCGGTGAGTCCGTCGGGCCTGAAACCTTCTTTAGGGTAAGCAAGGGAAGGCCTAAGAATTTGGGGTTCGACCATGGGGATGGATACGTTGGCAGTGGTGTTGGAAGGGCCAGAAAGGCTGGCGCTGCGCCGCCTTGCGCTCAACCCGCATCTGCCAAGTGATGTCATCGTGGAAATCGAATGGACCGGAATTAGCACGGGGACGGAGCGTTTGCTTTGGAACGGCACGATGCCTGCTTTCCCGGGAATGGGATATCCGCTGGTTCCCGGATACGAATCTGTCGGACGCATCATTGATGCGGGGTCCGAAGTGAAAGGCCGCATTGGCGAACACGTGTTTGTGCCCGGCGCGAATTGCTATGTGGAGGCCAAGGGGCTTTTCGGCGGTGCGGCGCGGACAGTGATCCTGCCATCAGCACGTGCCATTCCCTTGCCGGAAACTCTTGCTGAACAGGGCGTTCTTCTCGCGCTTGCCGCAACGGCGCAGCATGCGCTGGCTGGCGGGGCAGAGCTTCCCGAATTGATCATTGGCCACGGTGTGCTCGGGCGTCTGTTGGCTCGATTGGTGATTGCGGCTGGCGGCGATGCCCCAACTGTTTGGGAAATCAAAGCGCCACGCCGTGAAGGTGCTGCCGGTTACCGCGCAATTGACCCGGCCGACGATGATCGCCGCGATTACCGCGTGATTTGCGATGTCAGCGGGGCTGCAGGCATTCTCGATACGCTTATCCCTCGGTTGGCACGCGGCGGAGAAGTCATCCTTGCCGGGTTTTACAATGATCCTGTCAGCTTCACGTTTCCACCTGCCTTCATGCGCGAAGCACGTTTTCGCATTGCGGCGGAATGGAAGCCTGAGGATTTGGCTGCGACGCAAGCCTTTGTCGCTTCTGGCGCCCTGTCGCTGGACGGACTGATTACCCATCAACGTGATGCTGCGGATGCGCCGGACGCTTATGTGACTGCATTCGGAGACGCCGACTGCCTGAAAATGATACTCGATTGGAGAGGCGTCGCATGAGTTTGCTGGACCCTGATTTGTTGCGCGACGAAGCCTCGATTGAACCTGATCCTGTCCACACAGGCGAAGTGACCAAAGAAACACAGATCATTGCGATTTACGGCAAAGGCGGCAGCGGCAAATCATTCGCACTGTCCAATTTAAGCTATATGATGGCGCAGCAGGGCAAGCGGGTGCTGCTGATCGGTTGTGATCCTAAGTCTGATACCACTTCGCTGCTGTTCGGTGGCAAATCCTGCCCGACCATCATCGAGACCTCAGCGAAGAAAAAACTCGCTGGCGAAGAAGTCACAATCGAAGATGTCTGCTTCCAGCGCGACGGTGTGTTTGCGATGGAACTGGGCGGGCCAGAGGTTGGGCGCGGGTGCGGCGGACGCGGGATCATCCACGGGTTTGAACTGCTGGAAAAGCTGGGCTTCCACGAATGGGGTTTTGACTATGTCTTGCTCGATTTTCTCGGCGATGTTGTTTGCGGCGGGTTCGGCCTGCCAATTGCGCGGGACATGTGCCAGAAAGTGATTGTTGTGGGGTCAAACGACCTCCAGTCGCTTTATGTTGCGAACAACGTCTGCAAGGCCGTTGAGTATTTCCGCAAAATGGGCGGTAATGTCGGCGTTGCTGGCATGATCATCAACAAGGATGATGGCACAGGCGAAGCTGCAGCTTTTGCCAAGGCTGTTGGTATTCCAACGCTTTGCGCTATTCCTGCAAACGAAGATATCCGCCGCAAATCGGCCAATTATCAGATCATTGGCACGCCAGGCGGGGAATGGGCATCGATTTTTGAAGAGCTGGCGATCAACGTGGCGGAGGCCCCTCCCGTGCGGCCGACGCCGTTAGAGCAGGATGGTCTGCTTGGTTTGTTTAGCCCCGAAGAAACGGGTGGCAACGTTACGCTGAGGCCCGCGAGCCAAGCCGATATGCGCGGCAAAGAATATGTGACAAAGCCGTCTCTCGAAGTCGTCTACGATACGGTCTGACGAGTGAGCGACGCCCCCACCACACGCGAACCGGATCGCCTCGCTCTCAACGAAGGGGGATGCAGCAGCGCAGATACGCTGCGCGATGCGGCGGTGAAGGCTGGCAAGTCCGACGTTCTCGATCGTTATGCAGCGGATTACCCCAAAGGCCCGCATGATCAGCCGCAAAGCATGTGCCCTGCCTTTGGATCATTGCGCGTGGGCCTGCGGATGCGGCGGACGGCCACGATCCTGTCGGGTTCGGCTTGCTGTGTTTACGGGCTGACGTTCACATCGCATTTTTACGGCGCGAGGCGGTCTGTGGGGTATGTGCCGTTTAATTCTGAAAGCCTTGTAACGGGCAAATTGTTTGAAGATATCCGTGACGCTGTTCATGAAATTGCGGACCCGGCGCTTTATGACACAGTGATTGTCACCAATCTTTGCGTGCCGACAGCCTCCGGAGTGCCCCTGCAATTGCTGCCTGATGAAATTAACGGCGTGCGGATCATCGGCATTGATGTTCCCGGATTTGGCGTGCCAACTCACGCTGAGGCAAAAGACGTGCTGGCAGGCGCGATGCTTAGCTATGCGCGCAAAGAAGCCGAACAAGGCCCTGTCGCTGCGCCAAAGGAGCGGTCTGAACTGCCCACCATCACCATGCTGGGCGAGATGTTCCCTGTTGACCCGATGAGCATTGGTGCGATGCTGGCTCCGCTTGGGCTGGCCGCTGGACCTGTGGTGCCAACGCGCGAATGGCGTGAGCTTTATGCCGCACTGGACTGCGCCGCAGTGGCTGCAATTCATCCGTTTTACACCGCCAGCGTGCGCGAATTTGAGGCGACGGGCCGGCCTGTGCTGGGTTCTGCTCCCGTCGGTCGCGATGGCACAGCGGCATGGCTTGATGCCGTCGGTTCGATTTGCGGCATTGCTCAGGATAAAGTCGACGCGGCAAAAAATACGTTCCTTACCGCCATTTCCGATGCGCTGGCCGCGATGCCGATCAAAGGCCGCATCACGATTTCGGGCTATGAAGGCTCTGAACTGATTGTGGCCCGCCTGTTGATCGAAAGTGGCGCAGATGTGCCTTATGTCGGCACCGCTTGTCCGCGCACCAAATGGTCTGACCCTGATCGAGAATGGCTGGAGGCCAAGGGCGTTCGCGTGCAATATCGCGCTTCACTGGAACAGGATTTGGCCGCGATTGCCGAGTTTGGGCCCAACCTGGTCATCGGCACGACGCCTGTGGTGCAACATGCCAAGGCGCGGGCCATTCCTGCGCTTTATTTCACCAACCTGATTTCGGCGCGGCCTTTGATGGGGCCAGCGGGAGCAGGCAGCTTAGCGCTTGTCATCAACAATGCGCTGGCCAATCAAGACCGGTTCAACCGGATGCATGATTTCTTTGAAGGCGTTGGCATTGGGCCCAATGCTGGCATCTGGGAAGATCTGCCGCGTGATCGCCCCGAGTATAAAGCCAAATTCGCGGCCAAGCGCATCGCCGCTGCCAAGGCAGAAGAGGCGATCGGCGCATGACACTCATCCTCGATCATGACAGGGCAGGCGGATATTGGGGGGCAGTCTATGCCTTCACCGCGATCAAGGGCCTGCAAGTCATCATCGATGGTCCGGTCGGCTGCGAAAACCTGCCAGTCACGTCGGTGCTTCATTATACAGACGGGTTGCCTCCGCATGAATTGCCGATTGTGGTGACGGGGCTGGGCGAACAGGAGCTGGGCCGCGACGGTACCGAAGGGGCAATGAAGCGCGCTTGGGCGACGCTCGACCGTGATTTGCCGTCGGTGGTTGTGACAGGTTCCATCTCTGAAATGATCGGCGGCGGCGTGACGCCAGAGGGCACAAATGTGGTCCGCTTCCTGCCGCGCACGATCGACGAAGATCAGTGGCAGTCTGCTGACCGTGCGCTCACTTGGCTGTGGACCCAGTTCGGCCCCAAGAAAGTGCCTGGCCCAAAGATTTTGAAGGACGGTGACAAGCCTAAGGTCAACATCATTGGGCCAATGTATGGCATGTTCAACATGGTATCTGATCTGGCCGAAATCCGCCGCCTGATCGAAGGCATTGGCGGCGAAGTGAATTTAGCTTTCCCGCTGGGCAGTCATCTCGCCGACGTGCGCAAGCTGGCCGACGCAAGTGTGAACGTCTGCCTCTACCGTGAATTTGGGCGGGGACTGTGTGAGACGCTGGAGCGGCCCTATCTGCAAGCGCCTATGGGACTTGAGAGCACAACGCTGTTTCTGCGCAAGCTGGGCGAGTTGACTGGCCTTGATCCAGAACCGTTCATTGAACGCGAAAAGCATACCACGATCAAACCGATCTGGGATCTCTGGCGCTCCGTCACCCAGGATTTTTATGGCACCGCGAGCTTTGCTGTCGTCGCAACGGAAACCTACGCGCGCGGCCTGCGCAACTTCCTTGAAAATGATATGGGCATGCCCTGCACGTTCAGCTTTTCCCGCTCGGCCGGCGTCAAGCCTGACAACCAGGCCGTAAGGCAGGCCGTGAAAGATACGCCGCCGCTGATCATGTTCGGCAGTTTTAACGAACGCATGTATATGGCCGAAACCAATTGCCGCGCCATGTATATCCCAGCGTCCTTTCCTGGCATCGCGATCCGGCGGCATAACGGCACGCCGTTTATGGGCTATGCCGGAGCGACTTACGTGATGCAGGAAGTCTGCAACGCGCTGTTCGATGCGCTGTTCCACATCATTCCGCTTTCGACACAGATGGACGCTGTTGAGGCAACACCGGCCCGCATGGTCCGCACCTTGCAGTGGGATGCGGACGCGAAGGACGCACTTGATTTGATGGTGGAGGCTGAACCTGTTCTCATTCGTATTTCAGTCGCCAAGCGCATCCGCGACGCCGCCGAACGTGCGGCCCGCGCTGCCGGTGAAGCCTCAGTTACATCAGAGCGTCTGCGCTCCGTCAGCCATGAAGGGGCAGGCGCATGACATGCAGCCGCTCCGCAACGAAGTTCCGGTCGGGAGGGCGACCGCAACAGCCACCAGTGTCCGCGTTGGGCCTGTGTGGAAATCGCCTGGGGGGTCTCACAACCTTCCTGCACACGACCAAGGAGAACTGATATGAGTGACAATTCACTCGCACCAATGACAGACGGAGAGGCCAAGGAGTTCCACAAGGGCTTCGTGATGAGCATGGCCTTTTTTACGACCATTGCGATTATTGCGCACATCCTCATTTGGATGTGGCGGCCATGGTTCCCTGGAACTGAGCCGTACAAGGCTGGCACGGCTATGAGCACAGCGCCCACATCCATCGAACAGCCCGTCACACAGCTTGTTTAAGAAAGGAATATCCCATGCATAAAGTTTGGCAACGCTTTGACCCTAGCCGGGTTCTGCCTGCACTGGCTATTTTCCTGTTTGTCCTCGCAATCCTTATCCACTTCATATTGTTGAGCACGGATCGCTACAACTGGCTTGAAGCACCAACAGCGTCACCGGCAGTGGCCGTCGCTGCTGGCCCCACGGCTACGCCTTAGGATCACTGCTTTATTGCAGTTACCCAGGCGAACTCATGTGGTGGGTGGGGCAGGGCTGATGCTCTCCCCCACCTCCCATGAGCGTTAGTGGCCATGAGGGCCAGCGGAGCGAAGAGTTTTTCATACATACCCGGTTCCTGCTTGGACCGGTGAACGAAAGGTGCAGACCATGGCGCTGCTCAGTTTTGAACGAAAATACCGCGTTAGAGGCGGTACACTCATCGGCGGGGATCTGTTCGATTTCTGGGTCGGTCCTTTTTATGTGGGCTTTTTCGGCATCACGACCGCGTTTTTCGCGTCACTGGGCACTGCACTTATTCTATACGGCGCTGCCATGGGGCCAACCTGGAACCCGTGGCTGATTGACATTGCGCCGCCCAATATCAGCTACGGCCTAGGCTTGGCCCCTCTGATGGCTGGCGGGTTGTGGCAAATCATTACCATTTGTGCTGTCGGTGCCTTCGTCAGCTGGGCTCTGAGAGAAGTCGAAATCTGTAACAAGCTGGGCATGGGCTATCATGTGCCGTTCGCCTTCGGGATTGCGATTTTCGCTTATGTGACGCTAGAGATTTTCCGCCCGATATTGCTCGGCGCCTGGGGGTTTGGTTTCCCTTACGGCATATTCAGCCATCTCGATTGGGTGTCGAACACGGGATACCAATATCTGCACTTCCACTATAATCCAGCCCATATGATCGCAGTGACATTCTTTTTCACTAACACCATGGCCCTCGCGCTGCACGGATCGCTCATTCTGTCGGCTGTTAACCCGGCCAAAGGCGAAACGGTCAAGCTTCCCGACCATGAAGATACATTCTTCCGTGACTTTATCGGTTACTCAGTGGGCACACTTGGCATTCACAGAGTGGGGTTGTTCCTTGCGCTGTCGGCTGGTTTCTGGAGTGCTGTCTGCATTATCATCAGTGGCCCGCTCTGGACACGTGGTTGGCCGGAATGGTGGACCTGGTGGCTGAACCTGCCGATCTGGTCTGGCGCGAATTGAGGGGGCACGCATCATGATACTCACAAACTACCAGAATATCTTCACGCAGGTGCAAGTGCGCGGTGCCGTTGAAGAAGGCGTGCATATCGGCGCTGAACATAACGCACGCATCGGCAAAGCATCCTTCAACTATTGGGCTGGCAAAATCGGCAATGCACAAATTGGGCCGATTTACATCGGAACGCTTGGGCTGGCTTCGATTGTCTGTTTCATCGTGGCCTTTGAAATCATGGGCCTTGTCATGTGGGCGTCCGTTGACTGGAACCCCGTACAGTTCGTGCGCCAATTGCCATGGCTCGCGCTTGAACCTCCCGGGCCGCAATATGGGCTGAGGATGATTCCGCCGCTTGCTCAAGGCGGCTGGTGGCTGATTGCCGGTGCATTTTTAACAGCGTCAATCATTCTGTGGTGGATCCGCACTTACCGCCGCGCCCGTGCGCTTGGCCTTGGCACGCATGTTGCCTGGGCTTTTGCCAGCGCGATCTGGTTGTTCCTTGTGCTTGGGTTCATTCGCCCGATCATGATGGGCAGCTGGTCAGAGGCTGTTCCCTTCGGCATTTTCCCGCATCTGGATTGGACGGCAGCATTTTCGATCCGATACGGCAACTTGTTTTACAATCCCTTTCACGCGCTTTCGATTGTCTTCCTTTACGGCTCTGCACTTTTGTTCGCGATGCACGGGGCGACCATTCTTGCAGTTGGCCGTTACGGCGGTGAGCGGGAACTGGAACAAATCACTGACCGCGGCACCGCATCTGAACGCGCGGCTTTGTTCTGGCGCTGGACCATGGGCTGGAACGCCACGATGGAATCCATTCACCGCTGGGCCTGGTGGTTCGCAGTTCTCACGACGCTGACGGGCGGCATTGGCATCTTGCTGACGGGAACGGTGGTCGACAATTGGCATGACTGGGCGGTGCAGCATCATTTTGCGATTGAATATCCCGCGACTGGTGTCGTTGATCCTTCTACTTTGCCTGGAGCACCAAAATGAGGATAATCCACACCCTTATTCCCCTCATGGCACTGGGCTTGTCGCTTGCTGGGTGTGAAGTGGGGCCCAAAGTCACGCAGCAATATGGGAAAAGCGGGCTGGCGATGAACCAGATCCAGACTGCAGCCTATTTGGCCAAGGTCAAGGCGGAAAACGTCATTCCGCCCCCGCCTTATGAACTCGAAAGCCGCGATGGTCCCCTAGCGACCAGCCAATATGAAAACATCCAAGTTCTGAATGATTTGAGCGCGGATGAGTTTAACCGGCTGATGGCATCCATCACGGAATGGGTCGCGCCGCCTGAACAAGGCTGCAATTATTGCCACAACCCCGCCAATATGGCGTCTGATGAAATTTATCAAAAGGGCGTTGCGCGCCGCATGATTCAAATGACGCGCAACATCAACACCAATTGGCAAAGCCATGTGCAGAAAACAGGCGTTACCTGCTGGACCTGCCACCGCGGCAACGGCGTTCCCAACTATAAATGGGCCGCGTCTGTGCCTGATCCGACGAAGCTGATGGGCAATCGTCGCGGGCAGAATGCGCCTAACCCAGTGACGACTTACGCTTCACTGCCAGGAAATATCTTCCAGCCCTATCTGCTGGAATCCTATAGCGCGCGGGTGGTTTCGAAAAATGAATATGGTCCTGGGGCTGCGGTTCCTGTGCAGAATGCCGAATATACCTACGGCCTGATGAACCATTTTTCTCAGTCGCTTGGCGTCAATTGCACCTATTGCCACAACACCAATAACTTTGGATCGTGGAAGCAATCAACGCCTCAGCGTCCTCAGGCTTGGTACGGCATCCGCATGGTCCGTGAAGCCAATAAAGACTATATCCAGCCGCTTGCCCCTGTATTCCCTGCCAGTGGCAAGGGGCCAATGGGTGACCCGTGGAAGATTAACTGCCTGACCTGCCATCAAGGGGCGAACAAGCCATTGGGCGGGGTATCAATGCTGCCTGATCATCCGTCCATGGCTGGGCCACGTCCCGGGTATAAGGTTCCGACAGGCCCCGTGGCGTCGATAATGCCGCCCAAGACAGGCGGATAACGCAAACAGACGAGGGCAAGTGTGACTGTGTTTGATCTGCTCGTCACCGGGCATGTGATTGCAGGCACTGTTGCCCTCATCAGCTTCTGGGCCCCGGTAATCCTCAAAAAAGGGTCGCTGGGGCACAGGCGTTCTGGGCGTATTTTCGTGTGGTCCGTCACTGCGGC
>JANPCO010000008.1:0-3670 GCA_031430995.1 Sphingomonadales bacterium | reverse complement strand
GCGGGACGCTTCCTGACGTCTGCGGAACGCAGCCTCGCTGAGTCCGTTTTCGCCAGAGCCGTCGATTATGACAGCGTGCGGATCGTCAACCGGAAATGGGCTTTCTTTCAGCCCAAGCGCATTGTTATGGCGCCGCGCGGTGCCATCCATTTCCACCCGCACGGAGACTTATACTGCGATGACTTCTGTGACGCAGGTGTGACTGACCAAGGCCTGTTCATCCACGAAATGACGCACGTCTGGCAGCATCAATCAGGGGTGAACCTGATCCTGCGGCGGCATCCCTTCTGTCGCTATAGCTACACGCTGAAACCCGGCTGGCCACTGGCGCGCTACGGCATCGAACAGCAGGCCGAAATCGTCCGCCATGCTTTTCTGTTGCGGCAGGGCGTTACGGTCGAGGGGGCACCGACAGTGGCAGTTTATGATCAACTTTTGCCGTTTCGATCAGAAAAATATGACAAGACGAGAACTGCATAGCCATGAAGGACCCCTGTAATGCCTCTGCTTTATGATGCGCCGAACCCGGCCCCAAACCCGCGCCGCGTGCGCATTTATCTGGCGGAAAAGGGCCTTAGCGTTCCGACCAAGTCGATTTCGATTGTTGCGGGTGAACATAAAGCTGCCGATTATGTCGCCAAATATACGCCCGGCCAGGTGCCTGCACTTGAACTGGATGACGGCACAGTCATCGGCGAAAGCATAGCCATCTGCCGCTATTTTGAGGCGCTGCACCCGGCCCCGCCGCTGTTCGGCCACGATCCGCTGTCGATCGCGCTGATTGATATGTGGATCAGGCGCGTTGAATTGACGCTGATGAACCCAGTTGGGCAGGTCTGGATGCACACTCATCCGTTCACTGCGCGCGTCGTCAAGCCACAGTATCAGGATTTCGGTGAAAGCAACCGGCCCCGCGTGGCTGATGCCATGCGCAGATTTGACAAGGCGTTGGCGCAAACGCCTTATCTGGCAGGCAAAGACTATTCAGTCGCTGACATCATCTTGCTGACCACCATCGATTTCGCGCTGTTCGTTGGAATGCCGATGCCCAGTGATGCCTCTGCTTTGGCGGCTTGGCACATAAAAGTTTCTGCCCGGCCCAGCGCAGCGGCTTGATTGATTAGCAATCCGGCCCGATAGCCAAGGGATGACATTTGCCCTTTCCGGATTCGATTTGAACGCTTTCGTCCGCGCTACTTTGGCTGAAGATCTGGGCCCAACGGGCCGCGATGTGACTTCGGAGTCTGTCATCCCGGTAGATGCGCGCTTTGCAGGCGCGATGGATAGCCGTGATGCCATCATTGTTGCAGGCCTGCCCATCGCAGAAGCGTTTTTCAAGGCGCTTGATCCTGCAATGGGTATCAAGTTGCTGGCAGCCGATGGCGATGCTGTTCCGCGCGGGACGGATTTGATGCGGCTAACAGGCCAAGCGCGCGCCATGCTTACGGCGGAGCGGTCTGCGCTTAATACAGTTCAGCATCTGTCCGGCATCGCAACGATGACGCGCGCTTATGTTGATGCCATTGCAGGCACGGGTTGTATCTTGCTTGATACCCGCAAAACCATTCCCGGTCTGCGCGTGCTGGAAAAATATGCAACGCGGATGGGTGGGGCCACCAATCACCGGATGGGGTTGTGGGATGCCGCAATGATCAAGGATAATCATGTTGCCGTTGCAGGCGGCGTGGCCGAGGCCGTCCGGCGCGCAAGGGATGCCGGGGTGGAGCGGATCATATTGGAAGTCGACACTCTGGCCCAGATCGAGCCCGGGCTAGCGGCCGGAGCGACGCATTTGTTGCTTGATAATATGGACGCGGCGGCGCTGCGGGAAGCTGTTGGGATTGTGGCCGGGCGTGTGCCGACAGAAGCTTCGGGCGGAGTGACGCTGGAAACTATCCGCGCAAAGGCGCAGAGCGGAGTGACATATATTTCCGTCGGGCGGTTGACGCAAAGCGCACCTGCGGCGGACATCGGACTAGATTTCGGGAGGGCTTAGGATGCGTTTGCACGGCGAAAAAAGATCTTGGTTTGACAGGATGAGGGCAGGGTTTCTGGCCTTTCCCATGATGCTTATCCTTCCTACCACTGCCTTTGCGCAAGCACAGCAGTGCAAAGTTCCTGACGCGCTTCCCACACCAGAACGCGAAAGCCCGCCACCCGGCGAAGTGGTGAATATACGCGGGACTCAGAATTTGCTCTCGCTCAGCTGGTCCCCCCAGTTTTGCCGGGCCGCAGGAGACCGTGCAGAAAATCGCTATCAATGCAGTGGAGAGGCAGGCAAGTTTGGCTTCATCCTCCACGGCCTGTGGCCTGATGTAGCAGGCAGGCGCGATCCGGCATGGTGTGGCCCGGCCAAGCCATTGCCGCGTGCTCTTATTCGGCAGCATTTCTGCATGACGCCGTCGCCTGACCTGCTTCAGCATGAATGGGCCAAGCACGGCACCTGTGCGACAAGCGATCCTGACAAATATTTCAAAGCGGCTAGCTTATTGTATGGTGCCCTCAAATTCCCGGACATGGATTATCTGTCGCGGCGGCGGATCACCGTCGCAACAGTGATGGGGGCCTTTGCCAGCCAGAACCCGGGCATTGCGCCCAACATGGTCAGCGTTCAGACAACGCGGGATGGCTGGTTACAGGAAGTCCGCATTTGCCTCGATGCGAACATGCGCCCGCGCCGCTGTGCGCCGGAGGACCGCGGCACCAAGCCAACCCGCTTTGTGAAAATCTGGCGCGGGGCCAGGCCGACTACAGGGCCGGACGCGGGTTCAGCAGCCGAGGCCCCAAAACGCCGATAATCAGGCCGCTGATCACAAGGGCAGCGGCAATCAGCTTCCACTGTTGAAGCGGCTCCCCCAAAATGATCACTGAAGAACCAATCCCGAATATCGGCGTGAGCAGCGCCATAGGCGTAATGCTTGCCGCCGGGTGGCGCGCCAGCAGCCAACCCCAGACACCGTAACCAAACATTGTATTGCCCACGGCCTGCCACGCGACTGCTGCCCATGTTCCAGGACCAGCCTCAGATATGCCCACAGCAATCGCGGGCCAGCCATCAAAGATTAGCGCGAACAGGATAAGTGGGGGTATCGCGAACACGCTGGCCCATACGACATAAGCAAGCATGTCCACTTTCCCGGCGCTGCGCGACACCATGTTACCGGTGGCCCAGCAAAAGGACGCAACCAGCACCAGGCCGATGCCCAGCGGCGTTGCGCTGCCGTTTGCATGGTCAAGGATCACAGCGATGCCAGCCGTGGCAAGGGCAAGCGCCACCCATTGCAGGGGCTTCACCTTCTCTCCGGTCAGCCGCATTGACAGTGCAATGGTGAAGAAGACTTGGCTTTGCACAATGAGCGAAGCGAGGCCCGGCGTGATGTCAGCTTTCATCGCCACAAAGAGCGCGCCAAACTGGCCCGCGCCAATCGCCAGGCCATAAGCAGCCAGATTGCCCCAAGGCACATTTGGGCGCTTGAGAAAGAAGGCCGCAGGTAAAAATGCAAATGTGAACCGCAACGCTGCCAGAGTAAGTGGCGGCAAATGGGCCAGTGCGATTTTGATAACAACGAAATTGCTCCCCCAAACAGCGGTTACAGCAATTGCTAGCGCAAGATGGAGGCGTGGAACGTGAGTGGTCGACATTGGCATGGCCTTACACCGCCAACATCGG
>JANPCO010000007.1:0-21620 GCA_031430995.1 Sphingomonadales bacterium | reverse complement strand
ATTGGGTGGGCGGTGATCTAAAGCCCCTCCCGTTCAGGGGAGGGGTTGGGGTGGGGGGTGTCATTTCCAGATCTGTTAGCGTTGAGCGACGGACAGTACCCACCCCAAACCCCTCCCCAGAAGGGGAGAGGGACTTATCTCAATTTACCGCGGGAGCCATGCGCCTCGCCGGGATAAGCGGCGCTTTGCTGGGATGGCGGCCAGCCGAATTTTGGGCGGCGACGCCTGCTGAACTGGCCACCATCACCGCCGCCCTTTCCCCACCGCAAGACGGTGCGGGCGACGCTGCACTGATCACACAATTGCAGGAGATATTCCCCGATGGATGAAGAAATTGAACGGCTGGTGATTGGCATCCGTGCTGACACGGCTGGCTTTGCCCGCGATGTGGCGGACATGCGCGGCACACTCGAAGGCAGTTTTGGTTCAGGCGTCGAGCGCGCAGGCGAGCTGCTGGAAAACACCCTGATCCGGGCGATCCGCACAAGCAAACTGGGCTTTGAGGATTTGAAGCGCATTGCGCTATCTGTGATGGCAGATATTGCGGCGGCGGCGATCAGAAACGGGATTGGCACGATCCTTGGCGGCGGCCAAAGTGGCGGCCACGGCGGTTTGCTGACTGGCCTTACCTCAATCCTGACGGCAGGTCTTGGCCTGCCGGGCCGCGCCACTGGTGGCCCTGTCTCACCCGGCCGGGCCTTCATGGTGGGGGAGCGCGGGCCAGAAGTGTTTGTGCCGACATCCAGCGGCAGCATTGCGGCGTTGTCAGGAAGCGCCAGCCGCGATGTGCGCATTTCTATTGCCATCAACGCGCCAGCAGGCAGCGCGTCCGATATGCTGGCGCGGTCATCCCGCCAAGTCGCCCGTGCCGTCCGCTCCGCTTTGCAGCAGGATGATTGAACCATGGCTTATTGGCTTGCGACTGCGAAAGATGCCCAATCAAAGGCGCATCTCAAACGCTTTGACCCGCGCTACTGGACCGTTAATTTCCCGCGCCCGATGATGGCAGCTGTCACTACCACCGGCGCGCGCAGCCTGCGGGTGGATGCGACATTCTATCAGGCGAATGATCTGGCGGGCCTAATCTGGGAAGCTGAGGACCGGTTTGATCATCCCTTGCTCCGCTATGAAACCAACCGGGATTTTCGCGGGATCCGCTTGTCGCTTCACTGGCAATCCTCTGGCGTTATGGCGCTGGATGCAATCAACGGCCCGACGCTTACAATTGAGGGGCGCACGCAAAATGGCGCGGCCAAAAGCTGGTATGTCCGGCTTTGGAATTACGCCAGCGGCACGCCATCCAACGCGGACATCATGCTGGATTTCAGCGCCCTGAATGGTGGCTTTGCCTTACCCGGTGACGCGGACCCGGTGTGGGCAGCCGATATTGACCGGATGTTCATTTCACTTGTTCCGCCCGGTTTTACGAACAGTAGCGCACCTCTTTCCGCCCCAGCAGAGGGATGGGTTGAACTCACGAATATCAGCTGTGACGGGCCAGGTTCGACCATAGCCATTGGCGATGTGATTGTGCCGCCCCACGGGCTATCAATCGCCACTGGATATGACGACAGCTATAATCTGACGCCGCAGCGCGTGCTGCACAATGCGCTGCGGCTCGGCTATCGCGGCAGCATCAATCACTATGTCGGGATGAGCCATTATTTCCGCCTTACCCGGCTTGGCAGTTATTTTTACGTCAGTGCCGCAGGCGGCACGCTTAACGCTCCGTGCTTGGCCTGGCATACAGATTTCGCCGCGCAGGCAAAGGCGATGGGCTATGCGCTCATCCAGTCACTTAGTTATGAACTGTTTGACGCGCACTGCTGGAATGATTGGAAACAGCGGGCGTGGAACGGGGATGCGGCGCTTACGGGCTGGGTGCCTCCATCGACTTTGCTTTCGCCAGTGCACGCTGGCGCCATGGCCTATCTGAAAGGCGTCGCACGGGCGTTCGTCCAAATAGCGGTCAGCGCAGGCCACGTGCCGCGCTTTCAGATTGGAGAACCCTGGTGGTGGGTGATGCCGGACGGGCGCATTTGCCTTTATGATGCCGCAGCGAAAGCGGCTTTAGGCGGCGCACCCATCAACATTCCAACAGTGCGGTCCACCAGCCTGAGTGCCGCGCAAAAGGCGTTGCTTGATACGGCAGGTGTGCTTCTGGCGGCCTCAACTGCGGCGCTGGCAGCAGCAGTCAAGCTGGATCACCCGACGTGCGAAACCATGATCCTCATCTATTTGCCAACGATCCTTGATGATGCCGCACCCGATGTGCAGCGCGCCAATGTGCCCGTCGGCTGGGCGGCCCCGGCCTATGATGTGTTGCAGCTGGAAGATTATGACTGGGTGACAACGGGCAATGTTGGCGCATCAGGGCGCGGCGTTG
This sequence comes from Sphingomonadales bacterium, assembly GCA_031430995.1. Classification (GTDB taxonomy): domain Bacteria; phylum Pseudomonadota; class Alphaproteobacteria; order Sphingomonadales; family Sphingomonadaceae; genus Aquisediminimonas. The sequence goes on along the minus strand of JANPCO010000007.1, from coordinate 19,234 downwards.
CGGCGGCATCGGCGCGGTTAGGCTATCCCGTTGCAAAGCAGCATTATCTCTCCGGCTTTGTCCTCAACCCGAATGAAGTTGCGCAATGGCAACAGATCGAAGCGGCTGCTCAAGTCGCCCGTGAACGCGGGGTGGCAGAAACATTCATTTGGGCACTGCCGCAGGTGCTGCGCGATGGCTTTACCATTTTTGATGAAGGAGAAACGCCTGTGGATGCGTTTGACGATGTCTTATTCCCTTTGGCGCTTGGCCAGCAGGCCCGGGTCAGCCCAGGGTTTTCAACTGCCATTGTAACAACCGCGTCGGGAAGAGAGCAGCGCAATGCGGCCTGGGCGTCGGCCAGAATGCGCTATGACGCTGGAACGGGTGTGCGGTCCGAGTCCGACGTGCAGACCCTGATCGCGTTCTTCCGGGCGCGCCGGGGCGCCGCCAAAGCGTTCCGCTTCCGTGATCCGCTGGATCATAGTTCGAACGGGATGACAGGCGTTCCAACTGCCACAGATCAGATCTTGGGCATTGGTAACGGCGTGCAAACGCGTTTCCCGCTGATCAAGCGTTATGGCAGTGGCCCGGATGCAGAGGTGCGGCCTATTTCGCGGCCTGTGGGCGGGTCCGTACTGGTAGCCACGGGTGGCATGCGTCACCTGACTGGCTGGACTTTGAGTGGCGGTGATATTCTGTTCACGTTGCCACCTATCAGTGGCCAGACCGTCACTGCTGGCTTCCGCTTTGACGTGCCCGTGCGCTTTGCAGAGGATAATCTGGACATTGACAGCACAACCTTTGCGGCAGGCGACATATCGTCAATTCCCCTTATTGAAGTGCGGGAGGGTTAGGCAGTGCCTGCTTGGCTCACCCCAGAACTCACGACGCTGGCCTTTTGCTGGCGGCTCGACCGACGCGACGGCATTGTCTTGGGCTTCACCAGTCATGACGAGGATGTGGCGATTGGCGGCCTCACATACCGTGCAGCGCCGGGCATGGTGCCATCAGCGATTGAGCGTGGCTCATCGCTGGAGGCCGACACAGTGGACCTATCTGGTGTGCTGTCCAGCGATGCCATCACTGCTGCTGATCTTGTCGCGGGCCGGTGGGACGGGGCGCTGCTGCGCCTGTTTGCGATCGATTGGACAGCACCTGATAGCTACCTTGTGCCGTTGGTGCGCGGCACGCTGGGCAGTGTCCAGACAGCAGGCGATCAGTTCGAAGTGGAATTGCAAGGCCCCGCAGCAGCACTCAATGCGCCGGTCATCGAAGCCATTTCGCCGGATTGCCGTGCGGAGTTAGGAGACGCGCGCTGCCGGGTCGATTTGGCGGGCCGGTCGCTGCTTGTCTCAGTCTCTTCAGCTGACGAGGCAGAGGTGACAATTTCAACTGCACTTGTGGCTGGTGATTTTGCCTATGGTAGCTTGCGCTGGCTGGACGGTGCGAATGCCGGGCTGTCGGCAACCATTCTGTCGAATAGTGCCGCGGGCCTGACCCTGTCCGAGCCGCCGCCGCTATCGGCAGCAGCAGGAGACCGGGCAGAGATCATTCAAGGCTGTGACCGGCGCTTTGCCACATGCATTTCACGCTTTGCCAATGCCCTTAATTTTCGCGGTGAACCCCATTTGCCCGGCAATGATCTGCTGACCCGCTATGTCAGTTAATCCCGCCGTTATCCGCGCGCGCGCTATGCTTGGCGTGCCGTTTCGGCTTCACGGACGGACAGCAGAGACTGGTTTGGATTGCGTTGGCCTGGTGGCGGTGGCGCATGACCGGACAGACGGTGTGCCAAACGGATATGCGATGCGCGGCGGCCCGCCAGACCATTGGGAAGCTATGCTCGATAAACTGCTCGTGCGGGCGACATCGGACACACCAGAACCCGGCGATGTGATCCTGATGCAGGTTAGCCCGGTCCAATTTCACTGCGGCCTGTGGACAGGATCAAGCATGATCCACGCCGATATACGCTTGCGTCGGGTGGTGGAAACTCCGGGTCTGCCACTGTGGCCGATACTGGGCGTTTGGCGACGCAAGTGTGAAGGAATTTCGTCATGGCCACATTAGTTCTCACGGTTGTTGGATCTGTTCTTGGCGGACCCATTGGCGCTGCAATTGGGGCCGTTGTTGGTCAGCAAGTTGATAGCCGCCTGTTTGCACCCAAGGGCCGCAAAGGGCCGCGTCTCGGCGATCTGGCGGCCCAATCATCCACTTATGGTTCGCCGATACCAAAGCTTTACGGTCGCAGTAGAGTGGCAGGAACAGTCATTTGGGCGACAGACCTGGTTGAGGATCGGCGCAAGACCTCCAGTGGCAAAGGCCGCCCCAAACAAACCACTTACACTTATAGCGCCAATTTTGCAGTTGCTCTGTCAGCGCGGCAAATTAGCCGCGTGGGGCGCATCTGGGCAGACGGGAAACTGTTGCGCGGTGATGGCGGCGATTTCAAAACGCAAACGGCGTTTCGCCTTTACACAGGCGCAGAGGATCAGATCGTCGATCCTTTCATCGCTTCTGCCGAAGGGATTGGTAACGCGCCGGCCTATCGCGGCATCGCATATGCGCTGTTTGAGGATTTTCAGCTGGCTGATTACGGCAACCGGATCCCGTCGCTTAGCTTTGAAGTCATCGCCGATGAAGCGCCTGTTGCGATTGGCACGATCCTGAGTGACCTTGATGCGGGGATCGCCTCCAATGCGCCAACGCTGGTGGACGGCATGGCAGTCACGGGCGACTCCGCACGCGGAATCGCGGCAAGCGTGATTGAAGGCGTGACAGTGTTTGCTCGTGACGATGGCACGCTATTGCAGATTGCCGAAACCGCTCCTGCCGGACCAACCATTTTATCCGAAGATCTTGGAGCGACTAGGGACGGCAAACCAGCACCGTTTATGCAGCGGGACCGGCGTCCATGGTCAACACTGCCGCGCCGGCGCACTTTATCCTATTACGACGTGGACCGTGACTATCAATTGGGATCTCAGTCTGTGCTTCGGCCTGACTTGGGTCCACGGGAAGCACGGACAGAACTGGCAGCGGCGCTGACATCCAGCGCCGCCCGCGTCTTGCTTGAACGCAAGACAGCAGGAGCAGGGGCAGCGCGCGATGAAATCAGCCTGTCCTTGCCGTGGCGCTATCTGGCAATCAGCCCTGCCGAACAGATCATCATTCCTGGCGTCAGCGGCAATTGGCTGGTGCGCGAGGTGCAGCTGGAGGGGATGGTCGTTCGGCTATCGCTTATGCGTTTGCCGAGCCCTAAGCCGATACCAATTGCTGCCACTGACCCCGGACGCGGCTTGTTTGAGCCCGACGTGCGACACGGCTCAACAGTCATAGAGCTGCTCGATCTGCCGTGGCTCGGTTCAGGTGTCGCGACAGCACCTGCTCTTTATGCCACCGCTGGTGGCACTCAAGCGGGTTGGCGGCGGGCAGGTCTGCTTCAGAGTAACGACGGCGGCCTGACGTACGAAGATATTGGCTCGACAAGCGCGCCAGCAGTCATTGGCACTGCAACGACTGTGCTGGGGCCAATGGCAGGCGCAGGGTTTGATCAAGTGAACAGCGTTGAGGTTGAACTGCTGCATTCCGCTATGATTCTGTCACCTTCGACATCCGACGGGCTTGTGGCTGGACGCAACTTAGCGCTGATGAGTGATGAGTTGATCCAGTTTGAACGGGCAGATCCTGTAAGTCCGAATCGCTACCGGCTTTCAGGGCTGCTCCGCGGTCGGCGAGGAACAGAAGCGGCGATAGGCAGTCATCATGTAGGCGAGAATTTCATCTTGATCGAAACAGAAGCGATGCTCCCGCTCACTATCCCAATCGAGGCCACAACGATTACTGTTCAAGCGCAAGGCCTTGGTGATGACGTTGCCGTTCAACGGCGAGTGACCGTGAAGCGAAACGCGCTTATTCCTGTTAGTCCTGTCCACTTGTCTTCCGTTCGGTTGCCATCCGGCGATATCGAAATCTGCTGGACGCGCCGCAGCCGGGATGGCTGGCACTGGGTCGATCATGTCGATGCACCCTTGGGCGAAGACACTGAACGCTACCGAATCACGCTGACATCCGCTGGCGGGGTCGCGCGCAGCGTGGAAGTCATCTCTGCGAACTTCATCTATTCGGCAGCCGCACGGGCAGCAGACAGAGCGACTGGTGCCACCAGTATGACAGTTCACGTGCAACAACTTGGAAATTATGGCCCTTCAGCGGCCGCAGCGCTTCTTATTTCACCTTTGTAAGGATCATTTTCATGACAGAAACAACTGATCGACTCAGCCTACCGTTCATCATCGCAGGGCAGGCACAGAAAGAAATCTGGCATAACGAGGCGCTGATGCTGATCGACACACTGGTTCAGTCCAGTGTCGTTGCTGTTGCACCCACCGCAGTTCCTACAGCGCCCATATTGGGCGAATGCTGGATCGTTGGGGCGTCGCCAGCGGGGCTTTGGGCGGGAAAAGCCCAGCACTTGGCCGGCTGGACCAGCGGGGGGTGGCGCTTCATGCCCCCCCGCGAGGGTATGTCCTGCTGGAGCCTTGCCGACACTGTTGTGGTGCGCTTCGCCAGTGGCGCTTGGGTGAAGGGAGTTGAGCAAGCTCTCAGCTATAAGGTCAACGGCCAGCAAGTGGTGGGTGGACGCGCCGCAGCAATTGCGACTGTCTCGGGTGGGTCAACGATCGACGCTGAAGCTCGACTCGCCCTGAACGCTATGCTGGCGACGCTACGCACTCACGGTCTGATTACCCCGTGACCGACGCCAATTTTGGAGCCAGTGGTTCTAAAAGCAAGACGGACTGAGGCATTTTAGCAACAGTCCTCTTCAATTGGCCGCTTGCGCCATTGGTTCGCATTGTCTAGTGGCCTTAGACTGTCCCGAGTGACAAATGAGAAAGGGGATTTTTATGCGGAAGCTAGCCATTACCTTGGCGCTTGCCTCAACTGCGATGTCCATGCCAGCGTTCGCGCGCGATGACGCATGGTATATCGGCGTTGAAGGTGGCGTCTCGATCGTCGAAGATGCAACTCTCGGCATTACGAATGCCAACGGCTCTGCCGCTGGTGTCGGCAACGTCAATCATGACAAAGGTTATGATTTTGACGGTATCATCGGATATGATTTCGGCGGTTTCCGCCTTGAGGCTGAAGTTGGCTACAAGTCGGCTGACGTTGGCTCCTATTCATCAACGACAACAACTCCGTTCCGGAACACAACCACTGGCGCCATCATTAGCGCGCCTGCGGGAAGCTTTAACGGTGCTGGCGGCAAAACGTCTGCGCTCAGCTTCATGTTGAACGGAATGCTGGACTTCGGCGATGATGACGGCGTCAACGGCTTCGTCGGCGGTGGTGTGGGTGTTGCCCGCGTCAAAGCTGACTACGCGTTGAACAGCGTTTCTAGCTTCGTCGATGATTCGGACACAGGTCTTGCTTGGCAAGCTATTGCCGGCATTCGTGCACCGCTGAGTGGCAACTGGGATGTCGGCCTGAAGTATCGCTTCTTCAATGCGCCAAACGTCGATCTTGTTGACCTTGCTGGTCGCGGCGTGTCTACACGCTATCGTTCGCACAGCATCCTGGGCAGCCTGATCTATAACTTTGGTGAAACAGCGGCACCGCCGCCACCACCACCACCACCCGTTGCACCAGATGCGCCTCCTCCACCACCTCCTCCACCGGAAGTCGTGCAGTGCACACCTGGACCGTATATCGTGTTCTTTGAATGGGATAAGTCGGATATCACAGCAGACGCAGCGTCAATTCTTGACAATGCAGTGTCAGCCTATGGTAATTGCGGTAACGCACAAGTCATGCTGGCAGGTCACGCCGACAAGTCAGGCACACCGAAATATAACATCGGTCTGTCACAACGACGGAACACAGCTGTTCGTAGCTACCTTGGTAGCAAGGGCATTGCAGATGGCGTCATTGCCACTCAGGCCTTTGGTGAAGGCGCACCGCGCGTTGAAACCGCTGACGGTGTTCGCGAACTGCAGAACCGTCGAGTGGAAATCACTTACGGTCCTGGTTCGGGAATGTAATGTTATCAATCTCCCGAGATTGACGCGAAAGGGCCGGTCGAAAGACTGGCCCTTTTTCGTTGGCACGCATTTTCGATCGCAACGGTGAATCAGGATACCGTTCGCGGCGAACACAGGCTGAATATAGCGCACTGGCCAACATGTCTCGACTTGGCCTATGGCCAGTTTTACCCGAGCGGCTGTAAGGCAGCCAAAGGGCTCAGGCCGCATCAATACGTCTCTCAGTAAGAGTGCTGGATATATCTGGTACACTCCGCAGGTCCGTGGGGCATACCGCAGGAGCCCAATTCGGCACCTACAACTCTGCCAAAGCGCTAGTTGGGGTTATCCGCAGTGCTACCGCCTTCACCGACAGAGCCGACTTGGCCGATATTACCGAATAGCTCTTCAAAGAAGCTACGGTCTTTGCCCAGTGTCGGCGTCTTATCATGTTCGGGATTGATTGACGCGACACGCTCTACGCCCGCCTTGTCCACTGCAGCGACATTTCCCGCCCCATCGAAGCGGATGCGCAACACGGTCTGTTCGCTTGGCTTTGGATTCGCAAAGCTATACTGGCGCGTTTGCCGGGAGACATAATACCAATCGGCGGTATCAAACTGCCCCACAAATGTTGGCCGACCCAGCGTTTTTTCAACCGACGCCTTATTATCGATCCCGGCCTGCACCCCGTCGACCAGTGTCGGATCGGAAATATAGCCCTGAAAACCCTTTACTTTGGCACAGCCTGATGCTGCAAACGCGACAACCATAAGGGCGACCGTGCCCCATTTACGTGTGTTGCTGACAGCCATGGTGAGTATACTTTCAAAAAATTGCCAAAGGACTGGCCAAAAGCCGCCTTGCAAGCCTGCGTTCCTTCCCCAATATGCGGGGAATGCCATAAGGGCAAGATTAAGGTGTTAAACGGTCATGGCCTTCGGTTTCCTGAACAAGTTATTTGGCGGCGATGAACCTCGCGATGCTTGGCGCCCTCTCTATGCGGCCACTGTTGCAGAGGCGCGGCTGCCGCATTGGTATGTCGAAGGCGAAGTGCCTGACACAATAGACGGCCGGTTTGACATGGTTACGCTAGTGCTATCGCTTGTTCTCCTGAGGTTAGAGGCGCTTGGCGAGGATGCAGGCCCGGGTATGGCTTTGCTGACTGAAGTGCTGGTTGAAGATATGGAAGGCCAAGTGCGCGAAATTGGCTTTGGCGATCTGGTGGTGGGCAAACATGTGGGACAAATGATGGGCGCGCTTGGCGGTCGGCTCGGTGCTTACCGCGACGGGTTGCACGGCGGCGATTTGTCAGCGGCATTGGCTCGAAATCTCTACCGGACAGACGCCCCGTCTGCAGCAGCACTGGATCATGTCGAAGCCGCTGTGCGCGCCGTTGTTGCCCGACTAGACACGCTTGGTCTGGCAACGCTTCAGGCGGGGCATGTGACGTGATTGACGACCCGGAATTTTCCCACGTGATAAAGCTTGATCAGATCGGCGGGCAGGAACAGGCTATTACGGTGTCTGCAAATGATCCTGAACGTGCGGCACTTTGTGGGCGTTTTGATCTGCTGGCACTGGATGGGCTGTCAGCCACGCTTCTGGTTTCGAAAAAGGGCGCCACCGTGAAAGTCACGGGCCAGATGTCAGCGACTTATGCGCAAGCCTGCACGGCATCAGGCATCCCTATTCCAGTTGTCGCGACAGAGCGAGTTGATTGCCGGTTCGTGCCTATGTTGACAGTCACTGAGGCAGAAGTAGAACTGTCAGACGCTGACTGCGACATTATCGAGTATGAAGGACAAACGGTTGACCTTGGCGAAGCTGTCGCTCAGTCGCTTGGTCTCTCGCTTGATCCTTACCCGCGCAGCGCTGATGCTGACGCACACTTGAAAGCAGCAGGCGTGAAGGTGGACGGCGAAGTCGAAAATACGGCTTTCGCTGGATTAGCCGGATTAAGGGAAAAACTGGGAAGTTAGAGCGCAGATATCACGCCTTGGGTGTTAGCTGGAGATTTGCAGCCTACGCGCTTAGAACGGAACGTCATCGTCAAGATCGCTGTCAAACGGCCCTGAACGCCCACCGCCGGACGATCCGCCGCCAAAGCTGGAACCGCCGCTGCCAGAGCTTCCGCCGCCGTCATTTCCCCAGCTAGACCCGCCGCTGTTCTGACCACCGCTAGTCTGACCGCCACCGCCTTGGCTACCGCCGTCGCCGCGTCCACCAAGCAAAGTCAGTTCACCGCGAAAACGCTGCAACACAATTTCTGTCGTATATTTATCAGCGCCGCTTTGATCAGTCCATTTGCGTGTTTGTAACTGACCTTCAATATAGACGCTTGATCCTTTGCGCAGATATTGCTTGGCAACGCGACCGAGATTTTCGTTAAAAATCACGATATTGTGCCATTCAGTCTTTTCTTTGCGCTCACCCGATTGTTTATCATTCCAGTTTTCGGATGTCGCGATGGCAAAGCTGACGACTTCGCCGCCATTGTTCATCGACCGCGTCTCTGGATCTTTGCCAAGATTGCCGACTAGGATGACTTTGTTCACGCTACCAGCCACGGCTGATTCTCCCCTAAAGACCTAGCCAAGTGGCTAACCAGAAAGTCGCCCCGGCGGCAAGATAAGCCATCACAAAAAGATAGCCCGTCATAAACAGTGGCCATTTCCAGCTGTTCGTTTCCCGCCGCACAACGGCAATCGTCGAAATGCACTGCGGCGCAAAAACAAACCATGCCAAAAAAGCCAGCGCTGTCGGCAAACTCCATTTGTTGCGCAACCGGTCAACAAGCCCGGAATCGCGCTTCGTCTCATCAGCCTCATCAATCGCATAAGTGGTGGCAAGTGCTGCCACTGCCACTTCGCGCGCCGCCATCGCAGGGATTAGAGCAAGCGCAATTTCATGGTTAAACCCGATCGGACGCACAACCAGTTCCACAGCGTCGGCAATCCGGCCAGCAATGGAATAGTCGGATTGGGACACTGCACTGCCCGGAGGCACTTGCGGGAATGTGAGAAGCGCCCACAAGACAATAGTCGTGGCGGCGATGATCGTCCCCGCTCGCTTAAGAAACGCCCAAGCCCTTTGCCAAAGGCCCAGCACCATATCACTTAAGCGCGGCCACTGATATTTGGGCATTTCCATCATGAAGCCAAGACCCCGGCCCTTCGTCACTGTCCGGCGCAACATAACGGCCGCAAACATCGCGCCAAGAATGCCGAGCAGATAGAGGCTGAACAGCACCAAACCCTGCAGACCTATACCGGGGCCAACCGAGCGCGCCGGAATAAAAGCAGCAATCACAACGGCATAAACTGGCAAGCGCGCGGAACAGGTCATTAGTGGGGCGATGAGAATAGTCGTCAGCCTGTCCTTCGGATCCTCAATCGTCCGTGTCGCCATGATGCCGGGAATGGCGCAGGCAAAGGATGACAGCAACGGTATGAAAGCACGGCCAGACAAACCAACACTGGCCATCAGCCGGTCCATCACAAACGCCGCACGAACCATATAACCCGTCATTTCCAGCACGAGAATGAACGCAAACAGAATGACAATTTGCGGCAGAAACACAATCACTGACCCCACACCTGCAATAAGGCCGTCGGTCAAGAAACTCTGGAAAATACCCGGCGCAGTGTTGGCAGAAACCCAGGCCCCCAGCGCTGAAAACCCGCTATCAATTGCATCGGCAAATGGTGTGGCCCAGGCAAATACACCCTGAAACATCAGGAACAGCAACGCTGCCAGAATGATCGGCCCTGCAATAGGGTGCAGCACAATATCATCGATCCGCTTCGTTACGCGGCTCGCTGGCTTTTCTCCGATGACCGCCGCGCGAGCAATCATGCGGGACCGTGCACGCCGCGCCGCGAAATCTTCGGGATTATGCCCTAAAGCCTTGGTGACGCCGGATGCCGACAGATCAGATTGACCAGAAATCAGTGGCGTTAGCGCGCTTTTCAGGGCTTCTAGCCCGCGTTTTCGCACAGCAACTGTCGGGATGACGGGCACCCCCAAATCAGATGCCAAGCGAACCGCATCCAGCGTCAGGCCGTCACGCTCCGCCAGATCAATCATGTTGAGGGCAATGACGACTGGACGCCCCAGCGCAATCAGTTCCAACGCGAAGTTCAAGTGATTGTCGAGATTGGCCGCGTCCACGACAATGATCATGGCTGACGGAACGCGCTCGCCCACCTGTTGCCCCAGCACAACATCGCGCGTTACTTCTTCATCAGGACTAGCTGGTTCAAGGCTGTAGGATCCGGGTAGATCGACCAGTTCGGCTGGGCGTCCATCGGCCAGCGTGATGCGCCCGGCATGGCGTTCAACGGTGACTCCGGGATAATTGCCCGTCTTTTGCCGTGCGCCAGTAAGCGCATTAAACAGCGCTGATTTCCCGGCATTCGGGTTTCCGACAAGAGCAATAAGCGGAAGTGCCGTCACGGGGCCATTTCCACTTCCATGGCAGCAGCATGGGCTTTGCGGACGGCCACAGTCATCCGCCCGATGCGCACGGCGATCGGGTCGCGCCAGAACAGCACGCCGCTATGCTGAGTGTGCACAGTGGCCCCTGCATCAAAGCCAAGTTCTCGCAAGCGCCGTGCTTCACGCGCGTCCAGCGCCGCCCAATTGATGCTGGCGATAGTTGCTATTTGGTTCAACGGAAGCTGGTCAAGCGTCACACGAGTCTACCTGTTGGATGGAAGGTGCGAAGCATTATCAATAGGTGGCACGAATAGCCAGCAGGATTGCCAATTCAATGCTAGCTCGCCGGGTAGCGCAACCGGCCAAGGAAACTGGTCATGCTAAATCCGCCAGTATTTGGCTTGGTAAACCGGGCTTTGACCTTTTCAAATTTCATGATGCCATCGATCCGGCGACTGAGGAAGGCACGAGTGTGAGCCCAGCTTTCGCTCGTGTCATTCACGAAAAACAATAATGTCGCGCCGTAGACTGAGCCGAGGATCGCCCGCTTGCTGTAATGATTATAGTCTGTCGCTGTGTCCCCAGCTGCGCGCCACATTACGTCTGCTGCGCGCCATCCAAGCTTAAGCGCGGCTTTGACATTGCCAGGCGCGGCAAGGATGGCCTGTGCGCGGCGAAGCGCCTCACGGTGAGGCGCAATGATCGCCAGTCGCGCTTCAACAAGGCTCGTAATCCGGCCCCGAATTTTCATGCCGGACAGCATTTCAGGCGTCGGAACCGCAAGCATCGCAGTGTCAATGCTGGAAAACCACGCATCGATCATCTCAATTGCGCCACCTGGAAACAGCAGCCCTGCAATGGCTGGATCAAGGCCGAGCCGCGTTGCAGTGCCTTCAAGCCCGCGCGTATTCCAGCCATCAAACGCGGCGTCGGCGGGCAATTCTGCGGCAATGATTGGGCGCAACTCATCCAGCGTCATGTCATTGAGATGAGGGGCAGACATAAGCATTTCCTTGGTTTCACACGTGACACGTTACAAATGGGGTGATAGACTGCGCTGGTTAAATAATCGATACAGCTTTTCTAATGTTCAATTACGGGGTCCACCTTATGGCTAAATTTTTCGGAAACTTGAATGCAGTGTTAGTGGCAGGCTTTGCCGCCATGATCGCGCTGTTGTTGTGGACGCAACAAGTAGGAAACACGGCGGGCTGGATGACATTCCTCCACGTTATTTCAGGCATCATGTGGATTGGCTTGCTCTATTATTTTAACTTTGTGCAAATCCCGACGATGCCCAAAGTGCCTGCGGAACTGAAACCAGGTGTTTCCAAATATATCGCGCCAGAAGCGCTTTTCTGGTTCCGCTATGCCGCACTTGCGACAGTGATCACGGGGATCATTGTTTCGGTCTTAAACGGATATGCGCATCAGGCGTTTACGTTGCAAGAAGGCAACCGGGTGATTGGCATTGGCATGTATCTGGCGCTGATCATGGCGGCCAACGTCTGGTTCGTGATCTGGCCAAACCAGAAAAAGGCGCTTGGCTTGGTCGAAGCGGACGCTGATACAAAAGCGAAAGCCGCTGTTACCGCGATGATGTTCAGCCGTACCAACACATTGCTGTCGATCCCGATGCTCTATTGCATGGTCATCCACCGTCTTGGCGGCGCGATGTAAGCTTAGATTGTCACGGCGATTTTCCGGGCTGGCGCACCAACAGGAGCGCCAGCCCAATCAGCCCAGCCCCAGCCACGTCAAGCATTGACAATCCTTCACTATAGACCGTCCAGCCAATCACAGCGCCGACCATCGGCTGCAGAAGCAGCGTGAGCCCAAACAGCAACGGCGCGACCCGGCCAATAGCGTATATCATCAGCCCCTGCCCCAAGATCTGGCTGCATAGAGCCAGCGCGAGCAGTGGCGTCCAGTTTGATGGAATCAGACCATCCCCCGCAACAAACGTAATAAGCAGCAAAGGTGGGGCGCTCATCAAAGTGGACCACGCAAGCGTTGGCCATGGCCCCAAACTATCCTTCGCCCGCCCCATCAGCACCAGATAGGCGGTGTAGAAAAAGCCTGCGAGGATGCACAGCAAATCACCCCACAAATTATCCGCTGAGAGTTCATAAGACCGCCCGAGCAGCAACCCTGCCCCCGCCGCAGCAATAAGCATCGCCCCGCCTTGCATTCGCGTTGGCCATTGGCGCGCGACGGCAAAGGCCCAAATAGGAAGCAGGAAACTGGTCGAATTGCCGAGCAGGTTGGCATTGGCCAATTTGGTTGAAAGAATGCCAATATGCCACGCGGCAAGATCCGCTGCAAAAAACAGCCCTGAGACAGCAAACAGCCAGAACAATGGCTTTGGCAATTTCCGGGCCGGATCCCCTGTCGCCTTTGCAATTAGAAACAGAAATGGCACTGCCAGTGTCACACGCCAGAATGCAGCGGCAACGGGGCCTGTATCGGCCATGCGCACAAACATCGGCCCGAACGGCAGCAACATGTTGCCTAGGATCAGCGCCGCCACGCCGTAGCGCAACGGCGCTTTGGTCCCCACAAGTTTTTCTTCCGCTTGTTTTGCCCCCATGAACCCCATATCGCGATCCAGACAAAATTACGCAACGGGGCTCACCTTCATGACCAGTTTATTCGACTCGATCCAACTCGGTGGCATATCTGCGCCAAACCGCATTTTGATGGCACCGCTGACGCGCGGGCGCAGCGAAGGCGTGCATGTGCCCGTAACAGCTTTGAAAGCCGAATATTACGCTCAGCGCGCCGATGCGGGGCTGATCATTGCTGAGGCGACAGGGATCAGTCAGGAAGGGTCGGGTTGGCCTGCTGCGCCGGGTATCTGGTCCAACGATCAGGTGGAGGCCTGGAAGCCTGTGACAGACGCTGTGCATAAAGCGGATGGCCGCATCATTTTGCAACTATGGCATATGGGGCGGTTGGTGCATCCTGACTTCCTTGGCGGCGCTCAGCCCGTATCCTCCTCCGCCACAACAGCGCCTGGCTATGCCCATACCGTTGAAGGGAAAAAGGACTATGCCGAGGCACGGCCTTTGCGGCTTGACGAAATTCCGCGGCTGGTTGGGGATTATGTGACGGCATCCGAAAATGCGATGAAGGCCGGATTTGACGGCGTGCAAATTCACAGCGCCAATGGCTATCTGATCGATCAGTTCCTGCGCGATAATAGCAATTTCCGGGATGATGATTACGGCGGCTCCACCGAAAACCGCATCCGCCTGCTCCGCGAAATCGCGACGGCTGTTGCGGACACGGTTGGTGCGGAGCTCACCAGCGTGCGCTTGTCACCCAATGGCGAAAGCCAAGGCGCAAATGACAGCGATCCTATTGGCCTGTTTACTGCAGCTGCCGCAGCCCTGAATGACATTGGCATTGGCTTTCTTGAACTGCGCGAACAAAAGCCGTTTGGCAATTTTGGCACCACTGACGTGCCACTGGTTTCCCCCGATATTCGCAAAGCGTTCAAGGGCCCCCTCGTTCTCAATCAGGAATATGACTATGCCCGCGCCGTTGCTGACGTCGAAAGCGGCGTTGCTGACGCGATCAGTTTTGGGCGGCCTTACATCTCCAACCCTGATCTGGTCGCGCGGTTACGGGCCGGAAAAGAACTGGCCAAGGACAATTTCAAAACCTGGTATTCACCCGGCGCTGAAGGATATACGGACTATCCGTTAGCAGCGTAGGGCGTAACCAGGGCCAAGGCGCCAAGCAGTCCTGCTTGGTCGCCTAGCCCGGGCAGGCACACAACGTCGCCCACGTCACCGCGCGCATAGCCGTTGCCCAGCACCGATGCCTGCGCGCGGACGCGGTCAATCAAGCCCGGAGTTCCCATCACGCCACCGCCCATGATGATCCGGCCAGGTTCAAAAACGGCCTGCATCGTCACTACCATCTGTGCCAAATACCAGGCGATGATGTGATGCGCAGGATGATCCTTGGGCAGGTCAGAAAGCGACGCCCCCCAGCGCGCTTTGATTGCAGGGCCACTCGCCAGCCCTTCCAGGCAATCACCGTGAAACGGGCAGGTGCCGGGGAAATCGTGGTCAGCGGTGTGGCGCGGCACGCGGATATGGCCCATTTCTGGGTGACTGAGGCCGTGCAATATCTGACCGTCAACAATGGCACCGCCGCCAATGCCCGTGCCGATGGTGAAGTAGAGCATGATCTTTTGCCCCTGCCCTGCCCCCCAGCGATATTCAGCCAGCGCCGCGCCGCCGACATCGGTATTGATCGCGACGGGGCAGTCACAGGCAGCCTTTAGCGGCCCGGCAATGTCAGTGTTGCTCCAATGCGCTTTGGTTGTTGCGGTGACATGACCCCAGGTTGGCGAAGCGGGATCAAGGTCTAGCGGGCCAAAACTTGCCACGCCTATCGCTGCAAGAGGGCCACGGTGTGCAAACCAGTCACACATGGCCCCGACGGTTTCGTCTGGCGTTGTCGTTGGTATGCGTATCGTTTCGCGCATATCATCTTTGCCTGCGGCAATGCCCAGCACAAATTTGGTGCCACCCGCTTCAACTAGTCCGTAAAGCGCTTCGTTCATGACCGGATGATGTGCGCAGTTTCCCCGTCGAGGGCAAGGCGGAACCGGGGGGCAGGAACACCGCCAAACTGGCTGCGGCGCAGTTCGGGATGGTCAGCAAGACTGCGGCCTGCCAATCCCCAAAGATCAATGAAGCCGACCACTTCAAGTGTACCCGTCACCCACCAGCTATAGGCCTGAAACGGCTCGTCTGCCGGACAAGCCGCGACAAGGCCCGTGCCGTTGAGCGGCGTGTAAGGCCCGAGGACAGACCGAGCAACGGCCCCGTAAAGCCCGGTAGGCCCCACGGGACCCCCTTCTGCAAACACCTTCGCTTGCGTTGACCAGAACAGATAATAAAGCCCGTCATGCAGGATCACGTGCGGCCGTTCCTGTTCATTGTTGAGGCCGTCCCCTGAGAGAACCGGCGGCAGCAAGTGCCATTGATCATGATGGCCCGTGGTGGAGCGCGCAATGCCAATGACGCCGTTCCAAGCGCTTTCTGACTGACCATCAGATCCGGTGAACAGCAAATGGTCTGCGCCGTCCGCAGGATCGCGGAAATGGGCTGGATCGCGAAAGCCTTTAATCTGTCCCGGAATGCCCTCTGCATGGTCAACGCGGACATAGTGATGGCCATCACTCACAAAGCATTCTTGCGGCGCCGACCATGATCCTGTTGTCGCGCTGCCATTGGTCACAGTTAATGTCGCGCTTGTTTGAAAAATGCGCTGTTCAAAGGTCGGCGCTGACCCTCGCCTGCCTGCCGCTGTGTGGAATGATGTCAGCACGCAGCTGGCCGGATCAAACAGCGCAGACCCCGCCCATTCGCGGCTGCCGGGGCAATGGCCGTCCGGAAAAAGGTTACCACAATCGCGCCACTGCCCCGCCCGCTTACTCACTATCCTGATCCGCGCAATATCATGCCGGTCATCAGGATTGGCCAGAGTGGGCGCTGACAAGATCAGCCATACGGACCAGCCGTCAAAATCCGCCGTCCGGCCATCCACCGTCTGCACTGGCCACAAATCCCACAGATCATATCCGGGGATGATGGGCACAGTGTCCGCCGCCGTGATCAGGGGAATGGACGGCAGCGGTTGCCCGGCAATTTGGCTGACCTGCTCTGCGGTCCAAAGTGAAGTTCGGTGGAGTGAAGTTAACACGTTCAACGCACTGGCCCTATCATCCCCGTCATGTCTGCCGCTGTGCATAACCGCTTTTGCCGTAAAGACAACAATCGATTGCAATAAAGGAATTACTGTGATCAGGCGGGTGCAAAAGTGCCGGCCTTTTGCGGGTCACGCACCCAGATCATCGTGAGTGCCGCACAGAGCAGCAGCACACCGGCAAAGCTGACTGCATTGCGCGAATCGCCGCCGAGGACATTGTTGTAGATGAGCGGAAACGTCAGCGCGTTGATCAACATCGGGATCACAATCATCATGTTGAAAATGCCCATATACACTCCTGTCCGTTCCGGCGGGATTGATCCTGCAAGAATGACATACGGATTGCCCATGATGCTGGCCCAGCCCAGCCCCATGCCAATCGCGGGGATAATGAGCAGCAAGTTCGCGCCGAGCTGCGGCATTGCCAGCAGACTGAATACGTAGGCCAATGTGCCGGAGGCGGACGGGCCAGCACCAATGTTTGGCAGATACAGCAGCGTGAGCCCTGCTGCACTCAAGCAGATCATGTGCATTCGTTTCGGGCCCCAGCGGCGTGCCAGCGGCACCATGGCAAAGGCCGCACCAAACCCGATCATGTTATACAGCGCGCCTAGCTGACCATTGGTCAGCACAGAATCGCGGAACGCCTCTGAGGCTTTATCCGTGGTGTCATAAATCGACCGCCCGATCGAAAGCACGGCGTAGCTCCAGTAGATCGAAAGACCATACCATTGGAACAAACTCATCCATGCCATTTGCCGCATCGCTGTGGGCATTTCGACAATGGCGCTTCCAATCTCCGCGAGCATCGCAGCGGCAGATTTTGGCGCCGCATCAATCTTGGCCTTTTCCTCTTCGCTCAAAGGCAATTCTCGCACCCGGAACACGGACCAGAGGATTGTCGAAATGGAGAGGACAGCACCGATCAGGAAAGAGACATGCGTGATGTCCGGGATATTGTGCGCGTCCACTGCGTTTTTATCCATGCCGACCCAATAAACAAGAATGGACGGGGTAAGGAACGCAAGGCTTTGCGCCAGACCAGTAAAAGCGCTTTGGCTTAAGAAACCGATTTCATGCTGATCCGGATTTAGCCGATCACTCACATAGGCGCGGTACGGCTCCATCGTGATATTATTGCCCGCATCGAGCATCCACAGCAGACTTGCCGCCATAAGCAAGCTCGATGAAAATGGCATGGAATAAAGGCCCAAGCTGCAGAGGATTGCGCCGACCAGAAAATAGGGCGTGCGCCTGCCCCAGCGCGAATTGGTCCGATCACTCATCGCGCCAATGATGGGTTGAATGAGAAGGCCCGTCATTGGCCCGGCCAGTTGCAAAATCGGCAGGGACGCTTCGTTTGCACCAAGCCAGCTATAGATCGGCACCATATTGCCCTGCTGCAGCCCGAAACTGAACTGGAGGCCTAGAAACCCCAAATTCATTTCCATGATGCGCATCAGTGACAGACGCGGCTTGGCTTCGCGGCTCATGATTAACCCCTCCCGGTTTATTCTGCGGTAAGCCTAGAGATGAAAACAATCGATTGCAAGTTTGGCTGAATAGCAGCTCGCTATACCTAGCGCGGTTTCAACTCATCCCCGGTCAACCGCACAACATGCAAGACATTGGTGGATCCTGGCGTGCCAAACGGCACCCCTGCCATGATGATCACGCGGTCACCAGCTTTGGCTAGATTGTGACGCAGCGCCATTCGCTTTGCCTTGTCGAGCATTTCCTCAAACGACGCCACGTCTCGCGTTTTGACAGCATGAGCGCCCCATAGAAGCCCCAAGCGCCGCGCAGTGTCAGTCTTGGGTGTCAGCACGAGGATCGGCACTGAGGGGCGTTCACGCGCTATCCGGCGCGCTGTTGACCCCGACAACGTGAAGCAGATGATCGCTGCGGCAGATACTGTTTTGGCAATATCGAACGCTGCTTCTGACAAAGCATCGGCGGTTGTAGGGTCTGCCCGCGTCTCCGTAAAATGCATCCGCGCGGCATAGCCGGGGTCTGCTTCCACAGACATGGCAATCCTGTCCATCATGCCCACGGACTCAACTGGCCATGCGCCAGCGGCACTTTCGGCAGAGAGCATGACTGCATCTGCCCCGTCGTAAATGGCGGTCGCAACGTCGGATACTTCCGCGCGGGTTGGCGAAGGCGACAGGATCATGGATTCCAGCATTTGCGTGGCGACCACAACGGGCTTGCCCATCCGCCGCGCTGTTTCCACAATCCGCTTTTGTGCAGGCGGCACAGCCTCTGGCGGCAGTTCAACCCCCAGGTCGCCGCGCGCTACCATGACCGCGTCGGCCATTTCCACAATGGCCTCCAACTGATCAAGAGCCGCTGGCTTTTCGATCTTGGCCAGCAGCGATGCTTTTCCGCCAATCAATTTGCGGGCCTCAGCCAAATCTTCGGGCCGCTGGACAAAACTGAGCGCAATCCAGTCCACGCCTTGATCAAGCGCAAAGGCGAGATCAGACCGGTCCTTCTCCGTCAGCGCCGCCATGGGCACGACGACGTCAGGCACATTCAGCCCCTTGCGATCCGACAATGTGCCGCCGACTTCGACATAAGTGAGAATATGATCATCATCCTTGGATGACACGCGCAGCACCAGCTTGCCATCATCAAGCAACAACCGGGTTCCGGGTTTCAGCGCTGCAAACACTTCCGCATGAGGCAGGCAAACACGCGTGGCGTCGCCCGGTTCAAGCGCGCGGTCAAGCCTGAAGGGAGCACCGACATGCAATTCCACTTTGCCCCCCACGAACGTTCCGACTCGCAGCTTTGGCCCCTGAAGATCAACAAGGACAGTGATCGGCCGCTGCATCTTTTTTTCGACTGCGCGGATTTCAGCAATCAGTCCGACTTTGTCGGCTTGTGTCCCGTGGCTCATATTCACGCGGAAAGCGTCGGCCCCGGCGCGGTAGAGCTTTTCGATCATCGCCGCTGTGTTGCTGGCCGGGCCCAGCGTGGCAAGCACACGCACTTTGCGCAGACGGGGGCCGGTTGAATGATACAGCATGCGCGTTCCTCTGGTTTATGCGCTG
>JANPCO010000006.1:0-2509 GCA_031430995.1 Sphingomonadales bacterium | reverse complement strand
CATCGGCAGCGTCCGCCAGATTTTGCCATCAAAATGGAAAACACTGTGAAGAAGATCATGACCGAACGCCGCAAGCGTCCGGTGTGTGTTCGCCTTTTGCCCGCACACATGGCAGTGGACGCCGATCAGAGTCGTGCCGCAATTAAGACAGCCGACATTATCGGGCGCCGCGCCGCCGCTAGCACTTGGTTCCACCACAGAAGCAATCACGGCCCCTGTTGCAATATCTGCCACTGATGAAATGTCACCTTCCATGCCGACGTGCTAACAAGGCCGTGTCGCTTTGGCGAGACACTAACTGGATATTTGCGCGCGCGCCCATTGACACGCCCGCCCGGTGCGGCACTTTGCAAGTCATGAGTGGGGTGTATGATGAGATTCGGGGATTTGCAGGCGGAGATGCCACACGCCCGGAATTCGCCGCCTTGGCCCGCTGGCTAGCCGACACTCCGCCTGCTGAACTCAGCCGCCGTCAACAGGCCGCTGAAACAATGTTTCGTCAGCTTGGCATTACCTTTGCCGTTTACGGTGAAGAGGAAGCCGCAGAGCGGATCATTCCGTTTGACATCGTGCCGCGCATATTGACGGCCCCTGAATGGAAGCGGCTATCAGCGGGCCTTGTTCAGCGGGTGGAGGCAATCAACGCATTTCTTGATGATATTTACGGCGCACGCAAGATTTTGGACGCTGGGATCATTCCGGCTGAACTGATCATGGGCAACCCGCAGTTTCGCCCGGAAATCGTAGGGTCCAAACCGCCGCATAATATCTGGGCGCACATCAGCGGCATCGATCTGGTTCGCACTGGCCCTGATGACTTCTGGGTGCTGGAAGATAACGCCCGCACGCCGTCTGGCGTATCCTACATGCTGGAAAACCGGGAAGCGATGATCCGCCTTTGCCCTGAATTGTTTCAGATGTTCCCAGTGCAACCGGTTGATAGCTATACGGATCTCCTTCATGAAACGATGAAATCAGTGGCGCCAGTGGGCTGCGGGTCTGATCCGGTCTGTGTCATCCTGACCCCTGGGCATTTTAACTCGGCCTATTATGAACATAGCTTTCTGGCCGATACGATTGGGGTGGAACTGGTTGAGGCAGCTGACCTGGAGGTCGACGACGACAAAGTCTGGATGCGCACCATAACCGGGCGATTACAGGTCAATGTCATTTACCGCCGGATCGACGATGATTATCTTGACCCGTTGGTGTTCCGTGCGGACTCAATGCTCGGCGTACCAGGGCTGATCGCAGCTTACCGGGCGGGGAACGTCACCATCGTGAATGCGCCTGGCACGGGCATTGCGGACGACAAAGCAATCTATAGCTACATGCCCGAAATCGTGCGCTTTTATTCCGGCGGAGAAGCGCTGCTGCCCAATGTGGAAACGTGGCGATGCCGCGAACCACAGGCTCTCCGCTACACGCTTGATAATTTGGAAAAGCTGGTGGTGAAGCTGGTTGACGGTTCCGGCGGTTACGGAATGCTCGTTGGCCCAGCGGCAAGCAAAGCTGAACTCGATGCTTTTCGCGCGGCACTAATCGCGCAGCCTGAACGCTATATCGCACAGCCGACGCTGGCACTGTCAACTGTCCCGACATTCACAGACAATGGCATTGCCCCGCGCCATGTGGATTTCCGGCCTTACGTGCTGAGCCAGCCCGGTGCCGTGAAGCTCGTTCCCGGGGGTCTGACCCGTGTGGCTCTGCGTGAAGGATCGCTAGTTGTGAACAGCAGCCAGGGCGGCGGCACGAAGGATAGTTTCATCCTCGCTGACATTGGCCTTGCTGATGGCCGGGGGATTGGCTGATGCTTTCGCGCGCCGCGTCCTCCCTTTATTGGCTTGGCCGTTACATTGAACGGGCCGAGTTTACATCGCGATTGGTGGAAGCGACACTGCGGCTGGACGCTGTGTCATCACCGGAGACTGGCAAGCGCGCGTGGGCAGATGCGCTGGAAGTGCTTGGTCAGGACGAGGCTTTTGTGGCGACTGGCGCAGAGATTGGGCAGCAAGCGGTGACACGCTTCCTCACCGTTGATGGCAGTCACAAAGGCTCTGTGCTCAGCTGCCTGGATGCCGCGCGCGACAATGCCAAGGCTGTGCGCATTGCGCTTTCCCGCGATGCGTGGAGTGCGATCAACCGCGCGTGGCTGTTGTTTCGCGGCGCAGGGACACCAGGCAATAACCGTTCTGCGCTGGAATTGGTTGAACGGGCCGAAATTGAGACACGCGCCTTTGAAGGTGCTATTGGCCGGATGCTCAAAAACCCGTCATCGCTGTTTGTGCGGCTGGGCGCTGCGATTGAACGGGCCGACGGCAGCGCGCGGTTGCTGGATACCAAACGGCATTTGCTGCCCGAAGACTGCTTTGCCGTCGCGAGCATTGCTCACCGCGATCAGTGGCAAATGGTTTTGCAAGCCGTATCGGCAGTCAACGCCTACCGCTGGGTCACGCGTGAGGGATTAAAACCAGCCACTGTCATCGATTTGCTCGCTCTGCGCCGCGAA
>JANPCO010000005.1:0-3142 GCA_031430995.1 Sphingomonadales bacterium | reverse complement strand
ATAGTCGCGGAAATTGTGAATGCCGTGCAGGCTAAGGATTCGTTTTGTCATGGCCCCTTCGATAGCGGCATTTTTGGAAAGTTAAATGACGGCGCTTTCCAACAGACGCAGCGTGCCCGCATCGGCATCAATTTCGGCCTGCGCGCCCACCGGAATTGTGAACTGATCCGCCATGTGGCCAAAGAACGCGCCTTGATAGGCCGGAATGCCGAGCCCACCGAGATGATGCGTCAGGATTTCAGTCAGCGTAAAGCCACGAGGGCCAGACGGACCTGGCGCAACGCAATTATTGCACTGGCCGAACACTGCACCCTTCAGGCCCTTCAATACTCCCGCCTGGCCCAGTTGCGTCAACATCCGGTCAATCCGGTATTCGGCTTCATCAATATCTTCGATAAACAGGATCGCACCGCTGAAATCCGGCAGATAAGGCGTGCCAGCAAGTGCCGTCAGCACGGTCAGATTGCCGCCGAGCAAACGCCCGCGCGCTTTGCCGCCGGTGATCTTCTCAGTCCGCCATTTGCGCTGAACCAGCCGGTCCTCCCCTGCCACGGGGTTGGCAAAGGTTGGCGTGGCCCCTTCAAAAGCAATTTGCCGGAAGCTTTCAACCGACGCCTTACCCCACGCACTGCCGCCGTTGGGGCCGTGGAGCGTGATAAACCCAGCCCGCGCCGCAATGGCCATGTGCAGTGCCGTAATGTCGCTATAGCCCATCAACAGTTTTGGATTGGCCCGGATGACCTTCCAATCCAGAAACGGCAGCATCCGCGCACAGCCCCATCCGCCGCGCACCGCCAGAATGAAGCGCACATCCGGGTCAGCAAACATGGCGTTCACGTCCGCCGCCCGGTCGCGGTCAGTGCCTGCCAGATAGCCATCGCGGTTCAGCAGATGTGCGCCGCGTTTGGATTTCAGGCCAAGCGCGACGACAACTTCTTCAACCAGCTGAATGTCCAGCGCGCCGTCACTGGCCGAAGCAGGCTCGATCAATCCAACCGTATCGCCGGGTTTAAGCCGAGGAGACCGCCGCGCCGG
Organism: Sphingomonadales bacterium; assembly: GCA_031430995.1. GTDB lineage: Bacteria > Pseudomonadota > Alphaproteobacteria > Sphingomonadales > Sphingomonadaceae > Aquisediminimonas. The sequence continues at coordinate 2,107 of JANPCO010000005.1, read as the reverse complement.
TTCCGCTGCACCGAGCGCAGACAGGGCAAAGGGCTGGGCCGCCATCAAAGCCCCCAGCCCCGCCATATACTCTCTGCGTGTCGCGCTCAGAATTTTACCTCCGCTAGGAACGTGAACGACCGCCCACGAGGGTCAGCAGCCAACCACCTTTTGATGCTGTCAGTGAAGCGCAGCTTTTCTCTTGCGTCAAGGCTCACATCTACCCCAGCGTCTGTATGACGGCGTGCTTCCATCCGGCGAGGCGCTGTGTACGTAGCTCTGGGGCGATTTTTGGGGCGAACAATTCCACCGGGCCGCGCATGACAGCTGCGTCCTTAAGCGACAGATATAGCCCTGCGCCGACCCCTGCCAGCATCGCTGCGCCAAGCGCTGTCGTCTCGATAAAGGCCGGGCGTTCAACGCTGATGTTCAGCATATCCGCCAGATCCTGCGCCATCCAGTCATTGGCAACCATGCCGCCGTCAATTCGCAGTTCCTGCCAATCGCACCCGTCCGCTGCATAGGCGGTTTTCAAATCGCTTGCCTGATGCGCCATGGCTTCCAAAGCCGCACGGGCGATATGGGCTTTCTTGGCCGAAAAGCTTAAACCGCTGATGATGCCGCGCGCGTCGGGCCGCCAGTATGGCGCACCAAGGCCAGACAGAGCAGGCACGATATACACGCCGCCATTATCTGCCACGCTGCGTGCCAGCGGCTCTGTTTCGGGGGCCTGCGCAATCAGGCCCAGATCATCACGCAGCCACTGGATCAAACTGCCCGCCACAAACACAGACCCCTCAAGGGCATAATGCCGTTCCCCGCCCAGTTGCCACGCCACTGTGGTCAGCAGCTTGTTCTGGGATTGCGGCAATGTCCGCCCGGTCTGCGTCAGAATGAACGCGCCAGTGCCAAAGGTTGCTTTGGTTTGCCCCGGTTCAAGGCAGGCCTGGCCGATTGTGGCTGCCTGTTGATCCCCTGCCATGCCTGTAATCGGGATTGGCCCGCCGAACAGTTCGGGCAGTGTCGTGCCAATCGCGCCTGCGCAGTCGACGATTTCGGGCAATATGGCACGCGGCACATCAAACAGGCTCAGCAAGCCGTCATCCCAGCCGCTGCTGCCAATCGCCATCAGGGCCGTGCGTGATGCGTTGGTTGCGTCACTCACATGCGCGCCGCCGGTTAGCCGGTAGACAAGATAGCTTTCCACGGTGCCAACTGCCAGATGATCGCCAGCGGCCTTCAACTGCGGCCAGTTCTTCAGTGCCCAGCCGATTTTGCTGCCGGAAAAATACGGATCAAGCAGCAATCCCGTCTTCGCCTGCACTGTGGCTTCGTGCCCCGCCGCTTTGAGTGCAGCACAGTCATCCGCCGTGCGCCTGTCCTGCCACACGATCGCAGGCGCCAGCGGCTCTCCGGTTCGCTTATCCCAGAATATAATAGTTTCTCGTTGATTGGTGATACCAATCGCAGTCACTTGATCTGCGCCGCCTGCCCGGTCAATTACGGCGCGCGCACAGGCCAGTGTTTTTGACCAGATCTCCGCTGCGTCATGTTCGACCAGCCCGGGCGCTGGATAATACTGTGTCAGCGGTTCTTGCGCGCTGTCGATCAAGCGGCCGCCCGCTGCAAACAGCATTGCGCGCGTTGATGTGGTGCCTTCATCAACGACCAGAATTTTCTCCGTCATGCCCGCGCCCCTGAAGCATCAAGCGCGGCATCAAGCGCGGCATTTTCGACCCGCCGCAGTTCGCGCCCCGCTGCACTGAAAATGAACGTCGCACGGTTACCAAACACCAGCCGGTTGACGATCAGCGCGACGACGACCGACGTCACCAGCACAATCACCATCACATCAATATAGTGCAGCCCGGGCAGGCCCCAATACTGATAATACGTTTGCCCGCCAAAGCCTGGGTTTGGCACATAAAGGATGAAATTATGGACAGCATAGCTCGCCAGCCCCCAGACCAGCCCCCCAATTGCCGCGCGCGCATCCACATTGCGAAACAGCAAACCGGCGATGAAGGCCGACAGGATCGGCATTGAAAACAAACCGTTCAATTGCTGCAACAGGTTGATGATGCTTTCGGCATTTTGAAAGATCGGCACCATCAGAATGGATGTGATC
>JANPCO010000004.1:0-17891 GCA_031430995.1 Sphingomonadales bacterium | reverse complement strand
TTTCTTATTGCGTGCCAGCGCAGTCGCATCCATTTCCGCCCGCAACTGTTCCCACACCAGCGACGCGGCATGGGGATCAAAGCCAGCGCGCACTAGCATGGGGATGGAACCGGCATCTGCCTCTGCCTCCATCTCGCGGCTGTTCTGATAGATGGACCCGATCAGCGCTGTACCCGTAATCAACCCACCATCGAGAATGCTGAGGAAAACAGCTGCGCCGAGTTTCTTTTTTATCTCGCGGAATTGCTGGATCGAATGGCGCTGCCGATAATGGGTATATTCGTGGCCGAGAATGGCGGCCAGTTGTGCTTCATCCCGTGTGCGCAGGAACAGCCCGGAATAGACTTGCATCATCCCATTGGGGGCCATTGAGGCATTGAAATAAGGCGTGCGCATCAGGTAAAACCGTACATCTTTGCATTCCGCCTGGCCCACAGTGCGGCAAAACACATCACGAACATAGGCGTTAAGCGCAGGATCACGCATCACGAAGCTGCTATGCTTCATGTCCCGCTCATATTCTTCCATCTGCATCCAGAGGCCGCGTTCATCCTTATCCTGCGGCACATAGCCGACATTGGCCTGGGGCACAGGATCGCTTGCTGCAACGCAGGCGAGGGCCACGAAAGGCAACAGAAGACGACGAAGGCTGATCACCGTCGCACTGCGGCTTTCACGGGCGTTTCGCCTTCACGCAGCGGCAGGCTGGCCAGCAATGTGTCTGCCCGTTCCTGTGCGCCTTCGCGGGTGCGGATATCGCCTTTCTTGCTGGCGTAGAAATTGAACCAGACGATGTTGCCGGTGTCGAGATCAACCAGCGACGCATAGGAAAAATGCTGGCCACCCGCCGGGAAAAAGCCTGCGCCCATTGCGCTGCTGGCGAGCAGCATGAAGATCTGCATCGCCTTGCGCCCGGACGTCGCATAGGCATCATAGCCGAAAATAAAGAGGCCGTAATTGCCGCCGCCCAGTTCACCCAGACGCTTCGCGCCAGGCCCTAACGTCCAGTCAAATTTATATTTGCCATTCGCCATTTTCTTAGTTGGCAGCTTCAGCGCATAGCTGTGCAGCATGACGGAGTTGCTAACTGCGCGATAGAGCGACTGATATTCGGCCGCATAAGCCGCGTCGTCACCGGTGAGTTCGGGCATAGGCACAATTTCAGTGCGCTTGGCGGCTTGATTCTTTTGCACGGCCTCCAGCGTGAACGTGCGCGCGTCTTTCGTCCAATCCGGATTGGGCGTCGGCACACCGCTTGTGCCCAGCGACGCGACTTCAATGTCGGGGCGGAACAGAATGATTTTGATTGGCCGGTCTTTGGGGAAGGCAAAGCTCTGATCGGCCTTGGTCTTTGCGGCCACGCCACTTGGCGCGATCCCCGGCAACACAAGCGCCACTGCGACAAGCGCCGCCATGATCCTGTTCATCAAATGCTCCCCTGTTTTCGTTCCCGTTCTGCTTTAATGACGCGTGAAAGAGGGGGGATCAAGTGGATAATGGGGCGAAGGGTTTTTCGCGCAGCTGCGTTAAGATTAGTGGATCATGCCCCATCCACAAAGGAGATTTGAAATGAAATTCCCACTGTCCCTCGCCGCTGCGACCTGCGCGGTCGCCACTTTGGCCATGGCCGTTCCAGCAGACGCCCGCATCAATCAGCGGCAAAACCATCAACAGCACCGCATCGCGGCTGGCCTGAAAAATGGCAGCCTAACTGCGCGTAAAACAGTTCAGCTGGAACGCCAGCAGGTGCGCATTGCCCGCTTTGAAGCAAAAAGCCGTGCCGACGGCGGTGGCCTCTCCCGCTCCGAACGCGCTCGCATCGAAGCCCGTCAGGACCCCGCCAGTGCCAACATTTACCGCCAGAAACATGACGGTCAGGGCCGGTAAGTCGGGGGCGGTAAGTCTTTGGCCTTTCGCAGTCGAAGGGGTGGCCTGCGGGCTGCCCCTTATTTCGTGCAGGCTTGCCGCTGCAGAATATTATGGCTATACCAATGGCCATAAAGGATGAGTGCGATGGCCAATTACAGCGTTGCGACAACGAAGGATAATCTGTCCAGCCTGATCGACAAGGCGCTGGCCGGCGAAGAAGTGGTGATCACGCGTCACGGCAAACCGACTGTTGAGTTGCGGATTGTCGAAGGTAAATTGATTGATCGTACCGCTGCGATGGCCAGAGTGCGTGAGGCTCGTGAGGCTGGGCCAACACTGGCGCCAATACCATTACACCGATTCTATGATTGGCTTTATGAGGATGATGAATGAGCCTCTATCTTGATGCCAGCGTCCTGGTGCCGCTGTTTGTCGTAGAGGGCCAAAGCCAAAGTCTGGAACGATGGATCGTGTCAGTTGATGGCACATTGCTTGTATCGGATTTGGCGGCCGCGGAGTTTGCAGCGACCCTTTCGCGCTTTGTCCGCAAAGGCGCGCTGAGCGGCGAACGCGCAGATATGCTTCATTCAGCCTTTGATCGCTGGAAGGGTGAAGCGGCAGAACCGATCGAAAATAAGCCTGTCGATATCCGAAACGCAGGCCATTTTGTGCGGACGCCTACACCAAAGCTCCTTACACCCGACGCCGTTCACCTTGCAACCTGTCAGCGGCTTGGCTTGACATTGGTGACGCACGACCAAGCCTTGCTCGAAATCGCGGCGCGTGAAGGGGTTGCGCATATTTGCCCTGAGTGATCATCCCAAAAAGATCATTCATTACCACTCCCCCCACAACTTTAAGCCGACCCTATCCTGCCATCTCCAGCATCCGGTCCAGCGACTTCTTCGCTGCCAACCGCAGCCCTTCCTCTATCTCGATCCTGGGCGATAAATCCCGCAGCGCTACGTAGAGCTTTTCCATCGTGTTGAGCGCCATATAGGGGCAGATGTTGCAGTTGCAGTTGCCGTCTGCGCCCGGGGCGCCGATGAAGTTTTTGTGCGGGATCGCCTTTTCCATTTGGTGGATGATGTGCGGTTCAGTGGCCACGATCAGCGTATCCCCGGGGAAGGTTTTTGCAAACGTAAGGATGCCGCTGGTGCTGCCCACATAGTCCGCATGATCAATGATGTGCGGCGGGCATTCAGGGTGGGCCGCCACGGGCGCGCCGGGGTGCTGGGCTCTGAGCTTGATCAGTTCAGTCTCGCTAAACGCTTCATGCACAATGCATACGCCCGGCCAGAGCAGCATGTCCCGCCCGGTCTTGCGCGCGATGTAGCCGCCGAGATGCTTGTCCGGGCCAAAGATGATTTTCTGGTCCATCGGGATCTGCTCCAATATCCGCTCGGCAGATGAAGAAGTGACGATGATATCGCTCAGCGCCTTCACTTCAGTCGAGCAATTGATGTAGGTAATCGCAATATGATCAGGGTGAGCATCACGAAACGCCTTGAACTTGGCGGGCGGGCAGCTGTCCTCCAGGCTGCACCCGGCATCCAGATCCGGCAGCACGACAATCTTGTTCGGTGAAAGAATCTTAGCCGTATCAGCCATGAATTTGACGCCGCAAAAGGCAATCACGTCAGCGTCAGTTGCCGCTGCCTTTTTCGACAGTTCAAGACTATCCCCGACATAATCGGCAATATCCTGAAGTTCTGGCCGCTGATAATAATGCGCCAGGATGACAGCGTTGCGTTCCTTTTTCAGGCGCATGATTTCCTCGATCAGGTCAGTGCCAGTTAGCCGCGCAGTCATTTTGCTCATTTTAGCGTCTCCAAAACTATGCGCGATCTTTATCCGCACCGCGCGACGACGCAAAGCGAAACTGCAGGAAAGGGGCTAAAGACTGGCGGAGCGGCAGGGATTCGAACCCTGGATACGCTTTTGGCGTATACTCACTTTCCAGGCGAGCGCCTTCGACCACTCGGCCACCGCTCCGCATATCGCTGGAAGCGCAGGCCCTAGACTTTGATATGATAATTCGCAAGTATGTTGGCCATGAACAAATTTGCCCTTTTGCCTTTGGCCCTCATCGCGGCGTCCCCCGTGCCTGTGCTTTCCCCGAGTGAGATTGTGGCCGCAGCGAAGTCTGAGGAGTGGGTTGCCATTGCGCCGTCCAATCTGCTGGTGATGGATTTGGCAGCGGACCGCGATGCCAAGCCCCGGCGCGTGGTGATCCAGCTGATGCCAGCGCCGTTCAGCCAAGGCTGGGTTGGCAACATCCGCACACTCGCCGCCGCCCAGTGGTGGGATGGGACGAGCGTTAATAGGGTGCAGGATAACTATGTCGTCCAGTGGGGCGATGTGACTGAGAAGAAGGCTCTGCCGGATGGACTAGTGACAGTGCCGCAGCTTGAATACGAAGTCGATCCGGGTTTCGATGCGCGCAAACTGCGAGAAGAGTTGGGGGTTGCGCAGCTACCTGAAGGCGGATCAGTCCGTGATGTATTCGCGCCCAAGGTTGCTTTCCAGAGCGGCTGGCCAATTGGACTGGAGAATTTGTCCTATGATGTAAGGAAGTTTAGAGGTTGGCCCGTTCATTGCTATGGCATGGTCGGCGTGGGCCGCAATATGCCGCCGAATACGGGCACAGGGGCTGAGCTTTACACTGTCATTGGTCACGCGCCGCGCCATCTGGACCGCAATATTGCCCTTGTGGGTCGCGTGATCGCGGGCATCGAACACCTCTCCTCTTTGCCGCGCGGCACGGGGGATTTGGGTTTTTACAAGACGGCGGAGGAACGCGTGCCCATCCTGTCGGTGCGGGTTGGCGATAAGGTATCGGGTTTGCCGCGATATGAATATCTCTCGACTGAAAGCGCCAGCTTTGCCGCCTATGCCGATGCGCGGGCCAATCGCCGTGATGCGTTTTTTATTAAACCAGCGGGCGGCGCGGATATTTGTAATATCCCTGTGCCGGTTAGCGTGGGGAAGTAAATGGCAGTGCTCCGGACTTGATCCGGAGCCTAGTGGCCCCAAACACAGAAGCGTCCCCTCTGGGCTCCGGGTCAAGCCCGGAGCACTGTGGCAACTTGACCCCTTATTTCAACACCATCTGATCGCCTTCGATCGTGACTTTGCCAATCCGTTTCAGCCAGCTTTGGCCGAGCAGAGACTGGCCGAGGCCCTGCTGCACGATGGCAGCGTCAACATCCGTGGCCTCAAGCGAGCCAAGGCTGACCCGGTCCAGCACAATGGGTTTCAGGCCCACTGATCCGCTGGCGGTTTGCGCTGTGCCCGTAAAATCAGCCTCTGAAATGGGGATGCCGATCCGCTGCGCATCTTCGCGGGTCAGCGCGATCATGGATGCGCCGGTATCCACCAGAAATCTCACCGGTGTTCCGTTCACACGTAATTCGGCGTAGAAATGCCCGTCTGGCGCGCGGGGAAGAGTGGTTTGGGCATAGCCATTGCCCACCGGAGCGGCGACGCTGGACGCGGGGGCCGGAACCTGCGAGCTGGACACTAACATCGGTTCGCTCTGAACGCGGTTGTCATCGCCGCCGCGCGACAGCAGGCCAACCAACGCTGCAAAGCCAATCGTGATGTAGACAAATTTGACCATTGGTTAAGGTTAACCCGAGAACTCTCACCATGCGGTTTCTGACAATGGTTAACCCAAAGCCCCACTGGAAAAGCAAGTGAGGATCGCTTACTTCCCATGTCATGATGATGCGCCCTTTCAGACCGGAGCCCGAACATAAGGGCGGAGCTTTTGCCGATTTTCGCGCCGCTTACGGCCAGCAGGTAGAGCATAAATGGGCCTTTGTGCTGGCCGCGGTGGGGATACCCGCTTTGATCATCGCCGGCTTTGCCGTGCAATATGACCGTGAAAAGGAATATAAACCGCCTGAAGTGATTTTCTTCAAGCCGATGAAGGCCGGGCGAACGGACGCGCAAATTCGTGCGCAACAGCTTCTGGATGCCCCGGCTGAACAAGCAGCACGCAAAGCGATTAAAGATGCGGAAGATGCCCGCAAAGCTCAGTTCCGCAAGCTGGCCGACGATATGGGCATTGATGTCGACCGCAAGTGACGCGCGCTGGATGGCAGCGGCTATCCGTCTGTCCAGCCGTGGTCAGGCGCGCACGGGCACCAACCCCAATGTCGGCTGCATGCTGGTCAAGCAGGGCCATGTGGCCGGGCGCGGCTGGACCCAACCCGGCGGACGGCCCCATGCTGAGGCGATGGCCTTGGGTGCCGCTGGTGAGGCTGCAAAAGGCGCAACCGCCTATGTCACGCTGGAACCCTGCGCGCATGGGTCAGAGCGAGGCCCGCCTTGTGCAGACAGCCTAATTGCAGCGGGCGTTGCGCGCGTGGTGATTGCGCTTACTGATCCGGACGCGCGCACCAATGGGCTGGGTATACAGCGACTGCGTGCGGCTGGGATTGCGGTTGAGGCTGGCATAGGAGCCGCTGAGGCGCGCGCGGCAATGGCAGGCTGGTTCAGCATTACCGAGCGCGGGCGGCCCTTTGTGACGCTGAAACTCGCGACGTCACTTGACGGGTGTATTGCGATGGCAAGCGGCGAAAGCCAGTGGATCACAGGCGAAGCCGCGCGCGCCCACAGCCATATGCAGCGCGCCTTGTGCAACATGATTTTGGTTGGTCGCGGAACCGTTGAAGCCGACGCGCCGACGCTGGACGTGCGTTTGCCGGGGCTGGAAGATCGCTCTCCGGTGCGTGCAGTCCTGTCTCAATCGGGCGAATTTGCTGGCGATTGGGTTCAATTTGCATCGCCCCGTGACATTTTAAGATTGCGCGATACTCAATATCTGTTGATCGAAGGTGGGGCAAAAACAGCAGCGTCCTTCGTGGCAGCGGGGCTGGTGGACCGGGTTCTGCTTTACCGCGCGCCCATTTTCATTGGTGCAGGCAAAGCCTGTCTGGCTGACATCGGTTTAGGCGCACTCAGCGACGCTCATGGGCGATGGGTGCGCACTGATACGCGCCAGCTTGGCAGCGACAGTCTTGACGTTTACGAGGCCGTGTAAGGAGGCACAATGTTCACAGGCATAATCACTGATCTTGGCACCATTCGCACAGCGGAAAGGCGCGGCGACCTGCGTCTTATCATCGGCTGCGGCTATGACATGGCAGGCGTTGATCTGGGGGCATCCATTGCCTGTTCGGGTTGCTGCCTGACAGTTGTTAATAAAGGTGCGGATTGGTTCGCTGTGGATGCCTCGGCAGAAACAGTCAGCAAAACGGCAGCTGCCATGTGGAGCGAAGGCCACAGGCTGAACCTGGAACGAGCGCTAAAAATCGGCGACGAACTGGGGGGGCACATCGTTACGGGCCATGTTGACGGCATTGGCACTGTGGAAGCGATCACGCCCGAAGGCGGATCGCACCGCGTTACCGTGAAAGTAAGTGCGGAAATTGCGCCTTATATCGCTGCCAAAGGCTCTGTTACCGTCGACGGCGTGTCACTCACAGTGAACAGCGTCGTTGACAATGCGGATGGCACAGCGAGTTTTGGCCTGAACATCATTCCCCATACTTGGGACGTGACGGCGTTTGCGACACTTGCAGTTGACCAGTCAGTCAACATCGAAATTGATGTGCTGGCGCGTTATCTGGCGCGGATGAAGGAGCGGATGGGGGGATGACTTCACAATTCGCATGAGAATGTGATATTTGTGCTTTACCATCACATCGCAGTGTGACACATCTCGAATTATGAGCATTCAATTGATCGAAAAAGTCCGTCGCCTCGTCACTGATGGCGGCATGTCCAAATCCGGCCTGGCCCGCGCTTCGGGGCTTCACGCCAACACATTGCGTGATCTTGAGGATGGCGGCTGGAACCCGACCGCTGAAACGCTGGGCAAGCTGGAACGATTTTTATTCTCCAATGATGAGAGCCCTGCGCTTGTTCCGATTGAGGAAATTATCGAAGAAGCCCGCAATGGCCGCATGTTCATCCTTGTTGATGATGAAGACCGGGAAAACGAAGGCGATCTTGTCATTCCAGCCCAAATGGCCACGCCGGACGCGATCAATTTCATGGCAACGCATGGCCGGGGTCTGATCTGCCTGACGCTCACCAAATCACGGGTTGATCATCTTGGTCTTGAACTGATGAGCCGAGCCAATGGCACGCGCCATGAAACGGCCTTCACCACATCCATTGAGGCACTGGAAGGTGTAACGACTGGGATCAGCGCCGCAGACCGCGCGCGCACGGTTTCCGTGGCCATTGATGGCTCCAAGGGACGGGCAGACATTGTGACGCCTGGCCATGTTTTTCCTCTGATCGCACGTGACGGCGGTGTGCTGGTGCGCGCGGGTCATACTGAAGCGGCTGTCGATATTTCACGGCTTGCGGGCCTAAACCCGTCGGGCGTCATCTGCGAAATCATGCGTGATGACGGCACGATGGCACGGATGGACGATCTGGTTGGCTTTGCCCGCATGCACAATCTGAAAATGGGAACGATCCGCGACCTCATCCAGTATCGGCGTAAGCATGACCATCTGGTCGAATGCGTCACCGAAGCGCCGTTCACGTCCGATTATGGCGGCGATTGGACGGCCAAGACCTACCGCAACAAGGTCGACGGCTCCGTCAATATCGTGCTGCAAAAGGGACGTGTGATCGAAGGTGAAGCCACGTTGGTCCGCATGCACGGCATTTCGATTTTTTCCGATCTGCTTGGTCAGCCAGGCCCGCGCAAGCGGACATTGCAGCGGTCTATGGCAGAAATTGGCAAGGCAGGCAGCGGTGTCATTGTCCTCCTGATGCCATCAGACCCGGAGGCGCTGTCGCGCGAACTAGGCTCAACGACATTCCGCCCGGAAATGGATTTGCGCGCTTACGGTATCGGCGCGCAGATCTTGGCGGACCTTGGCATTCACGACATGATCCTACTGACCAACGCCCACCGCAATGTTGTAGGCCTCGACGGTTACGGCATTAACATTGTGGGTGAACGTCCGATCCCGGAAGGGTAGCTTGATCAAAGTCCGCTCAGGCTGAGCTCGACGAAGCCTTGTTCGGAAACGCCTGCCACGTCCACGTCAAGCTCAGCCTGAGCGGGATGGGCCTGCATGAATGAAAGAAGAACCATGGCCAAATTCCTGATTGTTGAAGCGCGCTTTTATGACCATTTGAATGATATGCTGGTCGAAGGCGCAACGGCAGTGCTGGAGGCGGAAGGACATCAGGTTGATGTCGTGACAGTGCCCGGTGCGCTGGAAATTCCCGGTGCAATCAGCATGGCCGCCGCTTATTATGACGGTTTCGTTGGCATCGGCGTGGTCATTCGCGGTGAAACTTATCATTTTGAGATTGTCGCCAGCGAAAGCGCGCGGGGCATCATGGCGCTGACCATGGACGGGATAGCAATTGGCAATGGCATATTGACCGTTGAAAATGAGGCTCAGGCGCTTGTCCGCGCCGACCCGGCCCAGAAAGACAAGGGCGGCGAGGCGGCTAGGGCTGCGATCGCCATGCTGACGCTGAAGGGCAAATATGGAGGGTAAGGCGTGACCACACCCACTGGCCGTTACAAAGTGGTGGAACGCGACCGGCGCCTCGTCACGATTGATACGCTGACAGGGCAGGAAATCGGTTTGCCCGGTTCTGCCAGTGCAGCCCCTGCTACGTCCGTTGTGTCAGATGCTGCTCGCGCACCAATGGCAACGGTTGGTGGTAAATCAAACAGGTCTCTTGGCCCGTCACCATGGACTAAACGAGCAGCTGCAACGCCCGGGCCACTATCCGCTGCCACTCCACAGGACTGGATGACAACGCTTGCAGGCCTCATGCCCGGGGCGCAAGTGCGTGAGGATGGCGCAATCTGGCTGAACACAGCGGCCCGCTATGACCCGCAAGGCCCGCGACGGGTTCAATTGACGCCAAAGGGAAAAAGCGCGCTGGGTCAGCTGGCGCTTGGTTTGTGCGGAGCTGCCTTCATTTTGCTGATGATTGCGGTGTTGGGTAACGTCTTAGTCGCGGGGGCCTTGATGGTTTTTGGCCTCAACGGATATAAAGCAACCACAAGTACGACCTATCGCACCATAATCACGGACGCAGCGCCAGTTTAGGCCATCGTGCTGCAGATCGGCATGACATCTGATTCACACTTCAAGCGCCAAGTGCGGTTACCACGGTTTCGGACCTAATGAACATGGCAATGTGCCAGCCAGCCGTGCCGTTTCATCCGCTTCGGAGTGAGCTTGCGTATCCTTAACGTTTCAGTGTGATTTTGGCTGCATCTCTTGCTGATCGACAGTGGTTCAGTCGATCAGAAGAGGAGGATAATTCGGCACAGCCTATCATTTCACTGTACCGGGTTGCGCGCGCTGGCAGGTCCCCCACCGGCCAGCGTGCCCCTCGTTACGGTGACTCTAGTCTCACTTCATGAAACTGGCCCCGGTGCACCGCGCGTCGGGGCCAGTTTTCAATTGGGCGTCAGTAATTCTTTGAGTGGTCGTGACGCGTCAGCAAGCACTGCAGCGTCTGCCACCATCCGCCCTTCAACCAATTTGCGCCCCTGCACATAATCTTTCACCATATTCACACAGTCCAGCGCGATGACACGACCTTGTTTTGTATAGACGACAGAGAAACTGCGCGTCGCCGGATCACCGCGCAATATGGCATCGTCATGACCAGTCGAGAGCCCAACGGTCTGCAATTTCAGATCATACTGGTTGGACCAAAACCACGGTGTTGCCGTGTAGATAGCGTCCAGGCCGCAAATTGTTTTGGCCGCGACGGTCGCTTGATCATTGGCATTTTGCACCGATTCCAGCCGGATAACAGCCCCGTCAGCGAATTCATTGACATGCGCAGCGCAGTCACCAATCGCAAAGACATGAGGCAGCGACGTGCGGCACTGCGCGTCAATGTCGATGCCGTTGCTCGCCTGTGCGCCTGCCGCAATCAAAGGGGCGATTGCGGGAATGATGCCAATGCCAACGATCACCATATCCACCGGAACAACGCTATCATCCGACAGCCGCACGCCGCTGACATGGCCGCCCGCGCCTTCAATCGCAACAACACCAACGCCTGTGCGTAAATCGACGCCGTGGGCGCGGTGTTCGCCTTCGTAAAAAGTTGAGAGGTCTTCACCGGCAACACGCGCGAGTACACGGGGGAGCGTTTCGAACAATGTCACTGGCTTGCCCAGCTTTGTGAGCACCGCAGCAGCCTCCAGCCCGATATAGCCGCCACCAACAACAGCGATATGAGACACGCCGTCTAACGCTGCCATGATCGCATCGACATCTTCGCGCGTGCGGACGGCGTGAATGCCTGCAAGATCTGCCCCCGGACAGGTGAGCGGACGCGGATCGCCGCCTGTGGCCCAGATCAAATCGCTATAGCCAATCACACTGCCGTCACTCAGCCTTACGGACTGCGCAGCGCCGTCTACTGAGGCCACTTCCGTGCTCAGCATCAAGTCTATGCCTTTATCGGCCCAGAACTGGAGTGGCCTGATGTAAAGCCGGTCAAATGTCTTATCCTTTGCCAGATATTCTTTTGACAGCGGCGGGCGTTCATAGGGCGGTTCGTTTTCGCGGCCAATCATCAGCACGCTGCCGGTAAAGCCGTTCTGGCGCAGCGCAATCGCGGCCTGAGCGCCGCCGTGGCCTGCCCCGACAATGATGACATCCCGGTTTTCCACGTGCGCTTCCTTCATGTTTTTCCGCCCCAGAAACGCTCCCGGAACCATTTTGTCACGATATATTTGGTGCCTGCGTTCACAGGGCAGCCCTCATGAATGCTGAGATCCTGCGGCGATCCAATTTCTGTCATATTGTTCCACAAGACCAGCATGGCCGTGCGCGGCTGCACACACAGGCCGACCTTGGGGAAATTCGTTTCTCCGCCGCCTTCTGGTTCGTTGAGATAGATCATTCCAGTCCAAGTCCGCTGGCCGCCCGCTTTACGCTCCGCCTCCCAGTAAGATTCCCCGATATGGAAATAGTCATGATGCGGTTTGAACTGCTGGCCAGGCCGGTAGCGCTGCCCTTGCAATGTTTCGCCGTGCCGCTGATCAATGCCCGTCAATTCGCAAATGCGCCGTTCAATCCGCATGACAAGGGGGTGATAAGGATCAAGATTGCAGCTAAAACTGGTGCGGAACCCGTCTTGCTCAGTCCCTGCATAAAGGCTGGACGGATGATTATCAGCCTCAATCAGCGCGATCAGCCCGTCGCATTCGTCCTGCGTCATGAACCCTTGCACGCAGTAAAGATCCAGGCCTGCTTGCCCGACAATGTCGACACGCTCATGCTTTTTCAGCTTCCGGCGAACACTCCTGCTAAATTCCGCAATTTTCTTGGACCCTAGGTCTTTCGATTTTACGGCGTTCACTGGATTACGCGGCCCCTGACCATCACAAAATCAACCTTTTCCAAAACCCGCACGTTGGTGAGCGGATCGCCGGATACGGCTATGATGTCCGCTGAATATCCCGGCGCGATCCGCCCGACCTCATTTTCAAGGCCCAATAATGTAGCAGCGCCCGTTGTTGCAGTGGTAATGGCTTGCGCTGGGGTGAAACCGCCCAGATCAACCATCTGAGCAAATTCTTCGGCGTTTCGGCCATGTTCAAACACGCCTGAGTCCGTTCCAAAGGCGATGGCCACGCCCATCTCACGCGCGGCCTTAAGTGCTTTGCCGACGTTGCGCACTGTTTCACGCACTTTTACTTCTACCGTTGGCGTGTAGATATTTTTGCCGAGCCGTTCTCGAATGCCAGTGAACGCCATTAACGTGGGTACGAAATAAGCGCCGCTGGCTTTCATGGCTTTTAACCCTTCAACATCTGCAAAAGTGCCATGTTCAATGGAATCCACGCCAGCTTTTACTGCGCCCAATATGCCGCCAGCGCCGTGGGCATGGGCTGCGACTTTGAGGCCAAGGCCGTGAGCCGTGTCAACAATCGCACTCATTTCCGCGTCGGTAAAATGCTGGCCCAGGCCGCGCCCTTGTTGGGATAGCACGCCGCCCGTGGCAGTGATCTTGATAACGTCTGCACCGCGCTTTGCAAATTGACGGACGCGAGCCGCACATTCGACGGGGCCAGTGCACGTGTTGCCGCCATCAAGCGCTGCATTCACTTTGGCACTAAAGCCCGACACATCGCCGTGGCCGCCAATGATCGAAATCGCAGTGCCTGCCGAAACGATGCGCGGGCCGAGGATCAGGCCTTTCGCAGTCGCATCGCGCAACGCAAAGCCTGTGAACGGCGCGGACCCCAAATCGCGGACCGTGGTAAATCCGGCAAGTGCCGTAATCCGCGCATTCTTCGCGCCGACCGTTACGGCATATTCATCAGTGTCCACCGCTTCTTGCCGGTAATCACCGCCAGGGTCGCCAGTCAGATGAACATGCGAATCGATCAGGCCAGGCAGAATGGTTTTGTCTTTGAGGTCAATCGCGCGGGCCCCTGCGGGAAGCGCTGCATAACCATTTGCAACTCCGCTAATCTTGCCATCCACAATGGTGATTGTGGTCGGACCAGACGCTGGCTTGGCAGCGTCTGTAATGACGCGTCCGGCATAGATGATCAGCGTCTCAGCCTTCGCGATGCTTGTGGTGCTGATCGACGCAATGAACGCCAGTATGAGAGTCTTCATGCGGCTTCTCCTTGGGCATCCTATTGGATGGAGGAGCAAAACCGCGCAAGCCAGAAAAATGCCCCGGCAAACGCGTCGCCGGGGCTATCTGGTTTACCTCTGGCGGTTACCAGAAGAAGTTGTTGATCACATCGACCACATAGCCCGTTCGGGTGTCGATCAGCAGGACATCGTCATAATAGCGAACCCAACGGTAGGATCCGTAAGCCTGCGGCAACCGGTATTGCCACGGATCGTTGATCCAGTAGCGGTTCGAATAGAACAGCGAGTCAAGATAAATGCCGATGCTGAACCGGTTATAGCCATAGCCGCGTCCATATGGGTTGTAATAGCTGGGCGCGCGGTAAAGCTGGCGATATTGGTTGCGGTGGCCGCGCCAATCGTAGCGGCGGTCATTATGCCAGCCCCGGTCCCACCGCTGGTTATTATTGCCATAGCCGTAGCTCCGGTTGTCGGTGCGGTTCCGGTCATAACGGCCATCACCGTCACGATCATAGCGGCGATCCAGAGTGCCGTTGCCGTCGCGGTCCGAGCGGCGGTCGAGGTTGCCGTCGCGGTTGCGATCCCAAGCGCGATCAACTTGGCCATTACGATTGCGATCCCAATCGCGGTCCACCCGGCCATTGCCGTTACGGTCCCAAGTGGAACCGTTGTTGGGCTGCGGGCGGACATCGCCACTGCCTTGACCGTCATTTCGGTCACGACCGCCACCGCCATTCCAATTCCGGCTATCCCAATTCTGGCCGTCTCCGCGATTGGCATCACGACCACGACCTTCCCAATTGCGCGACGACACAGGCGGTGCTTGAGGCGTGGCTGGCGGGAAAGGAGCTGTATTCATCCCGCCATCACGACGCCCCCAATTGCGACCTTGCCGTGCGGGCTGCTGAATTTGCGGCGCTTCTCGTTGTGCGCTTTGTTCTTGTGACTGCGCTTGCTCTTGTGCCTGTTCCGTGCGCTCACGGCTGGTCTCACGCCGATCACCGCGGTTTTCCATCTGAGCCGCGCGGTCCTGCCGTTCGCCCACGTCTTGGGCTTGCGCTGGAAATAAGCTCACTGTCGCCAAAAGAAGTGCCAGGGGGAAACTGCGCATGATCGGATACTCCAAACCAACGCGACTCACGAAGCCGCTCGGTAGTGAAGGAAATGGCCTTTCTTCCCTGACCCGTTGCTTAACAGCGGTGAAAGGATATTGACAGGTTCCGCAATCAAGCTTTTGAGCGCGGCGTCCGTTCTGCCGGTTGCGGCATGATCCAGATCAGCGCTAGGATGGCCACAGCGAGAACTGCCGACGCCACCGGGCGGCTGAAATCCAGTCCGCCTTTCTCAATCGGCTTATCAAGGAAATCGCCAACGGCTGCGCCCAGTGGCCGCGTGAGGATGAAGGCGGCCCAAAACAGCATTACGCGGTTGATGCTGGTTGCGTAGTAAAGCAGCACTAACAATGCGAGCAGCCCTGCAAAGATAATCGCTGCGCCCAGATATCCCATGCCGCCGGTATCTGCTGCCCAATCGCCAAGAGCAGTGCCAAGCGTTTGTGAAAAAGTGATGGTGATCCAGTAAAACAGCTCTGCTTTGCGCTCATGCACAGTCTCAACGGCTATTGATCCCATCACGGCGCGCCACAGGGCCAGCGACCCGATAACGCAGATCAAAAGCAACGCTGATCCGCCAGTATAGCCTATGCCCATGGACCGCGTTGCGAAATCTGCCATTGTTGTGCCCGCTGTGGTGGACGCAATGATCGTCGCCCAGTACAGCATTGGGTGGAACTTCACTGCTGATATCTGCGACCACACCAGCGCGATAAGCAGCGTGAGGAAAATGGCAGTGCTAACCAGATAGCCAAAGTCCATTGTCATGCTGACAGTGTCGCCAGCGGTTTCTCCTAGCGTTGTCGCCAAGATTTTGATGATCCAAAATCCAACAGTGACTGCGGGAACCTTGGCCAGCGTCTCGCGTTCGGTAATTGTCATACCCAAATTCCTTAGCCGCCGCATTTTGATCAGCTTGCGCTAGCTCGACCGCTTCGGCAATGGGGTGATATGCAAGCCTTTGCCATTCATGATTTCGATCCGCCGGGCGACATTGCAGTGCTGCGCGCTGAGGTTAGAGCTTTCCTGCTAGAGCATCAGCCTAAGGCAACTGCGGCGAGACGCGCGAATTGCTGGCAAGTTTCCGACCCCGCCTTTAGCCGCGCACTTGGCGCGGCGGGCTATCTCGGCTTCACATGGCCAAAGGCGTACGGTGGCCACGAACGGCATTTGCTGGAACGCTATGTGGTGGTGGAAGAGCTTCTGGCCGCAGGCGCGCCTGTTGGCGCGCACTGGATTGCAGACCGACAAACAGGGCCGCTGATCCTGCGCTACGGCACAGAGGAGCAGCGGGAGACATATCTGCCTGGCATGGCGCGCGGAGACATATTCGCTTGCATTGGCCTGTCGGAACCAGGTGCCGGATCAGACCTTGCCAGCGTGCGCACGTCAGCGCGGCGCACGAACGAAGGCTGGCGTGTTAACGGGCAGAAGATCTGGACATCAGGCGCGCATGTCGCCCATGCTATGCTCGCCTTAGTGCGCACCACAGAAGGCAGTGAGCGCAACGCAGGGCTTAGCCAGTTGCTGATCGATCTCGACACGCCAGGCATCACCATCCGCCCGATCATTGATCTGGCAGGTGATCATCATTTCAATGAAGTGTTTTTTGATGATGTGCTTGTGCCCCACGGAACTCTGGTTGGGGCAGAAGGTAATGGCTGGAGCCAAGTGGTTGCTGAACTTGCTATCGAACGATCCGGCCCGGAACGCTATTTGTCGAGCCACGCGCTGCTTGTGGCGCTGATTGATTTTGCCGGGCCAGAAGCAGACCCCGCGATGAAGGCGCTGATCGGGCGCGCTGCGGCAGACCTTTGGACGCTGCGGCAAATGTCGATGTCAGTGACGGCAAAACTTGCCCACGGTGAAGACCCGGTGGTGGAAGCGGCCATCGTCAAGGATCTTGGCAACGCCTATGAACAAGACTTGCCCCGCGCTGTGCAAGACGCAGTGACGCTTGACTTGCTGGGGGGAAGCGAACTCGCCCAGGTGCTTCACCTCCTCCTTCTCACGTCGCCCAGCTTCTCGCTGCGCGGCGGAACGAAGGAAATCTTGCGCGGTATCGCAGCGCGCGGGCTTGGGCTTAGGTGAGGGGTTTGGGATGAGTGAAATGCGCGCTCAGCTGGTCGAGACGGCAACGACTCTCCTGTCGGGCCAGACCGATGCATCTGCGTTTGAAGCCGCTGGTTTTGGGCAGTTGCTCACCTCTGAAAGCGCAGGCGGGTTTGACGGCGATTGGGGCGACGCAGAGGCGGTGTTGCGGCTGGTCGGCTATCATCAACCGGAGCTGGATGTTACCGCACTGATTGTCGGCGACGGGGAACTGGACCGCGCACTGGCTACAGTTGCGTTGATCGGCGGCGCACTGCAACGCGCCATGGAAATGGCAATAGATCATGCCAACACGCGCGTGCAGTTTGGCAAACCACTGGGCAAGCAGCAGGCTGTGCAGCAGTCGCTGGCGCTGCTGGCAGAAGAAGTGGCGGCTGTTTCAGTCGCGTCCCAAGCGGCGGCCCGCGCGCGAGATAGGGGCGACGCGGAATTTGAAATCGGCTGCGCCAAAGTGCGGGCAAACCGGGCTGCAGGCACCGGTGCTGCCATTGCCCATCAAGTCCACGGTGCCATTGGATTCACGATCGAATATCCGCTGCAGCGTTACACGCGAAAACTCACCGAATGGCGATCAGCCTTCGGCAATGACGCCGTCTGGGCGGACCGTGTTGGCGCGCTGGCCGCCGCACAGGGTGGCGCGGGGTTGTGGGCGCACATTACCGCGCGCAGTGACTCACGCTAACCCGTCAATTTTTCGCGACGCTTTCATCCATCAACTTCAGTTGTTCAGCAGTGACTGGCCCTTGGTGCTCAGCTTTCCACTGCGCGTAGGGCATGCCGTAAACCAGTTCGCGGCCTTCGGATTTATCTAGGTCTCCTGCCTCTGCCACCCAGTCGCCAAGGCAATTGCGGCAAAAGCCAGCAAGGCCCATCAGATCAACATTTTGCGCATCAGTGCGGTGTTGTAAGTGGCGAACAAGGCGACGGAACGCCGCAGCGGCAATAGCGTCATCAAGCGCGTCAATATTATCAGGCATTATTATCTCCGGGATTCACTTGGCACAAGTTAGCGGCTAAGCAGCGCATAAACCAGAGGAACGCGCATGCTGTATCATTCAACCGGCCCCCGTCTGCGCAAAGTGCGTGTGCTTGCCACGCTGGGCCCGGCCAGCAACACAGCGGCGATGATCGAAAAGCTCTACCGCGCCGGGGCCGACGC
>JANPCO010000003.1:0-7790 GCA_031430995.1 Sphingomonadales bacterium | reverse complement strand
AAGCCAGCGAGTGACCAGATCTGGTTTTGGAAGGAACTGGGCACAGGTGTCGGCTTGATTGGGTTCGTCATGATCCTGCTCGGCACATTTGACATTCTTGTCCGCACACCTCTTTTCAAAAGCCTGCGCGCGCCAGCCGTTGCCGCAGTTGATCACCGCGACAAGGCCTGGTGGCGGGCGTTTGCGATGTCGACAATAGTCCCGGCCTTATTATTTTTCCCGGCGTTTATTGCGGCCTTCATGGTCCTGCCCGCTTCATTTGTTTTGCCGCAAGCAGTGACAACACAAATAGCGCTGTGGGCACTGTCAAGTGCAGGCGTAACTTTATTGATAAACAGGTTTGCCGGGCGCTCCGTGTCACCCTCTCGCTCCTCAGCCGCCGCGCGATTAAATTGGTCGCTTTGCATCCTTCTCGCTGTGGTAACAGTGATGGTTGGTTACGCTTCGCTCGGCATTATTGACTGGGTGTTTCATACTGATATCCGGTTCTGGATTGTCACAGTCAAACTGCCCAGCGCCCGCCAATTCGGGATCGCTGCAATCTATGTCGTGCCGATCACGCTTGCATTTTTGGTGACGCTTAAAACGCTGTGTCATGCCCTGACAGTGCGCGGCGACAGTGGCATTACTCGCTACTCTTGGGCAGCCTTGGCATTGACGAGTGGGTTTGCCGTGATGCTCGGCTTGATCTATGGCATCTTCTTCGCAACGGGAACCTTGGTCACTGGCTTTGACCCGCTCAGCACTGTCATCGCCCTCCAATTTGTGCCTGTCCTTGGTGCCGTTGCAGTGATTGGAATATTTACGTGGCGTCGCACCGGCAGTCACCGGCCCGGCGCGATCCTAGCTGGATTGTTAATCACGCTTTACACCGTGGCAGGAACCGCCACACAGGTGTGAGTGGGCCACCGGTCGACAATGGCTGGCAATGCTCCGTTGCTTACCCCATCCAAAGTCAGGCCATGCTCGTTGAGAGGTATTTTTATGCAATTTGACCGTCTTCCGCCCGTCCTGTCATCGCTTCAGCCGAACAATCACCCCTATCTGAACGGCGCGTGGACCCCTCAGCACGAAGAAGTAACGGCGACGGCGCTAGACGTGATCGAAGGTGCCATCCCCACCGATATTGACGGCGTCTATCTCCGCAACACAGAGAACCAGCTTCACAAGCCACTCGGTCGCTACCACCCGTTTGACGGTGATGGAATGATCCACCAGATCGATTTTCGGAACGGCCAAGCCTCTTATCGCAACCGTTGGGTGCGGACACGCTGTTTTGAGGCAGAGCAAACCGCCGGGGAATCGCTCTGGGGCGGATTGATGGCGCGGCCAGGCCAATCGAAGCGGCCGGGCTACGGCGCACACGGCGGGGTGAAGGACAGCTCCAGCACGGACATTATCGTCCACGGCGGCAAGGCGATTTCGACCTTTTACATGTGCGGCGAAGGCTATGTGCTGGATCCCGAAACGCTGGAGCAGCACGGTGTGGCACCTTGGGTGCCGCTGGACGGCATATCGGCGCACCCCAAGGTGGATGATCGCACAGGTGAGCTGATGTTTTTCAATTACTCTAAACATGCGCCTTATATGCATTACGGCGTTGTTGACCGGGCAGGGCAGGTCACGAACTATATCCCTGTGCCGCTGCCCGGGCCCCGGCTGCCGCACGACATGGCGTTTAGCGAAAACTGGTCGATCCTCAACAGTTTCCCGATGTTCTGGGATGCCGAGGCGCTGAAGCATGATATTCATGTTCCCCGGATTCACGAAGGCGTGCCATCACGCTTCGCCCTCATCCCGCGCCACGGCAAGACTGAGGATATCCGCTGGTTTGAAGCTGCACCCACCTATGTTCTCCATTTCCTCAACGCTTATGAAGAGGGTGATGAGGTGGTGATGGACGGTTATTTCCAGGACGATCCATCGCCGCCGCCACTCGAAGATGCAAATGGTTACGGCCATATGCTCGCCTATGTTGATGAACATAGTTTCAAGCCAAAGCTCCACCGCTGGCGGTTCAATCTGGCGGATGGCACCACGCGCGAAGAACGGCTGGATGACCGGATCATGGAATTCGGAATGATCAATCAGCGGGTCGCCGGGCGCAAACACCGCTACATTTACAGCACAACAACCAAGCCCGGCTGGTTTTTGTTCAACGGCTTTGTGAAGAGCGATCTTGAAACAGGCGAATCTTGGGAGTTAAAATTGGATGAAGGTCGCTATGCCAGTGAAGCTCCCTTCGCACCGCGCACGAACGCAGTGGATGAGGATGATGGTTATCTGGTCAGTTTCATCATTGATGAAAATAGTGGCACGTCGGAATGCGTGTTGATTGATTGCAAGAAGTTTGAGGCGGGTCCAGTGTGCCGGATCGCACTGCCCCACAAAATTTCAAGCGGCACCCATTCGCACTGGGCCGAGCGTTCTGTGCTGCGCGTTAGCGGTTAGTCAGGCCGCGTCGCGCTCGACAATGAAGCTGACCGTGGTGGTGGTTGATCCGCCGATGTTAAGGGTCTGCATGCGCTTGGCGCCTTCTACCTGATAATCGCCAGCAGTTCCGGTGGTTTGCTTGTATCCGTCGAGCAGCATCCGCACACCTGTCGCGCCCACGGGGTGGCCCATGCCAATCAGGCCACCTGAGGGGTTTATCGGCAGCCGCCCGCCCATCTCAATCGACCCGTCTTCAATGGCTTGCCAAGATTGTCCAGGCGCCGTCAGCCCTAGATGGTCGATTGCCATATATTCGGTCGATGTGAAGCAATCATGCGTTTCCACCGCGTCAAGTTGCGCGACGTCAGCAACACCAGCCCGCGTGCGTGCATCTTCAATCGCGCGGCGCACTTGCGGAAAAATATAAGACTGGCCTTCGCTCGCCTTAATCTTTTGAGCATAAGAAATCGGCGCGGATCGGTGCCCCCACCCACTGATCCGCGGTATACTATCCAGCGAGATACCGCGCTTTCGGGCATATTCGGCGGCTCTGGCAGGCGAGGCGAGGAACACCACGGCAGCGCCGTCGCTCACCTGTCCGCAATCCATCTTGCGGGTGCGGCCTTCGACCACAGGGTTAGCTTCAT
The DNA here is from genome assembly GCA_031430995.1 of Sphingomonadales bacterium. Lineage (GTDB taxonomy): Bacteria > Pseudomonadota > Alphaproteobacteria > Sphingomonadales > Sphingomonadaceae > Aquisediminimonas. The sequence goes on along the minus strand of JANPCO010000003.1, from coordinate 4,710 downwards.
CATCCTCAGTGAAGCTTTCGGGGGAGAAGCTATAGTTGCGGGTCTGAGCATTGGGGTTGCGCTTAGCGTTGCCAAAGTTGATTTCCGCGATCCGCATCAGATGTTCATATTTGAGACCGTGGCGATGATCATATTCCTCGGCCAAGTCAGAGAAAGCGCGCGGCCATAGGAACGCGGCATCGCCATATTCATGGCCATTCCACGCAGCAGCCCCCAGATGCTCTGCCGCAACTTTGCCTGGTACATTGCGCATCTGTTCTAGCCCGATCACGCATGCAAGACCGTAGCGCCCTGCCTCAATCTCAGCCGTCGCCGCAAGCACAGCGACGCTGCCAGACGCGCAGGCTGCCTCGTGTCGCGCTGTGGGCAGGCCGTCAAACTTCGGGTCAACCAAACCAAAGAAACCGCCAAGCAAGCCTTGTCCTGCGAACAATTCTGCGGTGAAATTGCCGACATGGCCGGTCTCAATCTCAGCAACGTTGAGCGCAGCGGCGGCCAAACCCTCATTCACGGTTTGCGCAAACGCATCGGCAATATCCATTCCCTCCCGCGCCCAGTTGCGTGAAAAGTCGCTTTGCCAACCGCCTAATATGTAAACCATCGCCGCTCTCCAAACGCATGCCGTGCTAGTATCGCAACATTGGTGCGGGTTGGCAAACGTGAAGACTGCTTGTTTGGAATAAGCTTGAACCTTCGCTTTTCAACGATCATTTGGTTGAGCGGGCAGCGTTTCTAGATTTATGTTCCAAAGCGGTCGGAACAAGAGTCTTCCAAACCTCGCCATTTGGTGCGCTTCAAACCATGTGAATGAAGGGCAGAAATTTGGAAACGCTTTGCATCGTTGAACGGCAGCTTTGTTTGCAGAAGGCGTCGACTTAGCCGGCCCATCATGCGACGCGTGTTGCTGGTTCTGGATAACCTATGACCACCGGGGAGGATTTGATGGCAGGAGCAGTTTTGGGAGGCGCGCCGGCGTGGGTTTACCTCCTGCTTGTTGTGCTCATCGCGCTTGGCATTCGTAGGTTGAAAGTGCGCGAGGTGCCAATCATCGTCGCATTGATCTCCGTTTTTGCGTTTTGCGTTTGGAGCGTTGTTGGGGTGGCCCAACTTGCAATGAATTACGGATAGTATCCCTCGAGCACGGCATGGCTCGGCGGACTTCTGTTCGGTGTCATCAGTGCAGTCGTGCTGCCAGAGGCGCGTGCAACCCACATAGCTGGTGGGCGGTTCGCTTGCGGGGCCTAGGCAGCGATAAAGCCCAATGATGCAGCAACGGCTCACGCGATTGGCACCGCTATCGGTGCAGCTATGACGGGACGCTTAATCATGTCCGTTTTTCAGTGGGGCACCGACACCGCAAAATCGCGGAATTGACTTCTTTACGTTAGCGGAGCCGGTGGTGATGCCAAGTTTAACCTAAGGCTGCCTTCAAGTCGAACGATCCAGACCGTGAACGATAACAATGTTGGCGATTACAGAACGACAGCTTTTGGTGATTTCTGCTCGACACTGCCGATGTCGCACACTGCGAACTGCATTCACTGCATGGCTTCAACACGGGACAGCTCTGCCAAAGCCGCTACAACTTTTCCCAGTTTTGCTTTTTGATGAGGATAGGCTGCAAACACATCAATCGTTGGTAAGTTGGCACTCGGAAGCAGCCTGACCAATCGCCCTGCCGCCACATCATTCTCGATCAGGTAAGATGGCAGGGCAGATATCCCGGCCCCACTTACCGTTAGCTCAGCAATGGCCGCCATGTCACTCACGACAAAACGTGGCTTGATGGCGATTTCAACAGGCCGCCCTTTCCACTCGAACGGCCAAGTGGTGCGCGGAGCATAGACTTGCTGAATGATGCACGCATGGCTCGCCAGATCGTCGGGCATTTGAGGCATTCCAGCAACAGCCAAATATTCAGGGGAAGCACAAATGGCGACCCCGAAACTGTCGATCTTTTGACTTTTCACTCCGGTGACCGTTGACGCTGAGAAGCGCACAGCAAGATCGTATCCGTCGTCGAGCAAATCGGCATACCGGTCTGACAAGTCGAGCCGGAATTGAAGCTGCGGGTGGGCGGCTGCCAGTGCCGCCAATCTTGGCAGCACACATGCACGGCCGTAAGCTGTTGGCATAGTAATGCTGAGCGTTCCCTGTGGTTCGGCAGTGCCTGCGTGGATACGACTTTCGGCATCGGCAAGGCGTGCCAACACTTCGCGTAAATCGACGGCAAGCGTCAATCCGTCCTCAGTCAAGGCTACCCGCCGCGTCGTTCGTTCAATGAGCCTATGGTTAACCCGCGCTTCCAAAGCGGCAATCCGACGGCTGATCGTCGATTGTGTGACGCCAAGTTCACGCGCCGCAGCACCAAAGCCGCCATAATCAGCAACGGCAAGGAAGGTTTCGGCCTCAAGAAATCGTGATCCATTCATGCGCACGCCGGATTTGTTATATCCTTTTTTCAAAAGATCAATCCGTTTGAAGTTTGCTCTAAGCTCGCACGAACTTTTGAGATTGGACGACTATATGACGATGATTTCCCAAGCACTGCAGCAACGGCGCTCTATACGCGCCTATTCTGACCGCCCTGTTCCAGCGAAACTTATCCGCGAAATCATCGACGCTGCGCTTCACACCGCATCCAGCAGCAACATGCAGCCTTGGCGGCTCTATGCGATGGCAGGCGATGACCTCGCCTCATTGCGTGGCGACGTGCGCAAGAGCCTTGCTGCGAGCCCGGCTGCTGAAGGCGCGGAATACAAGATTTATGCCGAGAATTTGAGCGATCCCTATAATGCCAGACGCAAGCAATGCGCTGAGGACATGTATTCCATTATTGGGATTGCCCGCGAGAATAAGCTCGGTCGCATGATGCAGTTCGCGCGCAACTTCGAGTTTTATGATGCCCCCGTTGGAATGATCGTCGCTATCGATCAGACAATGGAGCACGGCCAGTGGGCCGATGTCGGTATGTTCCTGCAATCCATCCTTTTGCTTGCGCATGAGCGTGGGCTTGGGACCTGTCCACAAGCGGCGTGGGCTGCGATGTCCCGAACGGTGCGCGCACATCTTGATTTGCCGCCCGAACTGATCGTCTATTGCGGCATTTCGATTGGCTATGCCGATCTCGATGCACCGATCAATCAGACGCGGACATCACGGGCAGGGTTTGACGAAATTGCAGATATGCGGGGCTTTGAAATCCCGGCGCATAAGGCATGACTGTGATGCGAACTACACCGCTGCTGAACATATCGATTGATGAGCTGTCGCCGATTTCTGCACTGGCTGATATTGGAATGTTTGAGCGCATACCGATTGAGGAGCGGCTGACTGTTTCTTCGATCTACGGACTCATTGCCAAGGCAGCCGAGCAGCGCCCTGATGCCAACGCGATCACTTTTTTGCCGCTGGGTCTTGTGAGCGACGATCCTGTCCATTTGACAAACCGCATGCTGTTCGAGCGAGTTACACAGGCGGCAAATCTGTTTCACAGTCTTGGCGTTGCAGCGGATGACGGTGTTGCGATCCTGCTGCCTAATCTGCCTGAGACCTATATCGCGATGTGGGGCGCGTCAGCGTGCGGAATAGCGGTTCCGATCAATCCGCTCTTATCACAGGCCCATTTCGCCGAAATCCTGCGCGCCGCCCGCGTACGTGTCGTCGTCACAGTCGGGCCAAGCTCAGATGCTGCGTTGTGGGCAAAAGTCGAGGGACTCTCCAAGTTGGTCGACTCGTTGCAAACAGTTCTGGTCGTCGGGGACACGCCGGACGGGACTCGTAGCTTTGCCGATCTGGAGGACTTTCCTGAAAATCAGCTGGACAGCAGTCGAATGCCTTCGCTGGACGACATTGCCAGCTGCTTTCATACGGGCGGCACCACTGCGGCACCGAAATTGGTGTCGCATACTCACCGGCAGCATTTGGTCACTGCTGTCCAAGGTCTGTTGGGTAGCGACATGCAAACCGGCGATGTCTTGTTATCGGCTCTTCCCACTTTCCATGTAATCGCTGGCATTGCGACCGGGATGATTGCGCTTGCTGGCGGTGCTACGCTTTTGATGCCCGGAGCGAATGGTTTTCGCAATCCCTATTTGCTGATGGATTTTTGGAAAATCATTGAGCGGTATCGAGTGACCAGCTTTACATCAGTGCCTACGGTAATTGGCATATTGCTCGACATACCTATCACCAGCGACATATCTTCACTTAAATATGTTTCTTGCGGTGCAGCACCACTACCTGCCGAGCTGATCCGCGCGTTTGAAGCAAAGACCGGCGCACCGATCATCGAATCCTATGGCATGACCGAGGCAACTACGATGGTTGCCAGCAACCCGCGTGCAGGCACACGCCATCCCGGCTCAGTTGGGTTTCCCGTGCCATATCTTCAGGTACGGATCGCTCTGATTGATCTGGACGGAAGCTATCTTGCGGATAGTCTGCCGGGTGAGGAGGGAGCTATTTTCTTGCAAGGTTCCAATGTGGTCGGCGGGTATGTTGGCGATGCGTTGGCCACGTCGGCAATTCCTGAGTGGTTTGCAACGGGCGATTTAGGGCGCGTCGATGGCGATGGACATCTATGGCTCAGCGGCAGATCAAAGGATCTGATCATCAGGTCTGGCCACAATATCGATCCCCGGTTGATCGAGGAAGCGCTCCACATGCACCCCGCAGTTGCGGCAGCCGCGGCTGTGGGACGTCCCGACG
>JANPCO010000002.1:0-7003 GCA_031430995.1 Sphingomonadales bacterium | reverse complement strand
CTTGACCTCCGCGAAGGCCTGTCTGGCCTGACGGAAAAAGCATCGCGGGTGCCGTGACACTGCGAATTGGCATCCTCGGTGCGGCGCGAGTTGCGACTTATGCCGTGATTGCAGCGGCAAAGGATGTCGACGGCGTCTGCGTTCAGGCCGTTGCTGCCCGCGATCCCGAACGCGCCAAGGCCTATGCCGCCGAACATGGCATCCCCCAGACTTTTGCTGATTATCAGACACTGGTCGCTGCATCAGATGTCGACGCGGTCTATGTCGCTTTGCCACCAAACCTCCACGCCCGCTGGTCCATTGCCGCACTTGAGGCTGGCAAGCCTGTCCTCTGCGAAAAGCCCTTTGCGCTTACGTCAGCAGATGTAACGTCCATGCTGGCAGCGGAGACGCGGACGGGCAAGCTTTTGATGGAGGCGCAGCATTCCCATTATCACCCGCTGTCCGCGCGGATGCGAGAGATTGTGCAAAGCGGTGTGCTTGGTCAACTGACCCGCGTCGAAGCAGCCTTCGATGCGCCGGTCAGCAAGGATGAAGAGGAAATCCGGTATCTGCCTGATGTCGGCGGCGGCGCGCTCTGGGATTTGGGCGTTTATCCTCTCCACTGGGCGCGATCCTCGCTTGGTAAAGTTCTAACGGTAAATTCCGCACGGCAGCGGCTGCACTACGGCGGCGCTGATATTGAAACATGCGCAGAACTTGTGTCAGCAAGTGGCATTCCGATCAGTCTATCCTGCAACATGGACGCGCCGTTCCGCGCGATGGCGCGCTTCATTGGTGAAAATGGCATCTTGACCGTCCAAAACCCGCTTGCCCCGCAGCACGGCCATAGCTTTACGGTTGCAACAAAAAGCGGTGAACGGCAGGATGAACGGCAGGAAGAATTTCCCCTGAAATCCAGCTACGCTTATCAGCTGGAGGCCTTTCGCGATGCCGTGCAAAACGGAACATCGGTTCCAACACGGGGCGAAGACAGCCTTGTTGCCCTAAGGCTGTTAGAAGATATTCGCGATTTGGCTCAGCACTAAGGACAGTCCCCATGCCCATCGACGCCACCGCCGCCTATGACGACACAAATATCTTCGCCCGCATCCTGCGCGGGGAAATTCCGAACAAGACGGTTTACGAAGATGAATGGGCCCTCGCCTTCCACGACATAAACCCGCAAGCGCCCGTTCACGTGCTGGTGATCCCCAAAGGCCGCTATGTCAGTTGGGATGATTTCAGCCGTGACGCGAGCGACGCAGAAATCGCAGGCTATATCCGCGCCATTGGAACTGTAGCCCGCGACCTAGGCCTGCCTGCGCCGGGATACCGTCTGCTCGCCAATGTCGGCATCAACGGCCACCAGGAAGTGCCGCACCTGCACGTTCACATCTTTGGCGGAAAACCTATGGGGGCCATGTTGCCGCAATCCTGAAGGGGGGTGCGGGGCACCAGAGTGATAGCGCCCCATCTTCATGCCCCCCTCCTCACCGTCGGCCGGGAAAATGATGTTTTCGCCCATTTCGGTTCTGGTCATTTCAACCAGCCGCGTGCTGACCAGAGCCGGGCCAGAAACCATTGCAATGCTCCTACCAGCACCAGAATGATGGGGAATGTGACCAACTCCATTCCCATTTTTGAAAAGGCGTCCGTCATGAAAATCGGCCAACTGAACTGCACACATATTGCGATCACGCTGATCAAAAATAGCGGGGAGGCAGGGGTTCTACGCAAGAGCAGAGCGATGGCTCCCGCCGTTCCGCATCCCACAGCAACGGCAAAGGCCACCCACGTCCATGGAGGCATTGCGCTCCAAAGGTCGCGTTGCGCATCTGGTAGCGCAGCATAGTCAGCTGCGTTCATTTGCCAGTTGGTAGCGAACGACCGGATGCCCATCAAATTCCAGAGCAGAAATATCATGCTGACCCACAATAGCCAGCGCGGCGCGGTGATTTGCATTACCCTCTCCCTCATTTTTGAGCGCTGCGGTCAGCTTTTCATGTCCACCACTGGCACGAACCCGCCCCAAATCATCCGTTTACCGTCGAACGGCATAGGATTTTTCTCTGAATCCATGCGTGGATCTTTGAAATCCGGGTTCATCATCACGGCAAAGGCCTTGTCGCGGGTTTCCTTGTCCGGCCATTCGATCAAGCTGAAGATCACATTCTCATCTGCCTCAGCCTTCACAGCCATCCGAAAATCGGTGGTCTTGCCGTCAGGCACATCATCACCCCAGCATTCAAGAATGCGGATTGCGCCCATCTCCATGAACATGCTGTCGGCATTATTCGCATGCTCAATGAACTTCTGTTTGTTCGCCGTTGGGCAGGCGATCACGAAGCCGTCTATGTACGTCATTGTTCGTCTCCTCTCACTACTATTCGCTGGTCAGCATTGCCTCCGCGTCCATCCACATCAATTCCCAGACATGGCCGTCCAGGTCTGCAATGGCGCGACTGTACATAAAGCCCATATCCTGCGCCGGGTTGATGTCGGCAGAGCCCCCGCTGACCACCGCTGCGTCGTTCATGGCTTCGACTGCCGCGCGACTTTCACACGATAGGCACAGCATCACCTCGCTGTGGGTTGTGGGCGGAATTGGCCGCGTGGTGAATGTCCTCCATTTATCGTGGGTCAGGATCATCACATTGATCGCCTCGCTCCAGACCATGCAGGCAGCAGTGCTATCGCTGAGCGCGGGATTGTTGGCAAAGCCCAGCGCCTCGTAAAAAGCCATTGATGCAGGCAGGTCTGCAACCGGCAAGTTTACGAAAATCATCTTGGTCATTTCAAATCTCCTCGATTGAAAAGTAGCTGCAGATATCGCCGCAAGTGGATGACGCTCTCCCGCGCAATGTCTGCGCTGCCTTTGGCCTTGGCGAGGATGAATGCGCCTTGCAAAACGGCTTGAGTGTGGAGCGCCAAGCTTTCAGAGGAAACACCTGAAACGCCGTATTGTGCCATGGCGGCCGAGATATCGGCCTTAAGTGTCGCGGCATGGCCTGAAATGCTGGCGTCGCATGCCGCGCGGATGGCGTCGCTGGTCTGGTAGCTTTCCTGCACCATTGTGCCGACGAGGCACGTGAATTCCTCCACTCCGCCGCCAAGAAGGTCAGTACGAAAATCCACATAGGCCAGCACACGGTCAAGCGGGTCTGCGTGCGCGTGATAAGACGCGGCGGCAAATAGCGCGCTGGTCGTTTCGGTCCAGAAATTGGCTGCGGCAACGCCTAGGGCTTCCTTGCTGGCAAAGTGATGAAAAAACGCGCCTTTGGTCACGCCAGCCGCGCCGCACAGATCATCGATACTTGTGGCGGAAAATCCTTTGGATCGGATAATATCACGTGCTGCCTCCAACAGTTTGAGGCGCGCCGTTGGGCGAAGATTCGATGCTATACGACTCGGTTTCATTCATTTAACATACCAACCGGTTGGTATGTGTCAACTTCCCTCTAGACGTCTTGCACAATTGCCACTCACCCGCCTATGGCAACAGCCTCACGCTAACGGAAACGCACTATCTATGACTGATATTCCTAACACGACCCCCAGTGCCAGCGGAACGACGCTGCTCGAAGCGCCTGACAAAATGATTTCCGTGCGGGAACTGTTCGGCATTGATAGCGACATGATGTGCCCGGCGTTTAGCGAAGCTGATGAGCGCGTGCCCGATTTTGACGGCAGCTATGTTTTTGATCCTGATACGACACTCGCCATTTGTGCCGGCTTCGCGTTTAACCGGCGCGTAATGGTTCAGGGCTATCACGGCACAGGCAAATCCACGCATATCGAACAAGTGGCCGCGCGCCTTAACTGGCCGTGCATTCGCATCAACCTCGACGCGCATATCAGCCGGATCGATTTGATCGGTCGCGACGCGATTGTGCTGCGTGACGGCAAGCAAGTTACGGAATTCAAAGAGGGGCTGCTGCCCTGGGCGCTGCAAACCCCAACGGCGTTGGTGTTTGACGAATATGATGCTGGCCGCCCCGATGTGATGTTTGTCATCCAGCGGGTCTTGGAAACCGAAGGCAAATTGACGCTGCTCGATCAGAACCGCGTCATCCGCCCTAACCCCTATTTCCGCATGTTTGCGACTGCCAACACTGTTGGCTTGGGTGATACCAGCGGGCTTTATCACGGCACACAGCAAATCAACCAAGGCCAGATGGACCGGTGGAACATTGTGGTAGGCCTCAACTATTTGCCCGCGCAAGTGGAGGCCGAAATCGTGCTGGCCAAATCCACTGGCGCAGACCCTGCGGCCGTGACCAATATGGTCAAGGTCGCGGATTTGACGCGGCAGGGCTTCATGAACGGCGATATCTCGACTGTCATGAGCCCGCGCACAGTGATCACATGGGCGCAGAACACAGCGATCTTCAAAGATGTCGGCTTTGGATTCCGTCTGTCCTTCCTCAACAAATGTGATGAGGCGGAACGCGCGCTGGTGGCGGAATATTATCAACGCGTGTTTGGCAAGGACTTGCCAGAAAGCGTTGTCGGCAAATCCAAATAAGCAATAAAGCGCCTTATTTCCGCAATTAAGCGGTTGCGCGGCCCCGATAAGCGGTTAGGTTCGCGTCCAATGATAAAGCCCTTGGGGAGTATGTTATGATTTTCGGTCGCGTCAAATCGCTCGACGCTATTTTAGCCACGGCGGAGAAAAAATCTCTGACGCGCACTTTAGGTGCCTTTCAGCTGACGATGCTGGGAATCGGCGCTGTCATTGGCACTGGTATCTTCGTTCTGACCGCTGAAGCTGCGCAAAAAGCTGGGCCGGGCATGATGGCCGCATTTGTGATTGCTGGCATTGTCTGCGCAGTTGCCGCGCTTTGTTATGCTGAAATGGCAGCCATGGTGCCCGTTTCAGGGTCGGCTTACACTTATAGCTATGCTGTGATGGGCGAACTCATCGCTTGGATGGTAGGATGGGCGCTGATCCTTGAATATGCTGTTGCGGCTGGTGCCGTGTCGGTAGGCTGGTCGGGTTATGTCGTCGGATTGCTTGAAAATGCGTTTAGCATCGATATTCCAGATACACTTGTTCGCGGCCCTTATGATGGGGGCATTGTCAACTTGCCCGCGATGGGCATTGCTGGCCTTGTCACTTGGCTGCTGGTGATTGGAACGCGCGAAAGCGCAGTGGTCAACTCAGTCCTTGTCGCCATAAAAGTCGCGGCTCTTACGCTGTTCATCATCCTTGCAGTGCCCGTTATGAATATGGCGAATTTTGAACCGTTTGCGCCACTTGGCTTTGGCGGTATTTCAGCGGCTGCAGCTTCGATCTTCTTTGCTTACGTGGGCTTTGACGCGGTTTCAACCGCAGCGGAAGAAACCAAAAACCCTCAGCGCAACATGCCCATTGGCCTTATCGGTTCGCTTGGCGTCTGCACCATTTTCTATCTGCTTGTTGCCGCTGGGGTTATTGGCAGCGTGGGCGCGCAGCCGGTCATGGGGGCCGACGGTTTGGGGCTTCCCCCGGGCAGCAAGGAGCTCGCTGCGCAATGTGCCGCGCTGGGTGATCAAGCCGTTGTCTGCTCGAAGGAAGCATTGGCATGGACGCTGCGTGAAATTGGCTGGCCACAGGTTGGTAACTTGATTGGCCTTGCCGCTGGTCTTGCCCTTCCCTCAGTCATTCTGATGATGATGTTTGGCCAAACGCGCATTTTCTTCGTGATGAGCCGCGATGGTTTGTTGCCGCAGACGTTTTCGAAAATTCATCCGAAATACCAAACACCGCACGTCATCACAATTTTGACGGGCATTTTTGTGGCGCTGTTCGCTGCTTTCTTCCCCGTTGGCAAACTCGCCGACATATCGAATTCAGGCACGCTCTTTGCCTTCGCTGCGGTATCAATTGCAGTGCTGGTTCTTCGCCGGACCGATCCTGATCGCAAACGCCCATTCCGCACGCCAGCGATTACCATCACAGCGCCTTTGGCAATTGCTGGCTGCATCTATCTCTTCTTCAGCCTGTCGTGGGAAACGATCCGCCTCTTCCTTATCTGGGCAAGCATTGGTCTGGTCGTCTACTTCGCTTACAGCCGCAGTCGCAGCCATGTCGGGCGTGGTCTTGATGAAGTGCATGAACTGGACTCCGATATTCCGCCGACATCGGTTCCGCCGATCAGCTGAACCCGGCGATTGTGGGAACATCCTTCAACTGGCCCGGCGTTGCAAAAAGATGCCGGGCCATTTCATAGCCAAGTCTGCGGTAACTTTCCCACTGCGCCTCATCAAAAAACTGGTCTGACGTCGATTGGTGAGGAAACGGTTTGTTCTCGCTGGCATAAGTCGCGATATCTGACGGCAGCCCGTCAAACACCCGGGGTTTGATCCAGACGATATGAGTGACATCTGACCGCTCACGGTCAATCTGTGTCGCTGTGAGCAGCAGCGCAATACCGGGTCCTTCAAAATCACGAGCAGCGTCGCGCCACTGCGGGGCCATGTTCAGAAACGGTTTTGTATTCCCTCTCCCAACATAAGCACGGGTTTCAGCAGCGTCCGCAACGCAGACTTCCACACCCAAGTCCGTGCGTGCGGTGCGGATGAAAATCTCCAGATCGGAAAAGCTGAAATTCTGATCCTGACCATTGTCGGCCACCAGGATGAACTGGCACCCACGCTCAAGCAAAGCCAGCGCACCGCTATTTTCAGAATGGCCGCCATCCGTCAGATAAAGTCGCGGATAGGTTTGCGAATAATGCGCCGTCATTTCATTGTAGAGATAGATGTACGTGCCAATCAGCCCCCACACTGTGTAAAGCGCGCGGTCCTTCAGTTTGCCGCCAAAAGACTTGCTCAGCGCCATCTTGCCAACCTTAGGCGCATCGTCACCGCGCTTCCACCAATAGCCCAGCCTGACATTGGCGTAAGTCAGGGCCAGCGCTGTTCCCAAGGTTGTCCGCCGCCCCATGCCCGAAGAGGCTGCCGCCCCGGAAATGGCGCAAAGTTGCCCGACGCTGAGCTTTTCAGCTGAGCTATTCCAGTCATGCACAATCGCCGTGCT
>JANPCO010000001.1:0-22046 GCA_031430995.1 Sphingomonadales bacterium | reverse complement strand
CACGCTTGGCTTCGGCCAAGGCAATTACAATGAAGCGATGATGGAAAAGGTCGCCGATATTGGCAATGGTAACTATGCCTATATCGACACGGCGTTAGAGGCACAGAAAGTGCTGGAAGAAGAAATGGCCGCGACCATTTTTACCATTGCGAAGGACGTGAAAATCCAGCTGGAATTCAACCCGTCAGTGGTGAAGGAATACCGCTTGATCGGGTATGAAAATCGTATTTTGGCTGAGGAAGATTTTAACAACGATGCCGTCGATGCTGGCGATATCGGGTCTGGTCATCAGGTGACGGCGCTTTATGAAATCGTAACGGCGGGTCGGGCGGGGTGGTTGCCGGAACGGCGCTACGAAGCCAACCGGACCACGTCGAAACCCGTGCCCGCGTTGCCTGTGAGAGAGGTGGGCTGGCTCAAACTGCGCTACAAATTGCCTGACGGTGATAAATCGATGCTCATTGAACAGCCGATTGGCTTTGGCCAGTTCGAAAGCGCTGCACGCCCAACTGGAGATATGGCCTTTGCGACTGCAGTTGCAGCATTTGGTCAAAAACTGCGCGGGGACAAATATTTGGGCAGCTTCAGCTTTGCCGACGTGCGCGCGCTGGCAGGGGATCAGCGTGGATATTTGCGGGAGGAGTTTTTGAAGCTGACTTCGCTGGCGGCGTCTCAGAAAGTGGCGGCGCGGGTGCAGTAGTTGCCAGAGCGCAATTAACGCGCCCAAGTTGAGCCCCCTCCTTGAGGGGGGGGGCATGAGTTCGCACCGTCGATACCCATCACTAGACTCTTCCGTCGCCCCCGCTAGGTTACTGCGCAGCGGAGTCGCATCTCACGCGTTTCCGTGTTGCGTATAACCCTAAGAGGGGATGGAAAGATGAACCCAGTGACCAAAATCGTCATTGGTGCCTTGGCGACCACAGCAGTTGCGTGGTTCCTGCACGGCCCAATGAAGTTCGGCGAAAAATGCGCCGCAAATATCTCTGCACCCGCCGTTGTGGCCGCCGTGCCAGCAGCTGGCGTTGCCGAAGCACCAGCGACTGCCGAAGCCATTGTAAATTGCCAGACCAAAGTTGACGGCATCATCAAAGGCAAGACCATCAATTTCGTGACATCCGGCGCAGCCATTGCCCCGGATTCGCTGGTGCTGATTGAAGCGCTTGCGACGGAACTGAAGGCCTGCGCTGGCACGTCAGTTGAAGTGGCCGGGCATACTGACGTTACAGGTGGCACAGCAGCCAATCAGCGGCTGTCCGAAGAACGGGCCAACTCAGTTGTATCGGCCCTTGTCGAACGCGGCGTCCCCACGGCGCGCTTGCTGCCCAAAGGCATGGGCGAAACCGCTCCGCTTGATCCAGCCATGACCTCAGCTGCGAACGCCAAGAACCGGCGCATCGAATTCAAAGTTGCAGCAACCAGCGCGGCCCCTGCCGCCGCTGGCCAGTAAGGGAGGATCATCATGTCTTTTATCAGCACACTCATCCCTGCACTCATCTTTTACGCAATAGGCCTTTTAATTGCGTGGCTCATTTGGGGCCGCACATCATCTGACAACAGCTAAGCGATCGGGCCTGACGCGAATATGATTTTGAGAGGAATTTAATATGTGGCCACTTTGTGCATCCGTGCCGTGGTTTTGGAGCCTGTTACCGCTATTGCTCGGCGTTTTGACGGGCCTTTGGATCTGGGCGCGCATGGGCGGCGTTAGCAGCGACGCTGAACTTGCTTACGCAGCACCTGCAGCAAAAATCGAACCCGTTGCGGTTCCCAAGCCTGAACCTGTTGCCTTCAAAGCGCCAGAACCCGCTGCCGTTCCGAAAGTGTCCGTTCCTGATGCTGGCCCCGGTATGGGATTGGGCACGGGATTGGGCGCAGCAGCCGTCGCGGGCGGCATTGCCCTCACTGCGATTGGCATCCCTGCCGCCATTGGCAAGGCCGATGATCTTTTGATTATCAAAGGCATTGGGCCAAAGCTGAACGGTATCCTCAACGGTCTAGGCATTACGCGCTTTGACCAGATCGCCAACTGGACTGCAGGCGATGTCGACAAAGTCGATGATCATCTCGGCCAGTTCCAAGACCGTATCGGCCGCGAAGAATGGATCCCGCAAGCGAAGTTGCTGGCCGCTGGCAACATGCCAGAGTGGGAGCGTATTTACGGCACCGTAAAAACGGCTGTTGCAGGTGCGGGTGCACTGGCAATGCTGTCGATTGGCATTCCGGCAGCTGTTGGTTCAGCGGATAATCTGCTGCAGATCAAAGGCATCGGGCCAAAACTCAACACGCTGCTGGTTGGTCTGGGCATCACTCGCTTTGATCAGATTGCAGCCTGGGGTGCAGCCGAAATTGACAAGGTGGATGATCATCTTGGCACCTTCAAAAACCGCATCACGCGCGACAGCTGGGTGGAACAGGCTGGCTTGCTCGCCAAGGGCATGGTTGCCGAATTTGAGGCTAAATTTGGCAAGCTTGATAGCGAAAATAAGTAAGTCCCTCACCGGGCAAGGCTGGCGCGTTCGCACACTCTGTGCGGGCGCGCTTTGCTGTGCACTGGCCACTGTTGCTGTGGCCCAGAATTTTGATGATGAACGCCGCGCGTTGGCCCGTGCTAAAGCGCAGTCGATCCTGGCGGAAACGCGGGCAGGCCGGTTGGAGAAAATTGCTGCTGATCAAGTGAATGCAGCTGAAGCGGTAAAGGCCCGTGCCGCTGCTGTTGCTGCGCGGATACAAGCCACCGAATTAGACATTTCCGCCGCAGAATCGCGCATCGCCATTATCGAACGGATGCGCAGTGAACAGCGGGACCGGCTTGCGGCAAAGCAAGAACCCGCAATGCGATTGATGGCGGCACTGCAAACTCTGTCGCGCCGTCCGCCGGCACTGGCGCTGGTGCAGCCCGGTTCAGTGAGTGACCTTGTTCATGTTCGTGCCGTGCTTGCTGGGCTCATCCCCAGATTGCGCGCGCGAACGGCGGATTTGAAGGCAGAGATTGACCGCAGCAAAGCTTTACGCGCCGATGCAGACCGTGCGCTGCTCGGGCTGGAGGCAGCGCAAAACAGGCTTACTGAACAGCGGCAAGGGTTACTCATCATCTTTGCTCAGCGCCGCGCCGTGGCTGACCAGACGACGGGGCAAGCGCTGATCGAGCAGGATAAAGCCATGGCGATGGGCGAAAAGGCGCGCGATATTGTCGAACTGATGGACCGCGTTTCTGAACAGGGGGATGTGCGGGATCGCCTTGCGTCACTGCCCGGTCCGCTCCTTCGTCCGCGGGGAACCAGTGCAGCGTCAAACGTGCCTGATGATCGCGCTCCCGCTGATGAAGAGGGCATTGCCTACCGCCTTCCCGTTGCCGGAACCGTTGTGCAGGGGCTAGGCGAGGTTTCTAATGTTGGGGTGCGGTCACGCGGGCTGACGTTATCAGTCCGGCCCAGCGCGCAATTGGTGGCCCCAAGTGAGGGCACGATTGTGTTTGCTGGTCCGTTCCGTGGCTACGGTAATATCGTCATCATCGATCACGGGCGTGGATGGAGCAGTGTGATCACGTCTGTCGCCGCGCTGGATGTGCGCGTTGGCGATTCGGTGCTGCAGGGCAGTCCGCTGGGCCGGGCAGGCGACGAACAGCCAAAAATCACGGTCGAACTGCGTCAAAAGAATGTGCCTGTCGATATAACGCGCTTTGTCGGGTGAATTATTGTTCGTTTACCCATTAGTGCCATTTGAAGCTGTGGCGAATGGATGTAAGTGTTGCGTCATCCTTGCTGAGGTTCGTTAAATCATGATCAAGCCTGTTTTCCGTGCTGCCCTGTTAGTGACCAGTGTCGCTCTCATCCCCGCTGCGACCACGGCGATTGCCGCAGTGGATTCGTCAACCTACCGCGAAATGGATCAATTCATGTCCGTGTTTGAACGGGTGCGGACGGACTATGTTGAAAAGGTGGATGATAATAAACTGATCAAAGGCGCGATTGAGGGGATGCTGGCCAGCCTTGACCCACACAGCAGCTATCTCGACGCGCGCGATTTCGATAATATGCGGACGCAGACCGATGGCAATTACGGCGGTCTTGGCCTGCAAGTGACGCAAGAAGACGGCGCTGTAAAAGTGATATCGCCCACCGAAGACACGCCTGCGTGGCGCGCTGGGATCAAGCCGGGGGATTTCATTACACATCTGGACGGTGTGCTGATTGTCGGTGGTCCACTGGACGAATCAGTGGATAAAATGCGCGGTGCGCCTGGCACGAACATTAAACTCACGATTGTGCGTTTGGGCCGCGACAAGCCGTTTGACGTGACGCTCACCCGCGAAGTCATCCAACTAAAGCCCGTCAAATGGGAAGTGAGCGGCGATGTTGGTGTGATCAATATCAACAGCTTTTCCCGCAATACCGGGGCCGATGTTCGTGCGGCGCTAGCGTCAATCGACAAAAAGCTGGGCCGCCAGCCACGCGGTTACGTGGTTGACCTGCGTTCCAATCCCGGCGGGCTGCTTGATCAAGCCGTCGAAGTCTCCGATGCGTTTCTTGAAACTGGCGAAATCGTGTCCCAACGCGGCCGGAACCGCCGTGATATTGAGCGTTATTATGCGCGGAAGGGTGATTTTGCCCACGGCCTGCCCATTGTGGTGCTGGTAGACGCAGGCTCTGCCTCTGCTTCTGAAATTGTAGCGGGTGCGCTGCAGGATCATCACCGCGCGCTCGTGATGGGCGAACGCAGCTTTGGCAAGGGCTCTGTGCAAACGCTCATCCAGCTTGATGATACAACGGCCTTGCGCCTCACAACCGCGCGTTACTACACGCCATCCGGACGATCAGTGCAGGAAGGCGGGATTGAACCCGACATTGCTGTGCCGCAAATTTCCGATCCTGATTACAAGGCCCGCCCCAAATTCCGTGAGGCAGATTTGAGCCGTCACTTGGTGAATGAAAGCAAAGTGGATAACGCCACGTTGGAAAGTGATACCAAGCAAGACCCGCGCTTTTCAGCCACAGCCGAACAGCTAAAGGCAAAAGGGATCACAGATTTTCAGCTGCACTATGCCCTGCAAACCGTTGGCCGTGTCGCGCCTGCGCAAATGGCAGGGGGCGGGCAGCGTAAGGGCGGTAAGTGAACTCACTTCATAAGGCGCGCGCGCTTGCCCTGATTGTTCCTGCCACAATGATGGCAGGTGCGTTGGGGTCGCAATATATTGGCGGGTTGCAGCCTTGCGAAATGTGTTATTGGCAGCGCTGGCCGCATGACGCCGCCATTGTGCTTGCGCTATTTGCCTTTGCCGTGCGTCATACGCCGGCGCAGCGCATTTTCACTGTGCTGGGGGCTGTCGCCATCCTTTCCAGCGGCGCGATTGGCGGGTTTCACGCTGGCGTTGAATATGGCTGGTGGCAGGGGCTTACCCAATGTTCCCAGCCGCCCGGCGCGGGTAGCGGTAATTTCATGACTGACATCATGAAAGCGCCGCTGATCCGCTGCGACCAAGCCCAATGGACCCTGTTCGGCATCTCTCTGGCAGGCTATAACTTTCTGATATCGGTCGCAGCGTTTGCTGCAATCTTCACATTAGCGCAGGGCAAACAGCATGAGGCAAGTTGACACAAATGCCATGATCCGGGTCGATCAAGCGGGCGAATTCGGCGCGGCGCGGATTTATGCTGGGCAGCTCGACGTGCTGGGTGATCGTCATCCGATGGCCCGCGAAATCCGCCACATGGCAAGCCAAGAGGCGCGGCATCTGGAGAAATTCAATTCTCTGATGGCGCAGCGCGGCGTGCGCCCCACGGTGCTGCATCCGTTTTGGCATGTCGCTGGCTATGCTTTGGGTGCGGGAACAGCACTTCTCGGCCCGCAAATGGCAATGGCCTGCACAGCCGCTGTCGAAACTGAAATTGATCGCCACTATGCTGAGCAACTGACAGAACTGGGCGAAAGTGACCCAGAACTATCCGAAGCGATCCGCGACTTTCAGGCCGAAGAAATTGAACATAAGGATGCGGCCATTGCATCGGGCGCGGAAACAATACCCGGTTACCCTCTTTTTGCAGCTGCCATTCGCGTCGGATGCCGCGCCGCAATTGCCCTTTCAAAGCGCATTTGATCAGCTTATATTCAGGTAGAAAGTGAGAGATTTGCCTTTATGAGACTGATCCTAGCCGCCAGCCTGGCCATCACCGCCCTTTCTGTCCCCACCATTGCGCCTGCGCAAGAACGGATCTTGACGATATTTGGTGAGGATAAATGCCCCGAAAATACGATTTGCGTCACCGCGCCAGAGGCTGACCGGTACCGTATTCCCAAAGAGCTACGCCCTCAGTCATCCAACCCTGAAAATCAAAGCTGGGCTGTTCGCAGCCGAGCAACCTTAGACACAGGCAACACCAGCCCGATGTCTTGCAACAAAGCCACCAATCAGGGCTGGGCGGGATGCTGGTCAGAAGAAATGCGCCAAGCCAAAGCCGAAGCGCGGGCGAAAAAAGAGGCGGCGGTTGATCTGCCTTGACATTGAGACGCCGACGGCGCGGATCAATCAAGGCCCATTTCGGATACGTCCTTTGGATGGTTTCTCCGGTGTTAACCAAGCCTTAGCCCCCGTCGCTTAACCCCAATGGTCGAGCCACAGCGCTCGGTAAGTTTGCGGGGCGTGAAATGGTTAGCACCATAGAGTTATTAGACGTTAATGTGCCTTTCGCGCTGCGTGACTGGTTGATCAGGCGGCTGTTAAGTGGTCACCGGGCCGCTCTTCCCGTTGTGATCATTGGTCAGTTTTGTTTTGCGGTGCTGCTGGTTTGCGGACAGTGGATCGCTGTTTCTGGCGCGCAGTCAGCGCTCTTTCTGGCCAGTATATTATTTACCAGCGGCCACCGGATACTGATCGGTTACCGCATCGCGCGACTTGCCCACGAAGAAAATGCTGACTGGTTGATGACGGAATTGATGGTCAATTCAGTGGTTTACGGCGTGCTGTTTGGCGGCGCGATTATACTGTTGATGCCGTCAGCGTCATCTACGGAACAGACCATGCTTGCTGTAATGGCCAGTGCACTGATCGGCACAACTTCACATTCAATGCGCACGCTGCCCAAAGCCGGAATTGCTTACATGACGCTGGTGACGTTGGGCCTTGTCATTGGGTTGGTGCAATTGGCATCATGGCAGGCACTGCCAACGGTTGTCGTGCTGATCGCTGCGCTGTCCTTCATGATCCGGATGACAGCGACATCATACCGTATTTTCGTCTCCCGCGTCCTTCGCGAACGAGAGGCAGAGGCCTCTGCTGAAACAGTGCGAATGCTGCTTAATGATTATCAGGAACAAGGGGCCGACTGGCTGTTTGAACTGGATCACGATGGGGCAATGGTGCGTGTTGGCGAACGGTTTGCAGAAGCCGCTGATCAGGCTGCAGCGGATATGAACGGGCGAGACTTCGGATCACTTCTGGCACCTTGCGCAGAGCAGAAGCGGATCGTGGAAAATCTGCGTGAAGGCCGCGCATTCCGGCAGATCGTCGTTGAGTTAGCGCGTTCGACGCCAGAGGACCGGCGCTGGTGGTCAATCAGTTGCCGCCCCGTTACCGATAATCTGGCGAGTGTGACGCGGTATCGCGGTGTGATTTCTGATATCTCTTCGGAAAAGCGGGCTGAGGCACGCGTGACTCACATGGCCCATTTTGACAGTCTGACCGAGTTGCCAAACCGCGTGATGTTTCAAACTGAAATTGACCGCGCCATTCAATCAATGAGCGCGTCCACCCGGATTGCAGTGCTGTATATTGATGTTGATCAGTTCAAACAAATCAACGACATGTATGGACATCTGTCAGGCGACATGTTCCTGAAGCAAGTGGCAAAGCGGCTGGACCGGACAGCTGCTGAGGGCGGAATGGGCGGCGAAGGGCGCATGGTTGCACGGCTTGGCGGCGATGAATTTGCGATCATGCTGGTGGGCGACGATGTTGGCGAAAAATCAATTCGCCTTTCGCAAATGCTGATCGATACGCTCAGCGTGCCCTATGCTGTCGACGGGCATGAAGTAAATTCCAGCATCAGCATCGGATTGGCCCTTGCCCCTGACCACGCAGGGTCAGCGCAAGCGTTGCAATGCAATGCCGATATTGCGCTGTATGCGGCCAAGGATGGCGGGCGCAACCGGTGGGAGATGTTTGAACCTGGCATGGATATTGTGCTGCAGGAACGCCACGCGATTGAGCGTGATTTGCGGTCTGCGCTGCTTGGCAATCAGTTGCGTCTTTACATTCAGCCGCTTGTCGATGTTGAAACGAGCAAGCAGACCGGTTTTGAAGCGCTGCTGCGCTGGGAACATCCGGGCCGCGGATTGATGATGCCGCTAGATTTCATATACATAGCCGAAGAATCCGGGCTTATTGTGCCAATTGGTGAGTGGGTATTGCGCACAGCCATTGCCGAAGCTGCATCATGGCAAGACCCCATGACGATTGCAGTTAACCTTTCCCCAGTTCAGTTGCGCAGTCCCAATCTTTTGCCAACGATTATCAATGCGTTGGCCGAAACGGGGCTTGATCCGTCGCGACTGGAACTGGAAATCACCGAATCGGTTTTGATGCAGCATTGCGAAGAAAATATCGCGATTCTGAACCGTCTGCATGACCTTGGCGTAAAAATTGCGCTGGATGATTTTGGCACTGGCTATGCGTCGCTCAATTATTTGCGGACTTTCCCGTTTGACAAGATCAAGATTGACCGCAGCTTTGTGAGCGACATTGAAAAGCGCGACGATTGCCGCGCAATCATTGGCGCTGTGATCAGCTTGGCCAATGAACTGGGCATGTGCACTTTGGCCGAAGGCGTGGAGCAGGAATCCCAATTGGCCAAATTGCGGGAACAGGGTTGCGGCATGGTGCAAGGATGGCTGTTCGGAAAGGCAATGCCAGCCGCACATTACGGGCTGGTTCGAAAAACTGATGAGGGCAATCAACAGGATTTGCGAGTGACATCAGACACTTCGCGTCAAACAGCACAAAGGCGACGCGCTTAGTCTGACATTTTAACCACATCGAAAGACTATTTTCGTATTTTTCCGTCACAAAATAGTGACGCGGGGTTTGATATTTTCCCGTGATGGGGAAAACCGAATTGATAATGCGCAATCGTCACACGCCAACGCAGATTTTAGACGATATTCAAGTGCGCCTGTTGCGGAGCCAACTCGCTGAACATGCGTCGAGCGTAAAGTCAGCTGCAATCGCAAATATGATCAACGCCATCATTGTCGGAATTGCGTTTTGGAGTTCAGTTGTTCCCGCTGTTGTGATTACCGCCTGGGCAGTTTTAGCCGCACTGATCCTGTGGCGTGTTCATGTCGGGCGGATGATCACAGCCCACCTTCACGACATTCGGGCATTGCAGCGCATTGAAGGCGATGTCCGGCTTAACGCCGCTCTCATGGGGGGGTTCTGGGGGCTCACAGTCGGCGGATTGCTGCCGCTAATCCCTGTATCGGAACAGTTGTTCATGGGGATATTAGGATCCGGCATGTTGAGTGCAGGGTCGATCAGTTACCGGACAGTGCCCATAGCAGCGCGGCTCTATATTTGGATTTGCGGTATGCCTTGCCTGGTTGGGTTAGTCGGGGTTGGCACCCCTGCGGCCTATGCTGCGATTGGCCTGTTGGGCTGTTATTTGCTGGTGCTAGGCGCAAGCATCAATGCGGTTTTCGCGCATTTCAAAATTCGCAATCAGCGCGAACATGAATTGGCTGAATCAGCAGAAACGATCCAGTTGCTTTTGAACGACTATGAGGAACAAGGCTCAGACTGGCTCATCAATCTTGATGCCAATGGCAACATTCTGCAACCCAACGCGCGCTTTGCCACGGGCATGAAGCGACCGGTTGAAACATTGGAAGGAAAGTCATTCTTTGACCTCATTGATGCGGGCGCAGATAAAGACAGGCTTGTCGATCATTTCGTGGCGCGGCGTGCTTTTCGGCAACATATTGTTGCGATCAGTGTTGGCGGGGAACGGCGCTGGTGGTCCATCAACGCACGGCCTGTGAAAGGTGATTTTTGCAGATATCGCGGCGTCGTTACTGACATAACGACACAGCGCCAGGCCGAACAAAAGGTCAGCTATATGGCCCATTATGACGGGCTGACTGACTTGCCAAACCGCTTTTTGTTCAACGAAAGCCTTTACCGCGCGTTCAACCGCGGCTGTCGCTCCATTGGCTTGATGTATCTTGATCTTGATAATTTCAAATCGATCAATGACACGCTGGGTCATCCAGTTGGCGACGAATTGTTGCAGGCTGTCGCACGCCGATTGGAAGCGTGCGTTTCAGAAAGCGATTTAATCGCCAGATTAGGGGGTGATGAGTTTGCCATCATGGTCGCCCCGGAAAATATCTGCATGATTGATGAGATTGCGGCTCACGTGGTTGAGGCATTGAGCCAGCCATTCTCCCTCGACGGGCATGATGTGATCACAGGCGTCAGTATCGGAATTGCCTGTGCGCCCAGTGACGGAATGAACGGCGAAACTTTGCTCCAGAACGCAGACCTTGCGCTTTACGCGGCAAAATCAGAGGGCCGTGGGCGTGCAGCGCGGTTCGAAGCGGGGATGGATGAACAAGCCAAATCTCGGCGTTTGCTGGAAATTGACCTGCGCAGTGCCATGGCAAATAATGAACTTTGCCTTCACTATCAGCCCATCATCAACGCTACCACCGAAGGCATCACTGGCTACGAAGCCCTCATCCGCTGGCAACACCCCGAACGCGGAACAGTAATGCCCAATGATTTCATTCCCATCGCCGAAGACAGTGGCCTGATCATTCAGGTGGGGGAATGGGTGATCCGTAAAGCGCTGGACGATCTGGCGACCTGGAATGATCATTTGACTGTATCGATCAACCTCTCGCCTGCTCAAATGCGCAGTGGAACATTGATTTCAACGATGGTGAATAGCCTGGCCAGTAGCGGTGTGGACCCGGCGCGTGTCTGCCTGGAAATTACAGAAACTGTCCTGATGCATGATAGCGAAACCAATCGGGAAACGCTTCACCGGATGCGCGGCCTAGGCGTCAAAATTGCGCTGGATGATTTTGGCACTGGATATTCGTCGCTCAATTATCTGCGCAGCTTTCCGTTTGACAAAATCAAGATTGACCGCTGCTTTGTCAGCGAAATTGACAGCCGCGAAGAATGCCGTGCTATTGTCCGGTCGGTGGTCAGCCTTGCCCAGAGCTTGGGCATGACGACCACCGCAGAAGGTGTCGAACGCAGTGAGCAAGTCGAACATTTGCGGCAGGCAGGCTGCCTTGAGGTCCAAGGTTTTCTCTACAGCAAGGCTGTTCCGGCAGAGGAACTGACTGATCTTCGCAAGCCGCACCGCGTCTATCCGAATAATCTGGTGGCCTTGACGCCATTGCCTGCCTTGCCCGCGAAGCAAAATCGGGATGAACTGCAACGGGATCGCAGCCGATTTAAGTGACTCAAGTCAAACATAGTCTCGCAATTGCCATGATTGATGCTTATCTAGACCGTATGACGACAGCACACCCGCACTTCTTCCCAATCGGCATCCTGCCCACCGATATTGATTTTATGGGCCATGTGAACAATGCGCGCTATCTGACTTGGGTTCAGGATGCAGTGGTGGCGCATTGGCAAAAGCTTGCGCCAGCTGAGGCTGTGGCGCAGCATCTATGGGTCGCGCTGAAACATGAAATTACATACCGGAAGCCTGCGTTTCTTGATGACGAAGTGATTGCCACTGTCATGCTGGAACGCATTCACGGCGCGCGGGCATTTTATGAAACCATCATCAAACGCGGTGAAGAGGTTCTGGCTGAAGTGAAATCCAGCTGGTGCTGCGTTGACGCGCAGACCCATAGGCCTGCGCGTATCGCCGCTGACATTGCAGCGCATTTCTTTCCGCCAGCGGGCTAGGCGTCACTTGGCTTTTGGCGCGGCCCCCATCTGATATTCATATTCGGTTTGAAAGCTTGACGGAACGGGATAACCTGCGCCTGACAATGTTTCGGCAATGACGCGGTTGGTATCAAAATAGACCTGCCAGTAATGATCATTGTGGCAAAACGGGCGCACGACCAGCATCGTGCCGCGTTCGTTAAATTCCAAAATATCAATCGTTGGCTTGGGTTCTGCGACTAGGTTCGGGATGGCAGCAATGGCAGGTGCAAGCAGCACCATGGCTTCCTTTGGCGACACACCGTGCGCGATTTGGGCGCGAAGATCGACCGCGCGAAATTCATAAGTTGAAAAATTCTGGATCGTGTCACCCGCGATTTTTCCGTTGCCAATTACAGTGAATACATTGTCGAGTGTCGCAACAGTGGATGCAAACATCCCGATTTCCTTGATGGTGCCTGTGGTGCCGCCTGCGCTGACGAAGTCACCGACTTTGAACGGCTTGAACAATATAAGGAACACGCCAGCGGCAAAGTTGGACAGCATCCCCGACCAGGCAGCGCCAATCGCCAGGCCCATCGCTGCAATAAGGGCTGCAAATGACGTCGTTTCAATCCCGAAGATCGACAGGATGCCAATGATCATGAAAATGTTGAGGACAATGGACGTGAGCGAAACCACGTACCGGGCGAGTGTCGGATCAAAGGCGCGTTTTTCCAGCGCCGCTTGCGTCCACGCCACCATCTTGTGAATGACCCAGCGACCAAGGAGGAACGCGATAAGGGCGCCCGCAATCATTTTGGCAACGCCAATTATTTCGGGAAGGGCAGTCGTGAACCAGACGGGCATTGCGAATCTCCTGTTACGCGTGAGAGTTGAACGTCAATTTATGACCATCGGTTCGGGGAAACCAAGCGCAATTTTTTCCAGCTTTTGGAACAGTATGTTAGGCAATCTCAAACCGGATCGGCAGCCGTTTGAGCCCGCCAACGAAGGTCGATTCCACTCGCGCTGGTTCACCTGCAAGCTCAAGTGATTTGAGGCGCGGCAGCAATTCTTCCATCAATATCCGCATCTCCATGCGGGCAAGATGCTGGCCCAGGCACACATGTCCGCCGTATCCGAACGCCACTTGCGTGTTGGCGATGCGATCCGGATTGAAGGTGAAGGGATCTTCAAACACAGCTTCGTCGCGGTTGGCGCTCGCATAACAGAGCATGAACCAATCGCCTTTGCTGATGTTTTGCCCGCTCAGAACCGTATCCTCAGTTGCAGTTCGCATGAAATGCTGCACCGGCGTGGTCCAGCGGATCGCCTCTTCGATTAGGCCCGCTGTATCAGCTGTTCCGTCGCGGTAGCGCGCGAACAATGCTGGGTTTTTCGCCAGCTCCATAATCGCACCGGCAGTGGAGGCTGAGGTTGTGTCATGGCCTGCGGTGGCGACGATCATATAATATCCGTTGGCTTCCCGGTCCGGAATGGGTTCACCGTTGACCATGCCTGTGGCGATAACAGTGGCCAGGTCATCGCGGGGACTGGCGCGGCGGTCTGCGGTGATGGCACTGAAATAAGCCTCAAAGTCCGCGATAATGAATTGCAGCATCTGGATGGCCTGTTCCGGGCTGGAAATGGCTTCCCGAGACCGGTTAATTTCAGGGTCTGTTGGGCCAAAAAGTTGCTGCGTCAGCATCAGCATCCGCGGCTCGTCCTCTGGCGGGACGCCCAGGATGCTCATCACGACATGAAGCGGGTATCCGGCTGCTACTTCCTTGGCAAAGTCACATTCTCCGATGCCGTCTTCGCCTGCCATGGCCAGCATCTTGTCGACTGTATCTTTTGCGATTTCACGAATGCGCGCTTCGATGGTGCGCAGATTCTTAGGCATGAACCAGCTTTGGGTCAGCAGCCGGTATTTCATATGATCTGGCGCATCCATTTGCACAAGGGATCGTATCAGATGTCCGTCATTGTTCGGCGTGATGGCGTGGACGAGTTGCTCACCCGCGCGGTCAATCAGCGTGGGGGACCGGACAGCATTGGCGAACAGTTTATTGTTGCGACTGATCTCCAATATGTCGGCATGTCGGGTCACGGCCCAGAATGGAGTGATCGTGGGCGTTTCGACCATGCCGAGTGGCATGTTGGCCCGCGCCCAGGTGAATTTGTCATGAAGTCCTTCCCACTGCCCATAAGCTTTCGGATCAACGAGGGCCGTTGCAATATCGGTGGGCAGGGTAGGGGATGACATGGCTTCTCTCTCCGGACTATTATTCTAGTTGAGCGTTCTGGTGCGGCTCCGCTGATGTTCGTTGAAACACCAGTTGACCGCAATAACTAAGCCACGGATAGCAGCTGGCATCAACCTATCAATTTATTGGCGAGGATTGCTGTTATGGCGCGTAAGACATTTTTGGCTCTTTTGGGCGCAGCGTCATTCGCTGCGCTTTCGGTCACGCAAGCTTTGGCTGCACCTGCTGCTCTCATCACGACGCAATTGCCGCGCACGGCCAAACCAAACCACTACAGCATCCGCTTCACGCCTGATGCGGCAAAGCTCACCTTTGCGGCAGAGGCTGTGATTGACATCGATGTGATGAAACCGACGTCGGTTATTACCGTCAACGCGGCGGACTTGGCGTTTGCAAATGTGTCGATTCGTAAAGTCGGCGACGTTGCGCAAGCGGCTGTCGTTACCATGGATGAAAAAGCACAAACTGTATCGTTCACCGTGCCAACGGCGTTGAAGCCTGGTAAATATCAAGTGAAAGCAGCCTATTCCGGCAAGATAAACGCTCAGGCATCCGGCATGTTCGCGCTTGATTACACAGACCCGACGGGCGCAGATAAACGCGCGCTGTTTACCCAGTTCGAGGCCCCGGATGCGCGGCGGTTTGTGCCGAGTTGGGATGAACCCAATTACAAAGCCACGTTTGACATGACAGCGGTGGTAC
Source organism: Sphingomonadales bacterium (assembly GCA_031430995.1). Classification (GTDB taxonomy): domain Bacteria; phylum Pseudomonadota; class Alphaproteobacteria; order Sphingomonadales; family Sphingomonadaceae; genus Aquisediminimonas. The sequence continues at coordinate 7,190 of JANPCO010000001.1, read as the reverse complement.
CAACCGCGCAAATGGCAGTGAGTAATATGCCAATATCCAGCCGCGTCGATGCCAAGGACGGGATGAGCACAGTGACGTTCGCTCGAACCCCGAAAATGTCGACTTATTTGCTCTTCTTTGGGCTTGGCGAATTTGACCGTATTACCAAGCAAGTTGGCCCCACCGAAGTCGGGGTAATTGTCGGCAAAGGCAACGGCGAAAAGGGCCGCTATGCGCTCAATGCGTCGGCGGAGATCGTCAATTATTACAACGATTATTTCGGCGTGCCTTATCCTTTGCCCAAACTCGATAATGTCGCAGGGCCGGGGCAGAGCCAGTTTTTCAGTGCAATGGAAAATTGGGGCGCAATCTTCACCTTTGAACGCGTGCTGTTGCTTGATCCGAAAATTACCAGCGCGCGGGGCATGCAACGGATTTATCAAACGGACGCACATGAAATTGCGCACCAGTGGTTCGGCAATCTTGTGACCATGCAGTGGTGGGATGATTTATGGCTGAATGAAGGCTTTGCCAGCTGGATGGAGAGCAAAGCGACGGCAAAGTTTAACCCCACATGGCAGGCTGAGCTAGACCGGGTCGGCGGCCGCGAAGGGGCCATGGGGCTGGACGCGTTCAAGACAACGCACCCTGTTATCCAGACGATCAAGACCGTCGAACAGACCAGCCAGGCATTTGACACAATCACCTATTCAAAAGGTGAAGCCGTCATCACCATGCTGGAAGGATTTGCCGGTGAAGATGTGTGGCGCGACGGCATTAGAGCGTACATGAAAAAACATGCGTATGGGAATACGAAGACTGATGACCTCTGGAACACAGTTGAAGCGGCAGGGGCAAAGGGCCTCGTCGCGATTGCCCATGATTTCACGAAAAAGCCGGGCATTCCGATGATCAAAGTGACCAGTGCCGCGTGCACTGGCGGGGCGACGCGCCTGACGTTCGTGCAAGGCGAATTCTCGCGCGACGCCAAAGCGCGGGCAGACGCAAAGCCGCTCCGCTGGAATGTGCCAGTTATTGCGCAAACTATTGGCGGCGCGACAGCGCGAACGATTGTGAGCGGCGGGAAAGGTGCACTCACAGTTCCCGGATGCGGCGCAGTCGTTGTGAACGCAGGGCAAAGCGGATATTACCGCGTGCTTTACACCCCAGAAATGAAATCCGCGCTGCAACGCGACTTTGCGCAGATAGCGCCGATTGATCAACTGGGTCTGCTCAATGACAGCAACGCGCTTGGTGTCGCAGACTATCAATCGATGGCACCTGGGCTAGATTTGGCATCGGCTGTGCCAGCGACGGCCAGCCAGCGGGTGATTGAGGATGTGGTCGATACGCACAATTCACTTTATGATCGGTTCAAGGATGACCCCGCAACCCAAGCGCGCATTGCTGCTCTGACGGCCAAGCGCTTTGGCGGGGTGCTGCAAAAGCTGGGGATGAAGCCCGTGCCGGGTGAAGCCCTGCTTGATTCCAACCTGCGGTCGACGCTTATCACGACGCTGGGCGGCATGGGCGATCAGGCCGTGGTGGCAGAGGCAAAGCGGTTATTTGCCGCACTTGATACCGATAAGACGGCGCTTGACGGACCACTGCGCACAACATGGCTGCGCATCATTGCGTTTAACGCAGATAAGCCTGTGTGGGATAAGATGCGCACGATGGGGCAAAAGGCGGACGGGCAAGTTGTGAAATCAACGATGTACCGGCTGCTTGGCGCGACAAAGGATAAGGCGTTGGCGATGGCCGCACTGAACGTGGCACTGACGCCTGAGCCTGGGGCAACGGTGAGTGCAGAGATCGTTTCGTCCGTTGCGGCTGAACATCCTGACATGACCGTTGACTTTGCACTGGCGAATTTGAAGGCGGTGGAAGGGCTGGTCGATGTCGCGTCGCGGTCAGAATATGTCGGACAATTGGCAGGTCAGTCTGTTGACCCTGCGATGGTCGCCAAGCTGGATGCTTACGCCAAAGCAAACCTGACCCCTGCTTCGCGCAAGCCGCTTGACGGCGTCATCGCGCGCATCAAAACGCGCATTGCCGACGCGCCGCGGATCAAGGCCGGTGTGATGGAGTGGCTGGCTCGGCAATAGGGCGCATGAACCTTTTTCTTTTCGGTAGCGTGCGGGGATGATTGGGAACGGTCGGGCTCAATTTGCTGATTGCTCTGCCGCGTAATTGCCCATATCGATACTGTTGCAACATTAGGGGGTCACAATGTCATATCTTCGTTATTCCAGTTCGTTCGCTTTAGCCTGCGTGACCGCTACGTCGGTTAATGCCCAGTCCTCTGCCATTGTCGCAACACCAGTGGCACCTGCGCCAGTCGCTGTGACAACATTGCCAGTTCAGGCTGCACCGGCAACTGCCCCAGTCATTGCGGCAATTGCTCTTCCCGCCCAGACTTTCCTTAAGGCCGGAACAGCCATTTCACTCCGGACGCTTGACACACTGACAACGAAGAAAAAGAAATTGAAAGTTGGTGACCGGTTCCAGATGGAAGTTGCCGAAGCTATTATTGTTGAAAATGCTGTCATCATCCCTGCGGGAAGCAGAGCGGTCGGTGAGGTAACCGCAATCAAGAATAAGGGCATGTGGGGCAAACGGGGGCGCCTGTCTGCGCGTGCACTTTATCTTCGCGCGGGTGAGCGCCAGGTCCGGCTTAGCGGTTCTTTTGATGATGCCGGCTCTGCTGGAACTGCAGGAGTTGTTGGGGCCGTGATTGCGCTGCCTATCGCCGGATTTTTCGTGACTGGCACCAGTGCGGAAATACCATCCGGCACAACGGTCAAATCATTTTTGGATGAAGATTTGCCCTACGCCATCGCACGGCCCGCAGTGGTGCTGCCAACTGTGACTTTGACGCCTCCGCCAGCGACGCAAGCAACACTTCCAGTTGCCGCAGCGCCGACGAAATAGCTGACGATATTTCCGCGACATGTTGGTTGGATCGTGTCGAGTTTAGGTTCACCAAATCCGTTCATAGTGAGGAGAGACTAAGCTTGTCGAAGGCTCGTCTCGAACCACCATCCATCCTTCGAGACGAGCCTTCGCCCTTCGACAAGCTCAGGGTCTCAGTCTCTCCTCAGGACGAACGGTCACGCCTAAATCGACAGGTTCTGTGGCGGCAGAATTGCTTACTCCACCCCCGCCAGCGCCCCGCGTGCGAAGCCGTTGAAGGTAGCTTCCAGCGCGGCGGGGTTTTCGATCAGGCTGTGGCCAGTGCCGGGGATTGTGATCACATCGGTGCCAAACAGCGCCGCAAGCCGTTCTGCATTGGCGAGTGGCATGAAGTCACACGAACCGCGCACGACAAGGGCGGGGAGTTTAAAGGGGCCAGCTGGCTTGAACTTCACAGCGTCCAGGCTTTTGTCGATCAGGCGGTTGCCGTAAACGTTGCCGCCGGTGCCCGGCAGGGGCGGTTTAAGGGCAGCACCTTTGCAGACCATGCCGCCCATCAAGTCATCGTTGACCAGCGCATCGAACAGCGGGTTGACCTTCGACTGGGGCAGACTGGCCTCCGCCGCAGCGCCTTTGCTGTCGATCTGGCGCACAGCAGCGCTCAGTTCTTTGCCAATCTTCACTTTGTCGCGGTTAGTGATGCTGTAATCGCGCTTGGGATTGGTACCGGGGTATGATCCGGGGGATGTAAGGATGACGCCAGCCGTGCGCGCGGGAAAGCGGCTGGCATAGAGCGTGGCCAAGCTGGCTCCGTAAGAACTGCCCCACAGAATGACGCGGTCATAACCGAGAACTTCACGCAGAGCCTCAACATCGGCAACGGCGCGTTCGACGGTATAGCCTGCTGCGGGAATAGCCTTTGATTTGCCGCCCCCTGCCTGATCGAAATAAATGGTGGTGAAGCCCGCCGCACGGAATGCCGCGCCCTTCGCCTTTGCGCCTTCAGTCGTATACATGCCGGGGCCGCCATGGAGGAAAATCACAGGCGTTTTGTGGCTCGGCTTTTCGGCTGCCAGCGTCCAAGTGGCAAGTTCGGAACCTGTGGGCAGCTCGACCATTACGGGTGCGGATTCGGCTGCGGCGGGGGATGCGGCAGGCGCAGTCACGGCGATTAGTATCGCGCTCAGCCAACCCGTTCGAGTCGAGCGAGGTCGAGACACTCCACCGTCGCATTGGCCCCTCTCTCCGCTCAGGCTGAGCTTGACGAAGCCAAGGTGGGCGTTTCCAAACAAGGCTTCGTCAAGCTCAGCCTGAGCGGATTGAGATGTCTGAGCGGTTTTGAACACATACCCCCTCACGCCTGATGCACTGCCTTGGTCACATAATATCCGTCCAGCCCCTCTGGCCCGCCTTCGCTGCCGAAGCCGGATTCCTTTACGCCCCCAAACGGCGCATCATGAGTGCTGAGCGAGAAGGTGTTGATGCCAACCATTCCGCTATCCAGCCCGTCAGCAACAGCATTTGCCGTGTGGAGATTGGTGGTGAAGGCGTAAGACGCCAGTCCGAATGGCAAGCGGTTGGCCTGTTCCAATACCTCATCCAGTGTCTCAAACGGGCGCGTCACCGCAACAGGCCCGAACGGTTCGTTCGACATGATGTCCGCATTCAGCGGCACATCGGAAAGCAGTGTTGGCTGGAAGAAAAAGCCGTCGCCATACGCTTCCCCGCCCGAATTAAGCGTCGCGCCTTTTGCGACAGCATCAGCGACTAGCGCGCCAATCGCGGTGGGGCGGCGGGGGTTGGCGAGCGGCCCCATTTTCACGGACGCGTCCATACCGTCGCCCACAGGATATCCCTTCATCCGCTCCGTAAAGCCAGTGACAAAGCGATCATAAATGCCTGCCTGCACGTAAAAGCGCGTGGGGGAAACGCACACTTGGCCCGCGTTGCGGAACTTCTGCGGCACGACCATGTCCATCGTCTTTTCAAAATCGCAGTCGTCAAAAATCAGCACCGGCGCGTGGCCGCCCAGTTCCATCGTCATCCGCTTCACCCCGTCTGCGCACAGCCGCATCAGATGTTTGCCTACGGGAACAGACCCCGTGAAGCTGACCTTGCGGATGGTGGGCGATGCAATCAGCGTGCGGCTGACCAGATCAGGCACGCCGTAAACGAGTTGCGCCACGCCTGCAGGAACGCCCGCATCAATCACGCACGCCATCAGCGCGCTCGTGCAGCCCGGTGTTTCCTCCGGCGGCTTGGCAATGACAGAACATCCTGCTGCCAAGGCCGCCGCCAGCTTTTTTGACATGAGATAGACCGGGAAATTCCAAGGCGTGAAGGACGCCACGGGGCCCACGGGTTGCTTGATAACCATCGCGCGCTGACCGCTGGGGCGCACAAGCACGCGACCGTAGCTTCGCTTGGCCTCTTCACCAAAATAATCAAACATGGCCGCGCTGGACACAACTTCGCCGCGCGCCTCGCCGATGGGTTTACCCTGTTCCAGGGTCAGCAACGTCGCGATATGGTCTGCCCGTTCGCGGATCAGGTCTGCCGCTTTGTGGAGGATCGCGGCGCGTTCATTCACGTCCATGTGCCGCCACAGGTCAAACCCCTTTTGCGATGCGGCCAGTGCCTCTTGCAAGTCAGCTTCTGTTGCCAGCGGCTGTTCAGCAATGGTCTGGCCAGTTGCAGGGTTGACGACGGCATGAGCATCACGCCCTTCGCCCAGCCGCCAGCTGCCGTTGATGAATAGCTTTAAGTCTGCGTCATAAGTTGTTGTCATTGCGGTGCTCTTTTCTGATCAGATATGTTGTGAAGTTAACTCGCCAGTGCTTGTTCAAGATCGGCAATGATATCATCCACATGTTCAATGCCCACCGAAATGCGCACAACATCCGGTCCGGCGCCTGCGCTGATCTGGCCCGCCTCATCCAGTTGGCGGTGCGTGGTTGAACTGGGATGGATGATGAGCGAGCGGGTATCGCCGATATTGGCAAGGTGGCTGAACAGTTTGACCTTTGAAACCAGCGCGATCCCAGCATCATATCCGCCTTTCAGGCCAAAGGTGAACACTGCTCCCGCACGCCCACCCAGATAGCGGTTTGCCAGCGCGTGATACTGGTTGTCGGGAAGCCCGGCGTAAGACACCCATGATACCGCAGGGTGCGCCTGCAACCAAGCCGCGACGGCCATCGCATTGGTGCAGTGCCGCTCCATCCGCAGCATCAGCGTTTCCATGCCCGTCAGGATCTGGAACGCGTTAAATGGCGAAAGAGTCGGCCCCAGATCGCGCATGCCCTGCGTGCGGCAGGCAAGGATGAAGGCCAGATTGCCGAAACTTTCTGTAAAGATTTTGCCGTGATATGAAGGGCAGGGCTGCGACAGCGCGGGGAATTTATCGGACGCCGCCCAATCAAACTTCCCAGCGTCCACAATCAATCCGCCAATGCTGTTGCCGTGGCCGCCCAAAAACTTGGTGGCGGAATGGACGACAATATCGGCCCCGTGTTCAATCGGACGACACAGCGCAGGCGTGGCCATAGTATTGTCGACGATCAGCGGAATGCCCGCCGCGTGCGCGACGTCTGCGATGGCTTGAATATCCTGCACAACGCCGCCTGGATTGGCGAGGCTTTCGATGAATACAGCCCGCGTTTCCGGCGTAATCGCGGCTGCAACCGCGGCAACATCGTCCGCATCAACGAACGTGGACTGCCAGCCCATTTTCTTGAAACTATGGCCAATCTGCGTCAGCGACCCACCGTACAGCTTGCGCGACGCGACAATATGGCAGCCCGGCTCCATCAAAGTGTGAAACGCCAAGAACTGCGCAGCATGGCCCGATGCGGTCGCCAGTGCCGCAACGCCGCCCTCCAGCGCGGCAATCTTACCTTCCAGCGCACCAGTGGTCGGGTTCATCAGGCGCGTGTAGATATTCCCAAACGCCTCCAGATTAAACAGGCTGGCCGCATGATCAACATCATCAAACACATAAGACGCCGTCTGATAAATCGGCGTAATCCGGGCTTTGGTGGTCGGATCAGGCTCCGTCCCTGCATGAACGGCGAGTGTCTCAAGATGTTGCGTCACGGGGGCTTACTCCTGCAGTTGTGACTGCGTCTTTGGAGCAAGATTGGAGATAGATAAAGTGGGGTAACAGGGGGTGTGGACTGTCTGTGATAAGGATAATTGACAGTCCACAGGATATTGCCATTCAAAGCTGATGTCTGATAACAAACAGGAATAGCACCTTGTAATTAGTATTGTGTCCCCGGAATTCGACGGTGTCC